>NZ_VDEK01000018.1:0-75360 GCF_007668225.1 Cereibacter sediminicola | reverse complement strand
ACCAAGGCTGGCAGGTGAATCAATTCACCGCACCAACTTGTGGGTAACTGCAAGCTCAGCCGGACGGTGACGTCAGGGCGCGCACCTCTTCCTGGCTTGCAACCATGCCCGGCAGAAGTTCACCGGCGGTCTCTCGCAGGGCGCTCGCCTGACCCGCCGTGGCGAACCCCTGATAGAGCGTCACCTCCTCATCCATGGCGCGGCGCTGGCCCGCGAGGTAGAGGTCATCGAACAATTGGTCATTTGCGGCGCGCAGCGTCTGGGCTTCGGCCTCGTGACGGGGTGACATGCGGGGGTTCAGGGCGAGGCTGTCCTGTTCGGCCGCCTTCACCAGCCGCTCCGCCGTGTCGCGGCGTTCGGCCAGCACCTTCTCGGCAAAGGCCCGGACCTGCTCGTTCCGCGTGCGCTGAAGGGCGGTTTCGCTGGCCTCGACACTGAAGAGCGCCGTGGACACCGCCATTCCGGCGAAGACTTCGGCATTGTCCACCACAACGAGCGGCGGTCCGATGGCATCGGACTGCGAGAAGGCCACCGGCGTGGCAAGCAGCAGGGCCCCAAGGGCAATCGGCACAAGTCTCATCTTCAGGCTCCGGCAGTTCTTCGAGTCATTCCCGCTCTTGTCCGGCTCAACCGCTGCCGTGGCGCTCGGTTCCGACGGGGGCGCGGTCGGCGGCTCTCCGCCGAGCCTGTCGCGCACGGGCGGCCGCCTTCTGGAACAAGGCGGGGGCGGGGCCGTTGCCCCTGCGAACCGGCCGCCGGGCATCCCACCACATCGACACGATCCGAGGTCTCGTCATGCCAGCCAGATCCAAGGCTCAGCAGAAGGCTGCCGGAGCGGCCCTGTCGGCCAAGCGCGGTGACACGAAGAAGACCGAGCTGAAAGGCGCCTCGAAGAGCATGGAGAAATCCATGTCCGAGAGCCAGCTCGAGGAAATGGCCTCGACGCCGCGGAAGGGCAAGCCGGAGCACAAGTCCGGCTGATCCGCGCGCATCCGAGGCCCGCGCCGCGCCGTCGCTCCCCGGCGCGGCGCCGTTTGCCCGGGTGGGCGGTCAGGAGCGCAGGAAACCCAGCATGATCCGCTCTTCGCTGCGCAGTTCGGCCAGATCGGCGGGCTCGATCGCCGCGAGCTGGTCCTGCCTCTCCTCGGGCTTCAGGTCGGCGAGGCCGAGAATGCGGGGATGGATGTAGGAGGTGCGGCTGATCGTGGGTGTGTTGTGCAGCCGCTCGGCTGCCGCCTCGGCCATCATCTTCACGGTCAGCCGGCCGTCCGTGGCGCGGGCCACGCCGAAGGCCGCGAGCGACCCGCCCCAGGTGCGGAAGGTCTTGGCGCTCGCGCCGGGAAGCTCGGTGGCTTCGGCCAGGTAGTCGTTCACATGATGCGAGGCCACGCGGCGGACCTGACCTTCCTCGTCGATCCAGTTGAAGAGGTTGCGGCCGGGCAGGTCCTCGATCTCCTGCAGGATGCGGTGCAGGCGGCGGTCCTTCAGCACCTGCCGCACGCGCTTGCCGCCCTTGGCGCGAAAGTCGAGGCGCACCTCACCCTCGCGGAGCTTCACATGGCGCGAGAGCAGCGTGGTGGCGCCGAATGTGCGGTTTTCTTCGGCATAGGCCGAACTTCCGACGCGCAGCCAGGTCCGGTCGATCAGCATGGTGAGGGCGGCCAGCGAAAAGGCAAGCTCGCCCGCCTCGGCCTTGAGGTCGCGCGACACGCGGCGGCGCAGCCGTGGCAGCGCCTCGCCAAAGGCGGGAAGCAGGGCGTATTTCGCCTGGGATCGCCAGCTTCCCCAGTCCGGGTGGTAGCGATACTGCTTGCGGCCGCGCGCGTCGAACCCGGTCGCCTGAAGATGCCCGTTCTCGAGCGGGCAGATCCAGACCTTCTCGTAGGCGGGCGGCACCCCCAGCTTCAGGATCCGTGCCCGCTCCTCGCGCCCGAGAAGGCGGCCGTCGGGGCCGCGATAGACAAAGCCCCGTCCGCAGCGGCGCCGGGTGATGCCGGGAGCGGAGTCGGTGACATAGACGAGACCGCGCGGCACCGACGCCTGGGTGCCGTCCGCCATCTCGACGAGAACGCAGCCATCCTTCACCTTCCGTCCTCCTGTCGCGGCCCTGGGCCTTGGGCAGGCCGTCGCGGTCAACCGGCGGAACGGGTGCCGGTTCCCGGCGTTGTCAGAGGATTTCAAACGGCCTTCGGGGCATCCCTTGCCAGCCGCACTCGCGCGCCCTACCCATTGGACAGCCGGCCCGACAGAAGGTTCTCCCTTGCCCGACCGCGTCTCACCCCTCGCGCCCTTCCGCCTCCCGACCTACCGCAACCTGTGGATGGCGAGCATCGTCTCGAACTTCGGCGGGCTGGTGCAGGCCGTGGGTGCGGGCTGGATGATGACGGAACTTACCCATTCGGCGGGAATGGTGGCGCTGGTGCAGGCCTCGACCACGCTGCCGATCATGCTCTTCTCGCTGCCGTCGGGCGCCTTGGCCGACAGCCTGAACCGGCGGCGCCTCATGCTGACGGCGCAGCTTTTCATGCTGACCGTGTCGGCGGCGCTGGCATTTGCGGCCTTGGCCGGGCTGCTCACGCCCTGGCTGCTGCTGACCTTCACCTTCCTGATTGGCGTGGGGGTGGCGCTGCACAATCCCTCCTGGCAGGCCTCGGTCGGAGACATCGTCCCGCGCGCGGACCTGCCGTCGGCGGTCGCGCTCAACAGCATGGGCTTCAACCTGATGCGCAGTGTCGGGCCGGCGCTGGGCGGGCTGATCGTCGCCGCCGGTGGCGCGGCCGCAGCCTTTGCGATCAATGCGGCGAGCTATCTGCCGCTCGTCCTCGCGCTGTTCCTCTGGCGGCCGGACTATGCGCCGCGCCGCTTGCCGCGCGAGGCGCTGGGATCGGCCGTCGCGGCGGGTCTGCGCTATGTGTCCATGTCTCCGGTGCTGCTGAAGGTGCTGTTCCGCGGCTTTCTCTTCGGGCTGGCTGCGGTCAGCCTGCTTGCGCTTCTGCCCATCGTGGCGCGGGATCTGGTCGCGGGGGGCGCCTTCACCTACGGCGCGCTGCTGGGCTGCTTTGGTGTGGGGGCGATCGGCGGGGCCTTTGCCGGTGCCCGCCTGCGCGAGCGGTTCCAGAACGAGACCATCGTGCGCGCGGGCTTCCTGCTCTTTGCGGCGGCGCTGGTGGGCTTGGGCCTTTCGCGCGACCTCTGGCTGTCGGGGCTGATGCTGTTGCCGGCCGGCGCGGCCTGGGTGCTGGCGCTGTCGCTCTTCAATGTGAGCGTGCAGCTGGCCACTCCGCGGTGGGTCGTCGGCCGGGCGCTTGCGCTCTATCAGACGGCGACCTTCGGCGGGATGGCGGCGGGCAGCTTCCTCTGGGGGCAGGCCGCCGAGGCGGGCGGGGTGGCCCAGGCCCTGTTCGGGGCCGCGGCCGTGCTGGTGGTGGGGGCGATCGTGGGTCTTCGGATGCCGCTGCCCGCCTTCGGGATGAAGGATCTCGATCCGCTCGGCCGCTTTGTCGAGCCGAAGCTGCCGGTCGATCTGAGGACGCGGTCGGGGCCGATCATGGTTACAGTGGAATATGATGTCGCGCCGGAGAATGTGGAGCCGTTCCTCGCCGCGATGGCCGACCGGCGCCGGATCCGCATCCGGGACGGGGCCCGGCAGTGGGTGCTGCTGCGGGATCTCGAACGGCCGGGGATCTGGGCCGAGAGCTATCACGTGGCCACCTGGGCGGAATATCTGCGCCACCACGAGCGGCGGACGAAGGCGGATGCCGAGGTGACCGACCGGCTGCTGGCGCTGCATGAGGGGCCGGAGAAGCCGCGCGTCCGCCGGATGATCGAGCGCCAGACGGTGCCGCTGCACGACGATCTGCCGCTGAAGCCCGAGGAGCTGACCTGAGAGCGGGGGCGCTGCCCCCGCACCCCCGGGATATTTGGGCAGAGTGAAAGGGGCAGGCTTTCGGCGGCTCAGCCCATGCGTTCGGAGGCGTGGGCGCCGGGCGAGGCGGGGAACACCACCGTCTTGTTGCCGTTCAGGAAGACCCGGTGGTGGATGTGGGCGTGGATCGCGCGGGCGAGCACCGAGGCTTCCACGTCGCGGCCGAGGCTCACATAGTCGTCCGGGCTCTGGGCGTGGGTGATGCGGACGGTGTCCTGCTCGATGATCGGGCCTTCGTCGAGGTCGGCGGTGACATAGTGGGCGGTGGCCCCGATCAGCTTCACGCCGCGCTGGTAGGCCTGCTTGTAGGGGTTGGCGCCCTTGAAGGAGGGCAGGAAGGAATGGTGGATGTTGATGATCCGCCCCGACATCCGTTGGCAGAAGGAATCCGACAGGACCTGCATGTAGCGGGCGAGGACGACCAGTTCGGCGCCCGTCTCTTCCACCAGCGCAAGCAGGCGCGCCTCGGCGTCGGGCTTGTTCTCCTTCGTGACCCGGATGAGGTGGAAGGGGATGTCGTGGTTCACCACGAGCTTCTGGTAGGTCAAGTGGTTGGAGACGACGCCCACGATCTCGATCGGCAGCGCCCCGATCCGCCAGCGGTAGAGCAGATCGTTCAGGCAGTGGCCGAAGTTCGACACCATCAGCAGGACCTTGAGTTTCCGGGAGCTGTCGAAGATCTGCCAGTCCATCTCGAAGTCCGGGGCGATGCGGGCGAAGCTGTCGTTCAGCGCATCGAGGGTGGCGCCGGTCTCGGACTGGAAGCCCACGCGCATGAAGAAGCGCCCCGTTTCCTGATCGTCGAACTGCGCCGAGTCGGTGATGTTGCAGCCATTGTCGGCGAGGAAGTTCGAGATGGCTGCGACGATGCCCCGGCGGGTCGGGCAGGTGACGGTGAGGACGAACTTCGACATGGGGCTCCCTCGGGTTGGTCTTTCCGAAGGGGCTATAGCGCCGAGGCCCGCACGGCACATCACAAAGCGACGTGCGAAACGCGAAATCTGACATCGGGTCGCAGGCGCCCGAGGCCATGCCCCGGGCGCCGCTGTTTCAGCCGAAGACGCGGGTCAGGGCGCGGTCGATGGCGTCGGTGATCTGGTCGATGTCGTCGGGCGTGGCGATCAGCGCCGGAGACAGGCAGAGCGTGTTGTTGAAGCCCGGCAGGCTGCGGTTGGTCATGCCGATGATGACGCCCTGCGCGTTCACGTCGGCCACCACGGCCGCCACGCGCTTTTCGTCCATCGGCTCTTTCGTGGCGCGGTCCGCCACCAGTTCCGCGCCGCAGAACAGGCCCTTGCCGCGCACCTCGCCGATCACGGCGTGCTTCTCCTGCAGCGCGGTGAGGTTCGCGATCACGCGGGTGCCCATCTTCAGCGTGTTCTCGAGCAGGCCCTCCTCCTCGATGATCCGCATGTTTTCCAGCGCCGCGACCGGCCCCGCAGTGCAGCCGCCGAAGGTCGAGATGTCGCGGAAATAGCTCATCGGATCGTCCGGGTTGTCCTTGAACATCTCGAACACGGCTTCCGTCGTCACCGTGCAGGAGATGGCGGCGTAGCCCGAGGCCACGCCCTTGGCCATGGTCACGAAATCGGGCTTCACCCCGAAGTTCTGGTAGCCGAACCAGGTACCGGTGCGGCCGAGACCGCAGACCACCTCGTCGATGTGCAGAAGGATCTCGTATTTCCGGCAGATCTCCTGCACCCGCTCCCAGTAGCCGGCCGGGGGCACGATCACGCCGCCGCCCGCCGTCACAGGCTCGAGGCAGAGCGCGCCGATCGTGTCGGGGCCCTCGCGCAGGATCACCTCCTCGATCGCGCCGGCCGCGCGTTCGCCGTAGTTCTCGACATCCCACTGCTTGCGGTATTCGAGGCAGTGCGGGACCATCACGAAGCCCGGCGTCAGGGGGCCATACTGCTCGGCCCGCTGCGGCTGGCCCGAGGTGGCGAGCGCCGTGATCGTGGTGCCGTGGTAGTCGCGTTCGCGGAACAGGATCTTGTTCTTGCGCCCGCCGTGATGCCGGTGCGAGATCTGGCGCACCATCTTGTAGACCTTCTCGTTCGCCTCGGAGCCCGAGTTCGAGTAATAGACGCGCGAGAGGCCCGGCATCTTCTCGATCAGCCGCTTCGAGAAGAGCGAGGCCGGGATCGAGCCCGCGGAATGGGCGAAGTAGTTCATGCGGATCAGCTGGTCGCGCACAGCGTTGGCGATGCTTTCGCGGCCGTAGCCCACGTTGACCGTCCAGACGCCGCCCGAGACCGCGTCGAGATACTCCTTGCCCGCCGCGTCCCAGACGCGCATGCCCTTGCCTTCAACGATGATGCGGGGATCGACCGTCTCATATTGCTTGTGCTGGCTCAGGTGGTGCCACATGTGCGCGCGGTCGGCCTCGATGACCTCGCTGAGGTCGTTCGCCTGTGCCAAGCCTTCCATCATCCGTGCTCCCTGTCGGTGTGTCCGGTCGAGTTTGAGGGGCGATCCGGTGAAAAGGCAACAGGCCGGTTGGGCCAGCCCGTGCATTTCGCGCTTCGTGAATGTCAGTGCTGCGGACGCTCGGCCCAGCCGGCGAAGATCCGTTCGAGCGCGACCACGGCATAGTAGAGCAGGATCCCGAGGAAGGCGAGCGCGATGAGGACGGCGAACATCAGGGGATAGTCGCCGTTCGTCTCGCCCGACTTGAAGAGCGCGCCGAGGCCGCGTCCGTGCGGGCTGACGATCTCGACGAGGTTCGTGCCGATGAAGGCGAGCGTGACCGAGACCTTCAGCGCGCCGAAGAACTCGGGCAGGGTCTTGGGCAGGGCGATCTTCCAGAAGATCGTGAGCTTCGAGGCGCCAAGCGAGCGGAGGATGTCGCGGTATTCCGGCTCGAGCGTGGAAAGGCCGATGCCGACCGAGACCGCGATCGGGAAGAACGAGATCAGGAAGGCCATCAGCACGGTGTTGAAATCGTGCTGGCCGATGAAGATCAGCGCCAGCACCGGCACCAGCGTGGCCTTGGGAATGGCGTTGAAGCCCACCAGCAGCGGATAGAGCCCGTCGCGGGCGATGCGCGAGAAGCCCATCATCATGCCCAGAAGCGTGCCGAACAGGACGGCGAGCCCGAGGCCCGCCACCGTCCGCCACAGCGTCTGCCAGCCCATCGTCAGGAACAGCTCCCAGTAGCGGGCGTAGGCGGGCGGCAGGTCCGAGGGCGAGGCCATCTTGTAGTTGGGCCAGCCGTTCCACCAGACGATCCCCTCCCAGAGCGCGAGGAACATCAGGATCGCGGCGAGGGGCACGCCGATCTTGCGGGCGAGATCCATCAGTGCACCTCACCCTCGCGCCCCTGCGCGATGCGGATCTGGTCGCGCAGGATGTGCAGCATGTCGGTCGCCTCGGGCGTGTAAAGGACGTCGATGCGCCGGTCGGCGGGCAGGCCCACGTTCAGGATGAACTGGGTGCTGGCCGGGCGCCCCGACAGCACGATCACCTGATCGCCGAGGAAGACGCTCTCGCGCAGGTCGTGGGTGATGAGGACGCAGGTGAAGGGCTCGGCCGCGCGCAGGTCGCGCATCGTCTGCCACAGATCCTCGCGGGTGAAATTGTCGAGCGCGCCGAAGGGCTCGTCCATGATCAGCACGTCGGGCTTGTGCACGATCGCCCGGCAGAGCGAGGCGCGCTGGCGCATCCCCCCCGAAAGCTGGCTCGGGCGCTTGGCCTCGAAGCCCTTGAGGCCCACCATTTCCAGCAGCGCCATCGCGCGGTCCACGCGGTCCTTGCGCGGCATCCGCGGGGCCACGATCTCGAGCGGCAGGATCACGTTCTCGAGGATCGTGCGCCATTCGAGCAGCACCGGGTTCTGAAAGGCCATTCCCACCGTCCGGCGCGGCGAGGTCACGCGCTCGCCGTGCAGCCAGACCTCGCCGCGGTCGGGCTTCATCAGCCCCGCCACCAGCCGCGTGAGGGTGGACTTGCCGCAGCCCGAGGGGCCCACGACGGCGCAGAACTCGCCCTCGGGAACGGCGATGTTCAGATCCTCGAGCACCGGCAGCGGGCCGAGCGGAGTTCGGTAGGCGTGGGTCACGCCCCTGATGTCGATGAGATTGGCCATGCGCTTCCCGGCAGGGAGGGACGCCGGGAGACGTCCCCGATCGCTCGAAGGTTACTCGAAGGTCAGGCTGCCGTCGGCGGGCAGCCACTGCGGATCGAAATAGAGCGCGGCATCGGGCGCGTTCTGGAACTCATAGACGGATTTCGTCTGCTCGATGGCGCGCGCCATCCGGTCCGGGTCGATGTTGCCCATGCCGTTGGCCTTCACCCAGTCGGTCACCACATTGTCCGCGATCGACATCTGCAGCCGGCGCTCTTCCAGCGCGGCATCGGCGGCCGGGTTGCGCTGGATCAGCGCGGCAATGGCCGCATCGGGATCGGCCACGCTGTCCTTCCAGCCCCTGGCCACGGCGCGCAGGAAGCCGGTCACCGCCTCGGGGTTGGCCTCGGCGAAGTCGGTGTTGACGATGATCGCATTGCCATAGAGCGCCACGCCATGATCGGCCATCAGCAGGGTCGAGATGTCGTCCTCGGGCACGCCCAGCCGGATCAGGTTGAGGGTGGACGAGAAGGAGAAGCCCGTCACCGCATCGACCTGACCCTCGGCCAGCATCGGCTCGCGGGTGGGGAAGCCCACCGGCTCGACCGTGATGGCGGCCATGTCGAGACCGTTCTCGGCGGCGAAGATCGGGAACTGCGCCCAGGCGCCATCGGGCGGCGGCGCGCCGAGCTTGCGCCCTTCGAGATCCTTCGGCGCCTCGATCCCCTGCGACTTGCGACCCACCACCGCGAAGGGGGGCTTGTCGTAGATCATCATGGCGGCGATCACCGGCGCGCCGGGGTTCTGGTCGAGGAACTTCATCAGGCTGTTGATGTCGGCAAAGCCCACCGGAAAGGCGCCGGTCGCAACCTTCGGGATCGCGTCGAGCGAGCCTGCCCCCTCGGAGATCTGCACCGAGAGATCCTCGGCGGCGAAATGGCCCTGATCGAGGGCCACGAAGTAGGGAGCGGCGGGGCCCTCGAACTTCCAGTCGAGCGCGAAGGGCATCGCGGTCTCGGCCCCGGCCGTGGCGGCGGTGACGGTGAAGGCCGCGGCAAGGGCGGCGGCGGGGGCGCGGAACATCACTCTCTCCTCATGCGCGAAATCAGATGCGAGGCTGCCCTCCTGTGGCGCAGGTGCAAGGCGGGCACCTGCCGGGCGGGCGGCACTTGGATGAGGGTGCCCAAAAAGACCGCAGATGTCGATGGTTTGCCTGCGCGGTGGGCGCCTTGTTCAGGAGACTCGGCGGATCAGCGCCTCGGCCGCCGCCGGATTCGCCGCCTTGCAACCGGAGATCACATAGAGAAAGACGTCGCTCGGGTTGGAGACCGCTTGTGTGACCCGAGACAGCCCCTCTGGCGCGCGCCCGGCCGCGAGGCTGCGGGCGCGCGCGGCCCAGAGGTCGAGTTGGTCGGGCGGGTAGCCCTCGGGCTCTCCCTCGCGGGTGCCCATGATGCGCAGATAGGCGAAGTCGGCGGTCTGGTCCGCGATCTGGGGGTGCTCGCTGTCGCCCGCCAGAACCACCGCCACGCCGCGTTCGGCCGCCATCTCGACAAAGGCGGGATCGCGGAAGCTGTCGTGCCGGACCTCGACGGCATGACGCAGGCGCCGGCCCCGGTGCTCGGGCGGCAGAAGGGCCAGGAAGGCCGCGAAATCCTGCCGGTCGAAGACCTTGGTGGGAAGGAACTGCCAGTTGATCGGCCCGAGCTTGTCGCCCAGCCGCAGGAGGCCGCTGTCGAGGAAGCGCGCGACCGACTCGCCCGCTTCGGCAAGGCGCTTGCGGTTGGTGGCGAAGCGCGGGGCCTTCAGCGCAAAGACGAAATTCTCGGGCACCTCGTCATGCCAGCGCGCGAAGCTGTCGGGCGTCTGCGTGCGGTAGTAGGTGCCGTTGATCTCGAGGGTGGTCAGGCGGCGCGCGGCGTGCTCCAGCTCGCGCTTTTGCGGAAGGCCCGCCGGATAGAAGCTACCCCGCCACGGCGGATACACCCAGCCGCCGATGCCTGCGCGGATCATCGCGTTGCTTGCCTCGGAAGGGGGGCGGCGCATGCGCGTGGGGGGATGGACACGCGCAGCGCGGCCGGGATGCGGGACGGACGCGCGCGGGCGCAGAGCGATCCGCGCCCGGCCATCCGTCCCTGCCGCCTCACTTGCGGTCGGGGTCGTGCGTGTGGTGGCGATCCTGCTCGCCGCCTCCGCCCGACACCTTGCTGTGATCGCGTTCGTCGCTGTCGGCCGGCGGCTTCGTCACCTCCGGCGGCTCCTTGGCGTTCTCGTGCGAGGCGCCGGGGCCGCCGTGCCGGATGCTCGCCGGGGTCTTCGAGGATGTGGACATGTCACCGATCCTGCTGGTGGCCCTGATGGGTCGTGTTGATCTTGCTGTTGGCGGGCTGGCCCTGCTTGTCCGGGTCGGGACGGCCCGCGGCCGCGCTCGTGTCGCCGGATGCCTCGTGCTCCGGGCCGCCGGGCCCCTTGTCGCTGCGGTTGGCGGGCGGAATGGGTGGGGTCTTGGTGCTCATGGGAGTTCCTTTCAGTCGGGCCGGCGGTTGCCCGCATGGTCCTGATACTGCTCGGTCTTGACGTGTCCACCGTCCTTGCCGCGGCTCTCGCTGCCGCGCTTGTCGCGGTTGGACAGCACCGAGTTGGCCGGGATTTCGGTCATGTCGGCCTCGGCTCCTGCGCCGGTGCCGTCACCCTTGCCCTGCACGCCCTGACCGAAGTGCTTCTTGTCCGCATGTGCCATAGGTTCCTCCTTTCGGCGCCGGTCGGGGCGCCGCCAGAGGGAAACCGGGGGCGGGGGCCGATGTTCCCGGCGCGGCCGCGGCGGGATCAGACCTCGAACCTGATCCAGCGGAGGCCATAGCCCTCCAGCTCGACGGTCAGTTCGGTCTTCTTCACCGAGATCTTGCCGCTGCCGAGGATCGGGCGGAGCGTGCCGATCGAGCCGATGTCAGAGAGGGAACAGGTCACGGTCTGCTCCTTGCTGCCGAGATTGGCGAACGCGATCAGCGTCCGGCCCTCCCAGTCGTGGCGGATGGCGAAGACGGGAGCCTCGGCCATCGGCAGGACGGCGTGGGTGCCGAAGGCGATCTCGGGACATTCCCGCCGCCGCCGCATGAGCTGTTCCATGAACTTGAAGAACGAATCCGGCCGGTCCTGCTGCTCGGCGACATTGATGCGGGACGGCGCCCAGCGTCCCTGCGAAACCACCGGACGATAGAGCTTGTCCGCCGGCGCGGGAGAGAAGCCGCCGTTGTGCCCGCTTTCCCACTGCATCGGCGCCCGCACCGCGAGACGGCCGGGGATGTCGAGGTTCTCGGCCATGCCGATCTCTTCCCCGTAGAAGAGCACCGGCGCCCCCGGCATCGAGGTCATCAGCGCATAGGCCATCCGCATCCGCGCCTCGTTGCCCTTGAACATCGTCGGCATCCGCCGGCGCAGCCCGCGCCCGAAGAGCTGCATGTCGGGATCGGGCCCGAAGCTGGCAAAGACCTCCTGACGCTCGGCCTCGGTCAGCTTGTCGAGCGACCATTCGTCATGATTGCGCAGGAAGTGGGCCCAGCAATCGTCCGCCGCCAGCTCGGGCATGTGGCGCAGCCCGTGCACGATCGGGCCGGCATCCTCGCGCGCCAACGCCAGCGCCATGGCCTGGTTGAGGTTGAAGTCGAGGCACATGTGCAGCTCGTCGCCGTCCTCGTCGCCAAAGAACCGCCGCACGTCGGGGTAGTCGAGGTTGACCTCTCCCAGCAGAACCGCCTCGCCCGAGCGCCGGTTGATGAAGGCGCGCAGGTCGCGCAGCCAGCGATGGGGCGCAAAGCCCTTGTCCTCGGTGGACATCTGCTCGAGCAGGAAGGGCACGGCATCGACCCGGAAGCCCGACAGGCCGAGCTGCAGCCAGAAGCCGACGATGCGGCGGATCTCGTCCCGCACCGCGGGGTTCTCGACATTGAGATCGGGCTGGTGGCTGTAGAACCGGTGCAGGTAGTACTTCTTGGCCTGCGGGTCCCAGCTCCAGCTGCTGTCTTCCTCGCCCGGAAAGATCAGCGACGAAGCGTCCTCCTCGGGCTTCTCGTCGCGCCAGACATACCAGTCGTGGTACGGCGAGGCCGGATCGGAGCGCGCCGCCTGAAACCAGGGATGTTCGCGCGACGTGTGGTTCACGACGAGGTCGGCGATCACTCGCATGCCGCGATTTCGTGCGGCCCGCAGGAACTCCACGAGATCGCCCATCGTGCCGAGCCGCGGATCGACGGCGTAGTAGTCGGTCACGTCGTAGCCGTCGTCGTGATTGGGGCTCGGGTAGAAGGGCATCAGCCAGATGCAGCTCACGCCAAGCCGGTCCAGATGGTCGAGCCGCCGCGTCAACCCGGCGAAATCGCCGACGCCGTCGCCGTTGCTGTCCTGAAAGGTCTCGACATCAAGGCAGTAGAAGACCGCGTTCTTCCACCAGACATCACTCGTGCGGCTGATATCCATCCTCAGCCCGACCGAACCCGCATGAAAACCTCCGTGCCTGTACGGAGCGAACGCGAGACCTGCTCAGGAGGTTCCGCGCAACCTTCGGACTGTTCTGGAAGAAATGGTGAGCGGGGTGGGTATCGAACCCACGACCAGCTGATTAAAAGTCAGCTGCTCTACCACTGAGCTACCCGCCCTCACCATGTCGGAAGCGGCGGTGCGACCGTCGTTCCTGACTGCGCCGCTCTCTACGCAACCGGCTCCGGGGGGTCAAGGGCCAATCGTGAAGAAAGATCGCCCGCTCTGGCAAAAAGATCCCGAGGGGCGTATAGGGTGCGGCATGATGGACATGGGCGCTACCTCTGGCCTCGGCTTCATGAAGATGCACGGGGCGGGCAATGATTTCGTGGTGATCGACTCGCGCGGGCGCGGGGCGGTCATGACGGCTGGGCTCGCGCGGGCGCTGGGCGACCGGCACCGCGGCGTGGGGTTCGACCAGCTGGCCGAGATCCGCGATCATGCGAATGCGGATTTCGCGCTGGACTTCTGGAACTCGGACGGGTCGCGCGCGGGCGCCTGCGGCAACGCGACCCGCTGCGTCTGCGATTACATCATGCGGGATCTGGGCCGGGATGCGGTGGCGCTGGTCACCGCGCGCGGCCGTCTGCATGCGGTGCGCCGGACGGACGGGCTGGTGTCGGTGAACATGGGCGCGCCGCAGCTTCTGTGGTCCGAGATCCCGCTCGCCCGCGAAGTCACCACCGAAAGCCTGCCTCTGGCCGGCGCACCGGCGGCGGTGGGGATGGGCAATCCGCACTGCATCTTCTTTGTCGAGGATGCCGAGGCGGTCGATCTTGCGGGGCAGGGGGCGGCGGTTGAGACCGATCCGCTCTTTCCCGAACGGACGAACGTGGAGTTTGCGAGCCTCATCGGGCCGGACCGGCTGCGGCTGCGCGTCTGGGAGCGCGGGGCGGGCATCACGCTGGCCTGCGGCTCGGGGGCCTGCGCGACGGCGGTGGCCGCGGCCCGGCGCGGCCTGACGGGGCGGCAGGTGGTGCTCGAGATGGATGGCGGCACGCTCGAGGTGGACTGGCGCGAGGATGGCGTCTGGCTCTCGGGGCCGGTGGCCCATGTCTTCGAAGGCCGGCTGTCGCCCGAGATGATGGCGCTGGCATGAGTGCGCCGGTCTTTTCCACGCTGGGCTGCCGGCTGAACGCCTACGAGACCGAGGCGATGAAGGAGCTTGCCGCCGCCGCGGGCGTGGACAATGCCGTCGTGGTCAACACCTGCGCCGTGACGGCCGAGGCCGTGCGCAAGGCCAAGCAGGAGATTCGCCGCCTCCGCCGCGACAATCCGGGCGCCACGATCATCGTCACCGGCTGCGCCGCGCAGACCGAGCCTGCGACCTTCTCGGCCATGCCCGAGGTGGACCGGGTGATCGGCAACACCGAGAAGATGCAGGCCTCGACCTGGGCTGCGATGGCGCCCGACCTGATCGGCGAGACCGAGCGGGTGCAGGTGGACGACATCCTGTCGGTGCGCGAGACGGCGGGCCACCTGATCGACGGCTTCGGCCGCCACCGCGCCTATGTGCAGGTCCAGAACGGCTGCGATCACCGCTGCACCTTCTGCATCATCCCCTACGGGCGGGGCAATTCGCGCTCGGTCCCGGCGGGGGTGGTGGTCGAGCAGATCCGCCGGCTGGTGGACCGCGGCTTTGCCGAGGTGGTGCTGACCGGGGTCGACTTGACCTCGTGGGGCGCCGACCTGCCGGCGCAGCCCCGCTTGGGCGATCTGGTGATGCGGATCCTGCGGCTGGTGCCGGACCTCCAGCGCCTTCGGATCTCCTCGATCGATTCGATCGAGGCGGACGAGGCGCTGATGGGTGCCATCGCGACCGAACCCCGGCTGATGCCGCACCTGCACCTCAGCCTCCAGCATGGCGACGACCTGATCCTGAAGCGGATGAAGCGCCGCCACCTGCGCGACGACGCCATCCGCTTCTGCGAAGAGGCGCGGCGGCTGCGTCCCGATCTAGTCTTCGGCGCCGACATCATCGCAGGCTTTCCGACCGAAACCGAACAGGCGTTCGAGAACTCGCTGAAGCTGGTCGCGGACTGCGGGCTGACCTTCCTGCATGTCTTCCCCTTCTCGCCGCGCAAGGGCACGCCCGCCGCGCGGATGCCGCAGCTGGCCGGCCCCCTGATCCGCGAGCGCGCGGCGCGGCTGCGCGGACTGGGCGACGCGCGGCTTCTGGCGCATCTTCAGGCGCAGCGCGGCCTTGCCCATCGCGTGCTGATGGAGGGTCCGCGCATGGGGCGCACCGAGCAGTTCACCGAGGTTGCCTTTGCCGCCGACCTGCCCGAGGGGCGGATCATTTCCGCCACCGTCACCGGCCATGCCGAGGGCCGCCTGACCGCCACGGTTGCCGAGGCCGGTCTCGCGGCGTAAAACCCGGCCATTCCAGTGAAAGGCCCTTCCATGACCGCACCGAAACCCGTCGTCCTCTGCATCCTCGACGGCTGGGGTCTGCGTGCCGAGCGCGAGGCGAACGCCGTGGCGCTGGCCGATACCCCGACCTTCGACCGGCTGATGGCGACCTGCCCGAACGCGACGCTGATCACCCACGGCCCCGACGTGGGCCTGCCGCGCGGGCAGATGGGCAATTCCGAGGTGGGGCATACCAACATCGGCGCGGGCCGGGTGGTGGCGATGGATCTCGGCGCCATCGACCTCGCCATCGAGGAGGGCACCTTCGCGCAGAACCCGGCGCTCTGCGACTTCATCGCCAAGGTCAAGGCCGCGGGCGGCACGGCTCATCTGATGGGCGTCGTCTCGGACGGCGGGGTGCATGGCCACATCCAGCACCTCATCGCCGCGGTCGAGGTGATCGCGGCCGCGGGCGTGCCGGTGGTGATCCATGCGATCACCGACGGCCGCGACGTGGCGCCGACCTCGGCGGGCGGCTTCGTGCAGCACCTGGCCGAGGCGCTGCCCCTGGGGGCCAGCATCGGGACGGTGATCGGGCGCTACTGGGCGATGGACCGCGACAAGCGCTGGGACCGGGTCAAGCGCGCCTCGGACGCGATGCTGCACGGGCGGGGCGAGCGGGCGGCGGACGCCGTGGCCGCGGTGGCGGCGGCGCTGGCGCGCGGCGAGACCGACGAGTTCATCGCACCGACCGTGATCGGCAGCTATGCCGGTGCCGCGGATGGCGATGGCTTCTTCTGCCTCAACTTCCGCGCCGACCGGGCGCGCGAGATCCTCGCGGGTCTCGCCCAACCGGGGTTCGACGCCTACGACACCGGCCGGCGCCCGGACTGGTCGGGCTTCCTCGGGATGGTGGATTATTCGGCCGAGCATGACCGCTTCATGACCACCGCTTATCCCAAGCAGGTGATCCGCAACACGTTGGGCGAGTGGGTGGCCAGCCACGGGCTGCGCCAGTTCCGCATCGCCGAGACCGAGAAATACCCCCATGTCACCTTCTTCCTGAACGGCGGCAAGGAGGTGCCCGAGGCGGGCGAGGACCGCTACATGGCCAATTCGCCCAAGGTCGCGACCTATGACCTGCAACCCGAGATGTCGGCCCCGGATGTCAGCGACCATCTCGTGCAGGCGATCGGCGAGGGCTATGACCTGATCGTGGTGAACTACGCCAACCCCGACATGGTGGGCCATACCGGCGATCTCAGGGCCGCCATGACCGCCTGCGAAGAGGTGGACCGCGGCCTCGGCCGCGCGGCCGAGGCGGTTCGCCAAGCGGGCGGGGCGATGATCGTGACCGCCGACCACGGCAACTGCGAGACGATGGTCGATCCCGAGACGGGCGGGCCGCACACGGCGCATACGACGAACCCGGTGCCGGTGATTCTTGTCGGCGGGCCGGCGGGGGCGCGGCTGCGCGCGGGCCGGCTGGCCGATCTGGCCCCGACGCTCCTGCAGCTGATGGGCTTGCCGCAGCCCGAGGAGATGACCGGACGGAGCCTGATCGAGGCATGATCCGCGCGCTCGTCCTCGCGCTGGGCCTTCTTGCCACGCCGGCCTCGGCCGTGACCGTGGCGCAGGAGGCAGCGCAGGCGGCGCGCGATCTGCAGGCCGCGGTGACGGCCCTGCAACAGGCGCAGGGCGCGCGCGACCGGGTGGCCGCGCTGACCACCACGATCCGCGCCTACGAACGCGGTCTGGCGGCCCTGCGTGAGAATCTTCGGCAAGCGGCCATCCGCGAGTCGGTGCTCGAGATGCTGCTCGAGGCCAAGCGCGACGAGATATCGCAGCTGCTGGGCGTGCTGGCGCGGATGGATGCGCGTCCCGGGCCGTTGCTGCTGATGCATCCCACGGGGCCGCTGGGCACCGCGCGTTCGGGCATGATCCTGTCGGACGTGACCCCCGCGCTGCTGGCGCAGGCCGAGTCGCTGCGCCAGCAGGTGCGCGAGATGCGCGACCTGCGCGAACTGCAGACTGCCGCAGGTCGGACGCTGGCCGAAGGCCTCGCGGTGGCGCAGGAGGCGCGGACGGCGCTGAGCAAGGCGATCTCGGACCGGGTGGATCTGCCGACGCGCTTCACCGAAGACCCCGAGGTGCTGCGGGGGCTTCTGGAAAGCGCCGACACGCTCGATGCCTTCGCGGGCGGGTTGGCCACCGGCGATCCCGATGCCGCCGCGCGCGATTTCGAGGGTGCGCGGGGCCGCCTGCCGCTGCCGGTGCTGGGCACGATCCTGCGCCGGGCGAACGAGGCCGATGCGGCCGGTGTCCGCCGGCCCGGCATCCTGATCGCGGCGCGGCCGCAGGCGCTGGTGACCGCGCCCTGGCCCGCCACGATCCGCTACCGCGGGCCGCTTCTCGACTACGGAAATGTGATGATCCTCGAGCCCGGCGCCGGTTATCTGCTGGTGTTGGCCGGACTGGGCACCGTCTATGGTGACACGGGCGAGGTCGTCGCCGCAGGGGCGCCGCTGGGGCTGATGGGGGGCGAGCCGCGCGTGACCGATCCCGCCGCAACCGGCGGGCCGGGCGCTGGCGCTCGGGATACGGAAACGCTTTACTTGGAACTGCGACAAGGGGCCGAGCCGGTCGATCCGGCGGACTGGTTCGAGGCAAACGGGGAATAGGACCGCCATGAGGAAATACATGATGGCCGCGCTGGGCGGCACCGTCGCCGGCGTGCTGATGGCGACCCAGGTGGCCGGGCCCCTCATCGCGCAGGAGCAGCAGCGGTCGAAGACGGTCTATGAACAGCTCGACCTGTTCGGCGACATCTTCGAGCGCATCCGCGCGCAATATGTCGAGGAGGTCCAGACCGACAAGCTGATCGAGGCGGCGATCAACGGGATGCTGACCTCGCTCGACCCCCACTCCAGCTACCTGCCGCCCGACGATTTCAGCGACATGCAGGTGCAGACCCGCGGCGAGTTCGGCGGCCTCGGCATCGAGGTCACGCAGGAGGAAGGTTTCGTCAAGGTCGTCTCGCCGATGGACGGCACGCCCGCCGATGCGGCCGGGATCGAGGCCGGCGACTTCATCACCCATGTGAACGGCGAGTCGGTGCTGGGCCTGACGCTCGATCAGGCGGTGGACATGATGCGCGGCCCCGTGGGCTCGGAGATCATCATCACCGTGGTGCGCGAGGGCACGGCCGAACCGTTCGACGTCTCGATCATCCGCGACACGATCAAGCTGGTGGCGGCGCGCAGCCGTGTGGTGGGCAATACCGTCGTGGTGCGCCTGACCACCTTCAACGACCAGACCTTCTCGGGCCTCAAGGAGGGGCTGGAAAGCGGCGCCAAGGAACTCGGCGGGCTCGACAAGGTCAACGGGATCGTCCTCGACCTGCGCAACAACCCCGGCGGGCTGCTCACGCAGGCGATCCAGGTCTCGGACGCCTTCCTCGACAAGGGCGAGATCGTCTCGACCCGCGGCCGCGCCGCGGGCGATGGCGAGCGGTTCAACGCGACCGCCGGTGACCTGATCGGCGGCAAGCCGATGGTCGTGCTGATCAACGGCGGGTCGGCCTCGGCCTCGGAAATCGTGGCGGGCGCCCTGCAGGACCACCGCCGCGCCATCGTCGTCGGCACCAAGAGCTTCGGCAAGGGATCGGTCCAGACGGTGATCCCGCTGCGCGGCGAGGGGGCGATGCGGCTGACCACCGCGCGCTACTACACGCCGTCGGGCCGCTCGATCCAGGCGCTGGGCGTGGCGCCGGACATCGTGGTGAACCAGCCGCCGAGCCGGCCGGCCGGGACCGAGGAAGAGGACACCGCCGCGCCGGGCCCGGCCGCCCGTAACCGCTCGGAGGCGGATCTGCGGGGCGTGCTCTCGAACGACTCGATGAGCGAGGACGAGAAGAAGCTGCTCGAAGCCGAGCGGGCGCGCGCCGAAGAGGCGGCCAAGCTGCGGGACGAGGATTACCAGCTGGCCTATGCGGTTGATATCCTCAAGGGCCTCGCCGCCATCGAAGTGAAACCGTGAGGCGGCCATGGAACATGTGATCGACCCCGAGGCCTTGCCCTATCGCCCCTGCGTGGGCATCGTGCTGATCAACCGCGAGGGGCTCATCTTCGCCGGCCAGCGGATCGACAGCCCGGTGCCAGCCTGGCAGATGCCGCAGGGCGGCATCGACGCGGACGAGAAGCCGCGCCAGGCGGCGCTTCGCGAGCTGCAGGAGGAAACCGGCATCCCCGCGGCCCTCGTCGAGTTCGTGGCCAAGGCGCCGGACTGGGTGACCTACGATCTGCCGCCCGATCTTCTGGGCCGCGTGTGGGGCGGGAAATACCGCGGACAGCGGCAGAAATGGTTCCTGTTCCGCTATCTCGGCACGGACGAGCAGGTGGGGATCGCAACCGAGCACGCCGAATTCTCGTGCTGGCGATGGATCGGGGCCGAGGAGATGGTGGCCTCGATCGTGCCCTTCAAGCGCCCCGTCTATGAGCGGGTGGTGGAGATGTTCCGCGAGCATCTCTCCTGACCCTTCGATGCCGCGCGTCGGCCGGCGGCGGACGGGGGCTTCGCGCCCCCGTTGCCCCGCCCTGCGGGCGCGGCGGCTCCTCACTGCGTTCGTCGCGTCCCCCGCGGGATATTTGGACAGAGTGAAAGGACGGAAGGGGCTTCAGCCGTTCTCGCGCAGGATCGTGCCGGCGAGGTAGAGCGAACCGCAGATGAGGACGCGCGCGCCAGGCTCCTGCTGAGCGATGACGGCGAGGGCGGCGGCGACCGACGGTGCGGTCGAGGCGGCCAGTCCGGCGGCTTCGGCGGCGGCCCGGGTCTCGCTCGCGGGCAGCGTGTTCTTCTCTCCGGGGATATCGACTGCGTGGAGCCGCGCCGCATGGGCCGCGAGGGGGCGCATGTAGCCCGTCACATCCTTGGTGTTCAGCATCCCGCAGATCAGATGCGTGGTCCGCGGCGGCATCCGCGCCAGCGTCGCGGCCACCGCTTCGCCGCCGGCCGGATTGTGCCCGCCGTCGAGCCAGAGTTCGATCCCCGGTGCGCTCTCGGGCAGGGGGCCGCGGCGCAGGCGCTGCATCCGGGCCGGCCAGTCGGCGCGGGTGACGGCGGCCTCGCAGGCGGGTTCGGGGGCGCCGAGGTGGCGCAGGGCCATGAGGGCCGCGCCGGCGTTCTGGATCTGATGCGGGCCCGGCAGGTTCGGAAGCGGCAGGTCCAGGAGGCCGGACTCGTCCTGGAAGATCATCCGGCCGCGCTCTTCCCAGACCTGCCACTGCTGGCCGTGGGCGAGCAGCGGCACGCCGAGCCGCGCCGCCCGCGCCTCGATCACCTCGAGTGCGGCCGCCTCCTGCGGGCCCACCACGCACGGGATGCGCCGCTTGAGGATGCCGGCCTTTTCGCCCGCGATCTCGGGCAGGGTCTCGCCCAAAAACTGCTGATGATCGATCGAGACCGGGGTGATGATGGTCAGGCGGGGTTCATCGACCACGTTGGTCGCGTCGAGCCGGCCGCCGAGGCCGACCTCGAGGAGGGTGCAATCGGCCGGTGTGCGCGCGAAGGCGAGGAAGGCCGCGCAGGTCGTGATCTCGAAGAAGGTGATCGGCTCGGGGCCGTTGGCCTCGAGACATTCGTCGAGGAGCGCGGCGAGGGCCGGCTCGGAGATCAACTCTCCGGCGAGGCGGATGCGCTCGTGAAAGCGTGCAAGATGGGGCGAGGTGTAGGCATGGACCCGCAGCCCCTGCGCCTCGAGCCCCGCCCGGATCATGGCCTGGGTCGAGCCCTTGCCGTTCGTCCCGGCGACATGGATCACCGGCGGCAGCGACCGCTCGGGGTTCCCGAGCCCCGCCAGCAGGCGGTGCACCCGGTCGAGCGTCAGGTCGATGACCTTCGGATGAAGCGACATCATCCGGTCGAGGATGGTGTCAGAGGCGGGCAGGCTCACTCGGCGGCCTTGTTTTCGACGATGGCCTCGGGCGTGGGTGGCGGCGGCAGGTCGATCACCGGCCGCGGCTCGGGCGCGGGCAGGTCGCCCTTGATCGCCGGCGGCTGGTTCATCAGCATGCGCAGGATCGTCACCAGTTCCTCGCGCATGGCCTTGCGGTGCGTCACCCGGTCGAGCATGCCGTGATCGAGCAGATATTCGGCGCGCTGGAATCCCTCGGGCAGCTTCTCGCGGATCGTCTGCTCGATCACGCGGGGGCCGGCAAAGCAGATCAGCGCGTTAGGCTCGGAGATCTGCACGTCGCCCAGCATCGCGTAGGAGGCGGTCACGCCGCCCGTCGTCGGATGGGTCAGGATGCAGATGTAGGGCAGGCCCGCCTCGCGCAGCATCTGCACGGCGACGGTTGTCCGCGGCATCTGCATCAGCGAGAGGATCCCCTCCTGCATCCGCGCACCGCCCGCGGCGGCAAAGAGGATCAGCGGGCACTTGAGCCGGACCGCACGCTCGGCCGCGGCAATGATGGCGTTGCCGACATACATGCCCATCGAGCCGGCCATGAAGCTGAAATCCTGCGCGGCCGCGACCACCTGCGTCCGGGCGATCTCACCCTCGACGACGAGCATCGCCTCCTTTTCGCCGGTGGCCTTCTGCGCGGCCTTCATCCGGTCGGGATATTTCTTCTGGTCGCGGAACTGGAGCGGGTCGGCCAGCGGGACCGGCACCTCGACCTCGGTGAAGATCCCGCCGTCGAACAGCGCAGCAAAGCGGTCGCGCGGGCTGATGTTCATGTGGTGGTCGCAGGTCGAGCAGACATTCAGGTTCTCGGCCAGCTCGCGGTGGAAGAGCATCGTTCCGCACTCGGGGCACTTGGTCCAGAGGTTCTCCGGCACCTCGCGGCGCGAAAAGAGCGAATTGATCTTCGGGCGGACGTAGTTGGAGATCCAGTTCATGCGGGCAAGCCTTCCGGTCGCGGCGTTGCTGCCGAGATAGTCCGCAGGGGCGGGAAATGCAATCGGGCGGGGCGCCCCTGTGACGCCCGCGCGCGGGCCGGAGGCGCCGATGCGGCTGTGGATGCCGGGACCCGTGCGCGCCGCGGGGTGCGAGGGATCCGCTTGCCCTGCCGCGGGGCGGCCGGTATCTCCTGTTGCCGGAAGAGACGAGGAAGGCCGTGAAAAATCCTTGCATCAGGCGCGTCGCCGGGGCTGCCCGCAAGACATGAGGCGCCTTCTGTTCGCAGTTGCCCTGGCCGTTCTTCCCGCGCTGCCCGCGTTTGCGGAAGGGGTGCGGGTGGCGGCCCCCTCCGGCTATTGCATCGACCGTGAGGCGGGAACAGGGCTCGGTCTCGTGCTGATCGGCCGCTGCGAAGGCGTGACCGACCGGCCGCCCGCCGTGCTGACCGCAACCGTGGGCGGTCCCGGATCGGGGGTCGACGTGGCGGGCCGAGGGCAGGAGCTTGCCGCCTACTTCCAGTCGGAGGCCGGCCGGCGGGCGCTGAGCGCATCGGGCAATCCGCGCCATGTCCAGCTGCTCGAGGCATTGGGGAGGGGGAACGCCTTCCTGATCCACCTTCGCGATTCCGGCGGGCGCGCGGCGCCCGAAAGCTGGCGCGCGGTGCTGACGCTGAACGGGCGTCTGGTGACGCTGACAGCCTCGGGCACGGGCAAGGCGCCGCTGGGGCGCGAGAATGGCAAGCGCCTGATTTCGGCGTTCGTGGATGCGATGGAAAGCGCGAACCGGCGCAGGCCGCGCATCGAGGAGTGACTGGATATCGAGGAGGGCTGGGCCGGGCTCATCCCGGTGCGGGATCCTCAGACGACGGGCCGGACGCCCGCCGTCCCGGCGGATCGGGTCAGTCGCGGTTGTAGTAACCGTACATCTGTTCGAGGGCGCTGAGGTTCCGCAGCTGGCGGGTGTTGCGCTCGGGGGTGAAGTAGGCGGGAACAGTTTCGGCGGCCTGAGCGGCAGTCAGCGTGCGATGATCATGTTTCATGGTCGTTCTCCTTTGGCCTCCGATATAAACCTCACAGATTTCTTGACTTCTCCCTAATGCTGCATGCCTCCCATGCCGTCGCTGCAACGCAGCGCGACAGTCTGACGCAATTTTGTTGCGTAATCTGGCTTGGGGAGGTGACATTCTGTCGTCACGCCTTGGGCAGGTCCGCGACAGGTCGTCGCGCGCCTTGAACAGGAATGCCGCGAATCACATGCGGCTTTGGCCTGTCCCGGACTTGCCTGCCCCTTTCCGCATTGCTGCCTGAATTGCCCCTCAATCAGAGGCATCAGCCCGGGACTGTGCGCAAGGGGACGGCCATGGATCGACTGACGGAAATGGAAGCCTTCGCCACGGTCGTGGATCAGGGCGGTTTCACCGACGCGGCCAAGAAGATGGGCATCTCGAAGTCGGCGGTCTCCAAGCATGTCTCGGCGCTCGAGGCGCGGCTTGGCGCGCGGCTGCTGAACCGGACGACGCGGCGCGTCTCGCCGACCGAGATTGGCCTGGCCTACTACGACCGGGCCCGGCGGGTGCTGAACGACGCGGGCGAAGCCGATGCGCTGGTGACCTCGATGCAGACCGCGCCTTCGGGCCTGTTGCGCATCTCGGTGGCGACCGATTTCGGCGTCAGCCTGCTGTCGCCGATCCTTGGAGAGTTCCTGCAGGAATATCCCGGGATCACCGTCAACATGGTCCTGAACAACCGCTATGTGGAGCTGATCTCGGAAGGGTTCGACATGGCGATCCGCATCGGCGAGCTGGAGGATTCCAGCCTGCGCGCGCGCAAGCTGACCGAGACGACGCGGCGCATGATCGCCTCGCCGCGCTATTTCGAGCGCCACGGCCGGCCGCAGAAGATCGACGATCTGAACGAGCACAAGCTCCTGCATTACTCCAATCAGGCGAACGGAAACGTCTGGAAGATCACCTCGCCCACCGGCGAGAAGCGGCAGGTGCGGACGGCCGGCTGGCTGACGGTGAATGACGGGCAGTCGCTGCTCAACGCGGCGATCTCGGGTCTGGGCATCGCCTATCTGCCCTCGTTCCTCTTTGCGGATGCCATGCGGGACGGGCTGGTCGAGGAGGCCATCCCCGGACTTCCGGTCGAGACCCTCGGGATCTATGCCGTCTATCCGCCGGGCCGCTTCACCCAGCCCAAGGTCCGGGCCTTCATCGACTTCCTGGCGAAACGCTACCTCGACAAGGGGCCGGACTGCTGGTGAGGGAGCCCCTCACCCCGCCAGCAGCATGACCTCGACGCGGCGGTTGCGGCTGCGGCCCTCTTCGGTGCGGTTGCTGGCGCGCGGCGCGAGGTAGCCGACACCCTCGGCGCTGACCTGCGCGTCAGTCACCCCATGCCGCGACACGAGCCGCTGGCGGACCGAGGCGGCGCGGGCCCGGCTGAGGCTCACGTTCCCCTCCAGCCCGCCCGAGGCGTCGGTGTGGCCCACGATCACCACGCGCCGCGCCGGATCCTGCTTCAGCCACTCGGCCAGTTCGGCCAGCGCCGGATAGGTGCGGTCCTCGAGATCGGCCGAGCCGCTGGCAAAGGCCAGATCCTCCAGCACCGCAGACCCCGACTGCCCGAGCCGCGCGACGAGATCGGCCTCTGGCGCGTCTTCGGGGGCCGGTTCCGCTGCGGGTGGGGCGAGCGGCGGGGGCGCAGCCCGCGGGCCCGCCTCGATGATCTGGGCAAAGGCCGTGCCGCCGGACCGGCTGATGAAGAGGCTGACCGCCTCGGGTTCCGCGGCCCCCTCGCGCAGGGCGGCGTAGAACCGGAAATCCCCCAGATCGACATGCATCTCGGGCTCCGGCAGCACGTCGGTCGCATAGCGAAAGTCGAAGCCGCCGCAGCCACGCGTCTCGCACTGAAAGACGGGGCGAAAGCCCTCGGCATCGAGGGCGGAGCGCAGCGGAGCGAGCAGGTCGAGCGTCAAAGCCTCGCCCGCGTCGCTGCGCCAGACGCTGCGCCGGATCTGGCCCTCGATCACGCGGACCGGCAATCCGGCCTCGGTCCAGGGGCCGGTGGGCAGGCGGTAGCTGGACGCGCCGTCCTCCACCCGTTCGGCGAGCACCCAGGGCGGTCCGGGTTCCAGCGCGGCCGCACCTCCAGGACCGATCAGCAGCGCCGCGACAAGGGCCAGCGCCCGGCCGCGCGCCGATCGCATGATCCGGGCGCTCATTTCATCCGGTAGTGGTATTGGCCCACCTCCTCCATGCCCAGCGATCCGTAGAGGGCGCGGGCCGGTGCGTTGGCGCTGGTGACGACGACCGAGAACCACTCGGCGCCCTGCTCCTGCGCCCAGCAGGCGCCGCGGCGGAGAATGGCCCCGGCCGAGCCGAGCCGCCGAAGGGCTGGCGCGACCTCGAGCGCATGGAGCATGGCGAACCGCCCGTGCAGGGCGACGAAGGCCGCGCCCGATGCTCGGTCGTTCTGCCGGCCGAGGATGGCGCATCTGGGGCCGGCGGCGCGCTCCATCACCGCGACTCGCGCCGGGCCGATCCCGCCTTCGGCCCACAGGTCGCGCACGATGCCCAGCGGCGGCCAGTGCGGGAAGGCGGCCATGGGGGGCGGCGGGTCCGCCGCAAGCCGCGCCGCAGGGCAGGCGTAGGCCGTGACGGGATCGACGATCCGGTAGCCTCGGCCCGCAAGGGCCGCATCGAGCGCCTCCTCGCCCGCGCGCAGCAGGAAGAGCGGCGTCTGGCCAAGCTCCTCCATCGCCTTTTCGGCCTCCGGCAGGTCATCGGGATGCCAAGGGCCTTCGGCGGTGGCGGCCGAGACCCGCTTGCCACCGCCCTTGCCCTCGCGGATCGCCCAGGGGCCGGTGCGCGACAGGCGTGCAGCGGGCCAGGTGGCCTCGAGCGTGGCGTAGATGTCCTGCGGTGTCATCGGGCCTGCGGAAAGAGGGCGGCAAGCCGGGTCATCGCCTCGGAGATCCGCCCCGGATCGGTGCCGCGGATCACGAGGTTCGAGCCATAGGCACCGTTCTGGATGAAGGGATAGCTGCCCATCTGCAGGTCCGGGTATTCGGCCGCCAGGGAACCGAAGGGGCCCGCGATCTCGCCCTCGCCCCGATCCACGCGCAGGGACTGGCTGAGAAGCGGCGCCCCCCCGAGGAGGTTGGGCATGACCGAGGCCACCATCGCCTGAAAGATGTTCGGCACGCCCGCCATCACATGCACGTTGCCAAGCGTGAAGCCCGGCGCGGTCGAGACGGGATTCTCGATCAGGGTGGCGCCGTCGGGAATGCGGGCCATGCGCTGCCGGGCCTCGTTGAACTCGAGGCCCGTGCGGGCATAGTGCGCGGCGAGCAGGTCGTGGGCGTCCTGCCGGATGCCGATCGCCACGCCGAAGGCCTCGGCCACGGCCTCTGCGGTGATGTCGTCGTGCGTGGGCCCGATGCCGCCCGAGGTGAAGACGTGATCCCAGCGGGCGCGCAGCGCATTGACCGCCTCGATGATGGCCGCGCGGTCGTCGGCCACGCAGCGGATCTCGCGCAGGCAGATGCCGTGGCGGGTCAGTTCGCCGGCCAGATAGTGGCTGTTGCCGTCGCGGGTGCGGCCCGAGAGGATCTCGTCCCCGATCACGAGCATGGCGGCGGTGGGGTTGGCGGGCATCGGCTCCTCCTTCGGCTGGGTCAAGCTATAGGGCCCGGCGCAGGGCGTTTCAAACCTTTCGCAGAGGGCACAGGTATGGCAAAGGAGCCGAAGCTTGACTATCTTGAGACGACACCGAGACCAGAAGGATCAGGCCCAGTGGACGAGTCGCGCGGGCGCATCACCAAGAACGGCATACGGATCTACGAGCCCGAGGATTTCGCCGGCATGCGCAAGGCCGGGCGGGCCGCGGCCGAGATCCTCGATCTCGTGGGGCCGCTGGTGCAGCCCGGCGTGACCACCGCCGAAATCGACCGCTTCATCACCGAAGAGATCGAGCGGCGCGGGATCACCTCGGCCACGATCGGCTACAAGGGCTACCAGCATGCCTCGTGCATCTCGGTCAACCATGTGGTCTGCCACGGCATCCCCGGCCAGAAGCAGCTCAAGGACGGCGACATCCTCAACATCGACGTGACGGTGATCGTGGATGGCTGGTTCGGCGACACGAGCCGGATGTATGTGGCCGGCACGCTGGGGCGCAAGGCCGAGCGGCTGCTCGAGGTTACGCATGACGCGCTGATGAAGGGGATCGAGGTCGTGAAGCCCGGCGCCACCTTCGGCGACATCGGGGCCGCGATCCAGACCCATGTCGAGAACAACCGCATGTCGGTGGTGCGCGACTTCTGCGGCCACGGGCTCGGGCGCGTCTTCCATGCGCCGCCGAACGTGCTGCACTACGGGCGCCCCGGCACCGGCCCGGTGCTCGAGGAGGGCATGATCTTCACCATCGAGCCGATGGTGAACCTTGGCCGCCCCGAGACGAAGGTGCTGGCCGACGACTGGACCGCCGTGACGCGGGACAAGTCGCTCTCGGCGCAGTTCGAACATTCGGTGGGCGTGACCGCGGACGGCTGCGAGATCTTCACCCTTTCCCCCGCAGGTCTCTTCTACCCGACCTGGCCCGTGGCCGGATAAGGCCGCGCCCGGCGCGGCCTCGGCTCGACGGGCCCAGATCGTCCGGGGCGGCCCGCCTCAGCGGGCAAAGGTGATCGGCAGGGTGAAGGTGTAGCTCGGATCGGTCAGCGCCGCGGGAGCGGCCGGGAAACGCCCGGCCGACTGCACCGCCCGCAGCGCGAGCTGATCGAGACGCGCGTCGCCCGACGAGCGCAGGATCGCAACACCACCCAGCGCGCCCCCCTGCGCCACGGTCAGGCGCACGGTCACCTCTCCGGTCATCCCGCGCGCGCCGCGCGTCCGGCGCTGGATGCGCTGGCGGATCTCTGCGCCCCATTTCGCCGTCAGGTTCTCGATCTGCCCGCGCGAGGCCGTGGCCGCAGCCCGGCCCGGTGTCGGCGCCGGTGGCGCAGCCGCCTGCTGCGACCGCGGGGCAGCCGCCTTCTTCACCTCGCGCGTCGGCGGGTCGGGCTTCCTCTCGGCCGGCGGCTCCCGCTCGGGCCGCGGGAGGGGACGGATGTCCGGCGGGATCTCGGCCACCTGCTCCTCCTCGGGGGGAGGGGGCGGGGGCTCGTAGGAGAAGGTCTCGGGCGCGGGCACCGGGATGTCGGGCAGGTCCACCGTCTCGGTCGGCGGGCGCAGGTCGGGCGGCGGCGGGCGGAGATCCGGCTCCGGCTCGGCGATCTCTTCGGGCTCGGCGGCCTGGGGCGCGTCGATCTGCGGCACTTCGGGGGCCGGTTCGGGGGCGGCGAGTGCCGCAGGCGCGGGCGGCACCGGCTCCAGGTCGAGATAGACCGCCTCCTGCAGCGCGTCGCGCCGGCCGGGCTCATCGGCGCGGAAGACAGCCGTTGCCGCGGCCGTTGCGGTGGCCGCCACAGTCAGCGCGGCCAGCGACCAGCCCGCCGCCTCACGCCGCAGCCGGCCGGGTCCGAGGCTCTGCCGCCAGTCCGCGTAATGGCTCATGGGGTGCCTCCGCCGGGCAGGGCCTCCAGCCCGACCAGCGCCACCTTGAGATAGCCGGCCCCCCTCAGAAGGTTCATCACCTCCATCAGGTCGCCGTAGGCGACGGCCTCGTCGGCGCGCAGGAAGATGCGGGTCTCGCGGTCCCCTCCCGTCGCCGCGTCCAGCTGCGGCTGGACACTGTCCCTCGCGATGGGCTCGTTCTTCAGCGAGAGGTTCAGATCCTTCTGAAGGGTCAGGAAGATCGGCTCGTCCGGCCGCTGGCTCTGGCTTGCGGTCGAGCCGGGCAAGTCCACCGGCACATCCACCGTCGAAAGCGGCGCCGCCACCATGAAGATGATGAGCAGCACGAGGATCACGTCGATGAAGGGCGTGACGTTGATCTCGTGGTTCAGGTCGTCGTCGCCGCCGCCGCGGAAGCCCGCCATGAGTCAGAGCCTCCCTGCGGTGCGGAAGTCGAGGTCGCGGCTCAGCATCCGCTCGACCGCGGCGCCGGCGTCGGCAAGGCTCAGCCGCCAGGAGGCGATCGAGCGGACGAAGTGGTTGTAGATCACCACCGCCGGAATGGCCGCGACGAGCCCGAGGCCGGTGGCCAGCAGCGCCTCGGCGATGCCCGGCGCCACGACGGCGAGGTTCGTGGTCTGGCTCTGCGAGATGCCGATGAAGGCGTTCATGATGCCCCAGACGGTGCCGAACAGCCCGACGAACGGGCCGACCGAGCCGATGGTGGCCAGCAGGCCGATACCCCGCCGCAACCGCTCGCCCGCCTGCGCCTCGACCCGCTCGAGGATCGAGCGCACGCGCTCCTTGAGGCCCGCGGTGCCGGCAAGATCGAGCGCCGCATCCGAACGCTGCAGCTCTTCGAAGGCGGCCCGCGCCATGAAGGCGGCCGGGTCGCGGCGCCCGGAAAGCCGCTGAACCGCCTCGTCCAGCGTGGCCGAACTGCGGACGGTTCCGGCGGTCGAGGCGAGCCGGCGGCGGGCGATCGCGATCTCGACCAGCTTGAAGAGCAGCACGGTCCAGGTGACGAAACTGGCCGCGGCGAGCACGATCATCACGGCCTGCACGACCCAGTGCGCGGCCTCGAACATGCCCCAGGGGGTCAGGTCGTGCGGGATCGGCACCGGGGGCAGGCCGAGGGCCGGCTCGTCCGCCGTGGGCCCCTGTGCCGGGTCGGCTTCGGGCGCCGCGCCGGCCTGGGCCTCGGGGGAGCCCGTCGGATCGGCCGCTGCGCTGGCCGGGGCCTCGGGGGAACCCGCCGGATCGGCCGCCGCGGGTGCCGGCGGCTCCGGTGCGGTGTCCGACGGGGGCGGAAGCACGGGGCCTGTCTCGGCCGGATCTTGCGACGGCACGACCGGAGCGGGCGCAGCGGGCTCCTCTGCCGGAGCCTGCAGTTGCGGCGACAGGTCGGGAATGGCCGGGGGCTCTTCCTGCGCCTGGGCCGCAACGGCGGTCAGAAGGATCAGCAGGAACGGGCGCAAGAGCAATGCCATGAATTCTTCCGGTCTTCGACCGCCCGGCGGCGGCACATGGGTCTCTGGCTTGCCTCCTGCCGTGGGTCTCGGATCGACTCGGCAGGTTGCGGCTGCCCGTCGTCTAACTTATGTTTATCAAAATAGTCAAGTTTCTTGAAAATTGATCGGGTTGCGACCGGCGATGCCGAAGTGTCGAAGCATCGGCAGCCTGTCCTGGCGCGGATGATGGGGGCCGTACGGCAGGGGGGCGCCGGATGCCCGGCGCCCGTTCCGTCAGATGATCGGCTTGCCGCCTGTGACGGCGATGGTCGCCCCCGAGGTGTAGCTCGACAGCGGATCGGCCAGCATCACATACGCCGTGGCCAGTTCGGCCGGCTGACCCGGGCGCTGCATGGGCACCTGCTTGCCGAAGTTCCTGACCTTGTCGGGCTCCATCGTCGAGGGGATCAGCGGCGTCCAGACCGGGCCGGGGGCCACGCAATTCACCCGGATCTCCTTTTCGGCCAGCATCTGCGCCAGCCCGCCGCTGAAGTTCTGGATCGCGCCCTTGGTCGTGGCATAGGCCAGCAGGTGCGGGCTGGGCGAATCCGCATTGACCGAGGCGGTATTGATGATCGCGCTGCCCGGCCGCATGTGCGGGACCGCGGCCTTCGAGAGATAGAACATCGCGTGGATGTTCACGCGGAAGGTCAGCTCCCACTCCTCGTCCGAAATGTCGCCCACGTCGGAAAAGCTGGCCTGATGGGCGGCGTTGTTCACGAGGATGTCGATGCGGCCGAACTCCTGCACGGCGCGGTCGATGATGGCGCGGCAGTGCGACGCTTCCTGGATGTCGCCGCGCATCAGGATCGCCGTGCGCCCGGCCTCGGTCACGAGCCGTTCGGTCTCGGCGGCATCCTCGTCCTCCGAGAGGTAGGAGATCAGCACGTCCGCCCCCTCGCGCGCATAGGCCAGCGCCACCGCACGGCCGATCCCGCTGTCGGCGCCGGTGATGACGGCCTTGAGATCCTGAAGCCGGCCCGAGCCACGGTAGCTCTTCTCGCCGTGATCGGGCTGCGGGTCGAGCCGGGCGGTGCGGCCAGGCATCGGCTGCTCCTGGTCGGGGAACGGTGGTTTGGGATGATCGGTCATCGCGGCCTCCTGTTGGGCAGGGTTGGCGGTCGCAACCGGAAAGGAGGTGCGATGTTCCGGTGGGGGCGGGGCGCCCTCGGCCTCAGGGCAGCTCCACCATCCCCTTGATCGCCTCCACGTGACCGGGCCTGGCCGCCAGTGCGTCGGCGGCCAGGGCCTCGGCCTCCGCCAGCAGGTCTTCGGACGGCACCAGCCGGTCGATCAGACCCCAGGCCAGCGCCTCTTCGGCACTGGCCTTGACGCCCGCCATGAGGATCATCTTGGCCCGCGACGGGCCGACGAGCGTCCTCAGCCGGCGCACATCCGAGGGCTGGGGGCGGAAACCGAGCTTCATCACCGGATAGAAGAACTTCGCCCCCGGCACCGCGATCCGCAGATCGCAGGCCAGCGCCATTCCCATGGCCCCGCCGGCGAGCGTGCCGTTCAGCGCGGCGATCGTGAGGCAGGGAAGCGCCGCGACCGAGGCCGACAGCCGCTCCCACACCGGGTCGGTGGCGAGACCTGCGCGCGCCTCGTCGAGGTCGGCCCCGGCCGAGAAGACCTTGCCCGCCCCCGTCAGCACCAGCGCACGGACCCCGTCCTCCGCGGCCGAGCCCACGGCGGCCTCGATCTCGAGCAGCATGGCGCGCGTCAGCGAGTTGGCCTTGTCGGTCCGGTCGAGCGTCAGCGTCCGCAGCCCGCCGGCATCGGCCACGCGGATCATGCGCCGAGACCCACGGCCCGCCGGATGCTCTCGTCGCGCAGCGAGATCTCCTGCCCGAGCCAACGGTCGGCACCGGGCCCGCACATCCACAGCAGCGCCCGCGCCGGCCAGTCGGCGGGGATGTGGGCCGAGGGTTCGAGACGGCTCACTGGATTGACGCCGCTCTCGCGGATCTTGTCCTGCATCTCGGTTGCGACCGTCCCGGGCGAGAGGCCCATGATGCGGATGCGGTTGACCGCCTCTTCCAGATGCGCGCAGCGCGTCAGCATCGCCGCCCCCGCCTTCGAGCTGCAATAGGCGCTCCAGCCTTCGAGCGCGTTCTGCGCGGCGCCCGAGGAGACGGTGATGATCGTGCCGCCCTTGCCGCGCATGTGCGGGACGGCAGCGCGCATCCCGTGGAACACGCCCTTGAGGTTGATGTCGATGGCGCTGGCCCAGGCCGCGGGGTCGGCATCGGCCATGCGCGCGATCGGCTCGATCACGCCCGCGTTGTTGATCAGCACGTCGATGCGGCCGGCGGTTGAGACCACCTGATCGATCGCCGCGCGCGTGCCCTCCCAGTCGGCCACGTCGCAGCGGATGGCGAAGGCGCCGTGACCGACTTCGGCCGCAAGCGCCTCGATCTCGTCCGCGCTTCGGGCCAGCAGCGCGACCCGCGCCCCCGCCTCGGAAAAGACGCGCACCGCAGCCGCGCCGATCCCGCGACTGGCCCCCGTGATCGCCACAACCTTGCCCTGCACAGTCGCCATCGAACCGCTCCTTCCCTGGCCTTCTGACAAACGTGTTAGCCGATGATTGCATTCGACGGAAAGGCTTGACCCTTCATTACCCGCGGAAGAATGTGGGCCATTGTTCGCGTTGGGGAAGGCATATGAAGTATTTCTGGACACTGGCTGGCACAACCGCACTTGCGACACTGGTCGCGGCGGGCTCGGCTTCGGCCGATGTGACGCCCGAGCAGGTGTGGCGGGGCTGGCAGGAGCTTGGCGCCACCTATGGCCAGACCCTCACCGCCGCGAACCAGAGCCGCACGGGCAACACGCTTCGGTTGCAGGATGTCCGCCTCCATCTCGCGCAGGACGGCACCGTGATGGAAAGCACGATCCCCGAGGTCAACATGACCCAGCGCGGCGACGGCAGCGTGGAGATCACCATGTCGCCGGAGTTCCCCGTCGCGATGACGATCCCGAACGAACCCGACGCCGAAAACCCCGCACCCGAGCCGACGCGGCTGGGCCTTGCCATGCGGCAGCCGGGCATGGTCATGGTGGCCAGCGGCGACGAGCGCGTCTCGGCGCTGGCCTTCGACGCGCCCTCGACGACGATCGCGCTGACCGAGGTGGATGGCGTGCCGGCGCGCAGCCGGAACCTGCGGGCCGAGGTCACCCTGAGCGACGTGGCCGGCACCTACCGCACCGAGGGCACCGGAACGCGCACCATCACCAACGATTTCACCGCCTCGGTGGCCGAGATGGTCTTTGCGATGACCGACCCCGATCAGGGCGGCAGGGTCAACATCCGCGCAAGCGCGACCGATCTCAAGGGCAACTCGAGCGGAACGATGGTGGGCCCGCTGGGCATGACCGATCTTGCGGCGGCGCTTCAGGGCGGCGCGGCGTCGAACGGCAGTTTCACCTATGGGCCGGCCACGCTCGAGTTCGATTTTGCCGATGCGACCGACACGGGCAAGGGCTCGGCCAGCGCCGCGGGCGGAAACCTCGACGTGTCGATGAGCGGGGACAGTCTCGCCTATGGTGGCGGCACGCGGAACGTGAACCTGACGGTCAGCGGCAGCCAGATCCCGTTCCCGCAATTCAACATGAGCTACGCCGAAGCCGCCTTCCAGCTGGTCACGCCTCTGGTGAAGTCCGAGGCCGCGCAGGACTTCCGTCTGCTGACGCGGCTCGTGAACCTCAAGGTGTCGGACGAGATCTGGACCATGTTCGACCCGCAGAAGCAGTTGCCGCGCGATCCGGCGACACTGGTGCTCGATGCCCGAGGCAAGGCCCGGCTGGATGTGGATCTTATCGACCCCAAGGCGATGGAGGCGCTGGGCGACCGTGCGCCGGGCCAGCTCGAGGCGCTGGATGTGGACGATCTGAAGCTGACCATCGCCGGCGCCGAACTGACGGGGAAGGGCGCCTTCACCTTCGACAACAGCGATACGACCACCTACGGCGGCGTGCCCGCGCCGACGGGGCAGCTCGATCTGAAGCTGGTGGGGGGCAACGCGCTCATCGACCGGCTGGTGGGCATGGGCTTCGTGCCGCAGGAGCAGGCGATGGCCGCGCGGATGATGCTCGGCATGTTCGCGCGCCCCGGCGAGGGCCGGGACACGCTGACCTCGACGCTCGAGTTCCGGGACAAGGGGTTCTACGCCAACGGCCAGCGCCTGCAGTAGGTCGCCAGAGCCTCGGGACACCGGCGGCCCCCTCGGGGGCCGCTTTTCATTTCGGGCGGGGCGCTTGTCACGGCAGCCCCTCCCGATTACCTCGGGACTGAACCAGAGGAGGTGCCCATGACCGAACCGCTCGACAGCCTGACCGCCCGGCTGCTTGAGGCCGCCCGCCGCGCCGGGGCCGAGGCCGCCGATGCGATCGCGGTGCGCGGCACCTCGCTCTCGATCGACATCCGCGAGCGGGCGCTCGAACAGGCCGAACGGGCCGAAAGCCTCGAGGTGGGGCTGCGGGTGCTGCTGGGCGGGCGGCAGGCCTGCGTCTCGGCTTCGGATGTATCCGCCGGCACGCTCTCGGCCATGGCCGAGCGCGCGGTGGCGATGGCGCGCGAGGCGCCGGACGATCCCTTTGCAGGCCTCGCCGACGCGGCGCAGATCGCGCGCGGCTGGGATCTCGCCGCGCTCGAACTGGTCGATGACTCGGCAGAGCCCTCGCCTGCGGCGCTGGAAGAGGATGCCCGCGCCGCCGAGGCGGCGGCGCTGGAGGCGGACGGGATCTTCCAGGTCGAGGCGAGCGGCGCCTGGTCGCGGCGCGAGATGCACCTCGCCGCGACGAACGGCTTTGCGGGCGGTTATGCGCGCAGCTCGCGCTCGATCTCGGCCGTGGCCTTCACCGGCTCGGGCACGCAGATGGAGCGGGACTGGGCCGCCGAGACCCGCATCTTCGGCGACGACCTGCCCGGCGCGGCCGAGGTGGGCCGCCTTGCCGCCGAGCGGGCGCTGGCGCGCGTCGCCTCGCGCAAGCCGCCGACCGGCCACTTCCCGGTGCTCTATGACGAACGGGTGGCGGCGTCGCTGATGAGCCACCTTTTGTCGGCGGTGAACGGGGCCACCATCGCGCGGGGCGGTTCGTGGCTGCGCGATGCGCTGGGGGCGCAGATCCTGCCCTCGCACCTTTCCTTCATCGAGGATCCGCTGCGGCCCCGCACCGGATCCTCCCGGCCGTTCGATGGCGAGGGGCTGCCCACCCGCCGCCGCGCCATCATCGAGAACGGGGTCCTCACCGGCTGGACGCTCGATCTCTCGACGGCGCGGAAGCTGAAGATGGAAAGCACCGCCAACGCCGCCCGCTCGACCTCGCAGCCGCCCTCTCCGTCGGTGTCCAACACCGAACTGACGCAGGGCACCGCCTCACGGGCCGATCTTCTGGCGCAGATGGGGACGGGGCTGCTGGTGACGTCGCTGATGGGCTCGTCGATCAACGGCAACACCGGCGACTATTCCCGCGGCGCGGCCGGCTTCTGGGTCGAGGGCGGCGAGATTGCCTGGCCGGTGAACGAATGCACGATCGCGGGCAACCTGCGCGAGATGCTGCGGACGATCGTGCCGGCGAACGACGCGCGGCCGCATCTGTCGAACCGCGTGCCGAGCCTGCTCGTGGAGGGTCTCACGATTGCCGGCGCATGACCTCGCGCTGCTGACCGAGGCCGCCCGGGCTGCGGGCGAGGTGGCGCTGCGCTACTGGAAGAACGCGCCCCGCGCGTGGGAGAAGGCTGAAGGGGCGGGGCCGGTCACCGAGGCCGACCTCGCGGTGAACGACCTGCTGGAGAGCCGCCTGCGCGCCGCCCGGCCGGACTATGGCTGGCTCTCGGAGGAGAGCGCCGACAGCGGCGCCCGCAGGCGCGCGCAGCGGGTCTTCATCATCGATCCGATCGACGGCACGCGCGCCTTCATGGCGGGCGAGGACACGTTCGCCCATTCGCTCGCCGTGGCGGAAGGCGGGCGGATCGTTGCGGCGGCGGTCTATCTTCCCGCCCTCGATCGCCTTTACACGGCCAGCACCACCACGCCGGCGATGCGCGACGGCCAGCCGATCCGCGCCAGCAGCCGGACAGAAGCCCGTGGCGCCACGCTTCTCGCCACGCGGCCGATGCTGGGCGACAGCTACTGGCCGGGCGGGGTGCCGGACGTGAAGCGCAGCTTCAGGGCCTCGCTGGCCTTCCGCCTCTGCCTCGTGGCCGAGGGGCGGCACGACGGGATGCTGACGCTGCGCGAATCGTGGGAGTGGGACATTGCCGCCGGCAGCCTGATCGCCGCGCGCGCGGGCGCGACGGTGACGGATCGCCTTGGCCAGCCGCTGGTCTTCAACTCCGAACATCCGCAGACCGCCGGAGTGATCGCCGCGGCGCCCGGGCTTCACGCCGACCTGATGGGGCGGCTGACGGCCTGAGGCCGTCAGATGTCCGTCCAGGACCGCGCGGCCTCTTTCAGGTGGGCGAGGAAGTTCTGCACCTTCATCGTCCGGTGGAGATCGACATGGGTCACGATCCAGATCGGGGCCTCCCACTCGGGGCGCGGCGGCAGGATCTCGATCAGGTCCGTCCCCGCCGCCTGCATCACCGGCAGGAAGCCGAGGCCCGCCCCCTCGCGCACCGCATCCTCCAGCGCGGCCGCCTCGGTGCCGCGGAAGGTGATCCGGTCGGGCGCCACCTCGTCGCGCAGCCACCTATGATGCGGCGCGCGCGGAACATCCGCGCCCACGAAGCGGTGACGCGGGAACTCCTCGGGGCCCGAGGGCAGGCCGTGCGCCGCCGCATAGGCGGGCGCGGCATAGAGCGCGTGCCGCATCCGGGCGAGAGGCTGCACCACATTGTCCGGTTCCTCGGGCGTGGAGCCGGCCCGGATTGCCACATGGGCCTCGCCATATTCCAGCCGGAAGAGCCGCATGTCGGTCAGGTAGCGCACGATCACCGCGGGATGCCGCTCCTGGAACGAGGTGAGGACGGGCGTGACCAGCCGCGAGAAGCCCGGCAGCGAGGTGACGACCAGCTCGCCCGCCACCGTCTCGCCGTTGCCCTTGATGCGGCTTGCGAGTTGCGCGAACTGCTCTTCGGTGGTCTGCGCGACAAGAAGCAGATCCCGGCCCGCTTCGGTGGCGGTGTAGCCGCGCGCGTGCCGCTGGAAGAGCCGCGCGCCGAGCCGTTTCTCCAGCGCGTCGATGTGGCGGATGACCGTCGCATGATGCACCCCCAGCACGTCCGCCGCGCCCGAGACGGTGCCGAGCCGCGCGACCTGATAGGCCGTGCGCACCTCGTCCCAGTTGTCGAATCCCATCGCCGTCCCTTCCGCCGTGCCGCGCCAGAGCGTCTTGCGCCTCGCAGGCCATACAATCTGGCAAAGCATAGTGCACGGCGGCCGGATCGTCAGGGGCCTCCGATTTCGTGCCGCCTTTCCCGATGGCTTGCCGGTCCCAGATCGCCCGGACCCTGCAGATGACGAGGGCCTGCATCGGCGCTCCGGGGGCGCCGGTGCGCTTCGGCCTGATTGGCGGCCATGTCCCGGGACAATGTGCGCCGCAAGGCGGCTTCGGGCTCTTCCCATCGGCGGGACAAGGTCCTAGAGAGGGGAGGACGGAGTGTAGCGCAGCCTGGTAGCGCGCCTGCTTTGGGAGCAGGATGTCGGGGGTTCGAATCCCTCCACTCCGACCATGTCCCTCCTTTGTGGCCCCATGCGGCTCCGGGCGCGGTGAAGCCGTTCGGGATGGCGCGCGCGCATCGCCGGACTGGCTGCGGCTGTTGGGGCCCGACGATGGGCAGCCGTTGGCCGCTCCTTGCGACCTGAGCGAACCCGGCCAGATCGGTTGCCTGCGTCCGGGGCGCGAACCGCTCCGCTTGTGAAGCTCGGTCAGAGCCCCATGAGCGACGGCAACTCGCGCATGTCGGTGAAGGGTCGCGCGCCTTCGGCCGCCAACGCCGCCGCGTTGCCGTTCGGCGCGTAGCCGAAGCAGGTCATGCCCGCCGCCCGTGCGGCGCGGGCGCCGGTGGGGCTGTCCTCCACGACCGTGCAGCGCGACGGCTCGACCCCCAGCGCGCGGGCGGCATGGAGATAGAGATCCGGTGCGGGCTTCGGTGCCCCCAGCGACTGGCCCGAGAAGAGCCGCCCGTGCAGCCGCGCCATCAGCGAGGGATGCTGCCCCAGCGTGACCTGCATCTTGCGGTCCGATCCGTTGGAGCCCACCGCATAGGGGATACCCGCCCGGTCCAGCGCCGCCACCACCTCCTCGACATGCGGGATGAGCGGCGTGCCCTCGCCGAGGCGGGCGTAGAGCCTCTCGTAGAAGTCCTCGACCCAGCCGGCCGGCAGATCGGCGCCGAGCTGACGGGCCTTGGCCGCCGCGCCGGGGATCGTACCGCCGAGGAAATGCACCTCGAGCTCCTCATGGCCCAGCGTGAGGCCGTGGCGGGCGAGATCCTCGCCCAGAAGGGCGAAGGCTGTGGGCTCGCTGTCCACAAGAACGCCGTCACAGTCGAAGATCACCGCCGCGGTCATGGCGCCTCCAGAAGGGTGACCAGCGTATCGCCGTAGCGCCGCTGGTCGAGTTGCGTGAAGCCCGCAGGCGGGGCAGGGGGGTGGTTCTCCTCCCAGACGATGATGGCGCCGGGGGAGAGCCAGCCGGAATGGGCGGCCAGGGCCTTCTCGCCCATTCCCTTGCCATAGGGCGGGTCGAGAAAACAGAGCGTGACGGGTGCCGCCGGTGCGGGGGCGGGGCGGGTTGCATCGCGCCGCTCGATCGCCGTCCTGTCCTCGGCCTGCATCAGGGCGATGTTGCGCTTGAGCAGGGCAAGCGCGGGCGGTCCGCTCTCGACGAGGATCGCGTGCCCGGCCCCGCGCGAAAGCGCCTCGAGCCCGAGCGCCCCGGTGCCCGCGAAGAGATCGAGAACCCGGGCGCCGGCCACCGGATTGCCATAGCCGCCATTGATCAGAAGGTTGAAGATCGCCTCGCGCACCCGGTCCGAGGTCGGGCGCAGATGGGCCCGTGCGTCCCCTTCGCCCACCTCGGCCAGCTTCAGCCCGCGCTTCTGTCCGCCGATGATCCTCATGCGAGCAGCGACTTGAGCGCGGTGGAGGGATCGGCCACCGTGTCGGGTGCCGGGCTCCGTCCGGCCTCGATCAGGCGCTTGCCGACCATGTAGGCGCGGGGATCGTTCACCGCATCCACGGCCAGAAGCTCGGGCCCGCGGTAATACCAGAAGGAGACCGAGTCGCCCTCGGGCCCCCGCGTCACCACCCGGTCGTAGCCGAGATCGAGGCCCGCGATCTGGAGCTTGGTGTCGAACTGGTCCGACCAGAACCAGGGCATGGGCCGGTAGGGCCGGTTGGCCCCCAGCATGTTGGCCGCCACCGCTTCGGCCTGATCGATGGCGTTTTGAACCGATTCGAGCCGCAACCGGCCGCCTTTCCAGGGAAACGAGGCGCAGTCGCCCGCCGACCAGATCGCCGGGTCCGAAGTGCGACCCATGTCATCCACCGCGATCCCGTTGTCGAGCGCGAGGCCCGCAGCCTCGGCCAGCTCCGTGGCGGGACGGATGCCCACGCCCGCGATCACGAAGTCGGCCGGAAGCTCGATTCCGTCGGCCAGCCGGGCCCCCGTCACCCGCTTTTCGCCGATCAGGCGGTCGAGGGCCACGCCCTCGCGGATGCGGACGCCGCGCGACGTGTGAAGCGCGCGGAACCAGTCGGCCGTCTCGGAGGCGGCCACGCGCTGCAGGATGCGCGGCGCCATCTCGACCACCGTCACGTCGAGCCCCAGTTTGGCCGCCACCGCCGCGGCCTCCAGCCCGACATAGCCGCCCCCGATCACCACGAGCCGCCGCCCCGGCTGAAACTCGGGCCGCATCGCATCGACATCGGCGAGGGTGCGGACGGTGAACACGCCGTCCAGCCCGCCGCCGGCGGCCTCGGGCAGGCGGCGGGCGACGGACCCCGTCGTCAGGACCAGCTGGCCGTAGGGCAGACGTTCGCCGCCCACGGTGACGGTGCGGGCGGTCCGGTCGATGGCGGTGACCGGCGCCCCCAGACGCAGTTCGATCCCGGCCTCGGCGTAGAAGGCCCGGTTGCGCAGCCAGAGCCGCTCTTCCTCCATCGTGCCAAGCAGGTAGGCCTTGGACAGCGGCGGGCGCTGGTAGGGCGGGCTCGGCTCCTCGCCCAGAAGCGTGATGCTCCCCTCGAACTTCAGCGCGCGCAGCTTGGCCACCAGCGCCGCGCCCGCCTGTCCCGCTCCGACCACCACGATGTCCGGCATGACCCTCACTCCTTCACCCTGCGACAAATCGACTGGCCGGGCGTCCGGCGCGACCCTATAACTCGCGGCATCGGGAACGCAACGAGATGGGGACAAGAGATGGTGATTTCGGTGGGAGACCGGCTGCCCGAGGCGACGCTGGTGCGGATCGGGCCCGAGGGGCCGGAGCAGGTGCAGCTGTCCGAACGGCTCAAGGGCCGCAGCGTGGTGATCTTTGCCGTGCCGGGGGCCTACACGCCCACCTGCCATTCGGCGCATGTGCCCTCGTTCATCCGCACGAAGGAGCAGTTCGCCGACAAGGGCGTCGAGGAGATCCTCTGCATCTCGGTCAATGATCCGTTCGTGATGAAGGCCTGGGGCGAGTCCACCGGCGCGTCCGAGGCCGGCATCACCATGCTGGCGGATGCGGAGGGCGCCTTCACCAAGGCGCTCGGCCTTTCCTTCGACGCGCCGCCGGTGGGGCTGATCGGCCGTTCGAAACGCTACGCGCTGCACGCCCGCGACGGCGTGGTCACGGTGCTCCATCTCGAGGAGAGCCCCGGCGTCTGCGAAAGCTCGGGCGGCGAGGCTCTGCTGGCGGCGATCTGATCGGGGCCGCGGCGTGACGGCCCGGCGGGCGGGCCGTCACGCCGCGAACGCGCTTCGGTCTCGCGCCGTGTGACGGTGGGCATCGTCACACGGCCGCGCCAATGACCTGCCGGCGGCCCTTCGGGCCTGCTGGCGAAGCGCGTTGGTCCGGTGCGGCGGAGGGCTTACTCCGCCGCGAGGGCCGTCCGGTCCACGAGGCCCACGATGTCCATCATGATCCGGTTCAGCTCGAAATCCTTGGGCGTATAGACGGCGGCCACGCCCATCGCGCGAAGCTGCTCGGCATCCTCTTCGGGGATGATGCCGCCCACGATCAGCGGAACGTCGAGCGAGACGCGGCGCATCTCGGCCAGAACCTCCGTCACCAGCGGCATGTGCGAGCCCGAGAGGATCGACAGGCCGATCACATGCGCCTGATCCTCGACGGCCTTGGCGACGATCTCGGCGGGCGTGAGGCGGATGCCGTCATAGGTGATGTCCATTCCGCAATCCCGCGCGCGGGCCGCGATCTGCTCGGCGCCGTTGGAATGGCCGTCGAGCCCCGGCTTGCCCACCACGAACTTCAGCGGCCGACCGAGGCGCGCCGAGACCGCCTGCACCGCCTCGCGGATCGGATCGAGCCCGTCGGTCCGGTTCGAGGGCGCGCGCGAGACGCCCGTTGGGCCGCGGAACTCGCCGAAGGCGCGGCGCAGCTCGGCCGCCCATTCGCCGGTGGTGGCCCCCGCCCTGGCGGCGGCGATCGAGGCGGGCATCACATTCTCGCCCGAGGTGGCGGCGCGGCGCAGCTCGGCCAGCGCGGCGGTCACGGCGGCCTCGTCGCGCGCGGCGCGCCAGGCCTTCAGCCGCTCGACCTGATCGCGCTCGGCTTCCGGGTCGGCCACCATGATCGCGCCGTCGCCCGTGGTGAGCGGCGAGGGCGCGCCGTTGGTCCAGCGGTTCACGCCCACCACCACCGTTTCGCCCGACTCGACGCGGGCAATGCGTTCGGCGTTCGATTGGACGAGGCGCGCCTTCATGTAGTCGATCGCCTCGATCGCGCCGCCCATCGCCTCGATATGGGCCAGCTCTTCCCGTGCACCGGCCTTCAACGCCTCGACCTTGCGCTCGACCGCGGGGTTGCCGTCGAAGAGGTCGTCGTATTCCAGCAGGTCCGATTCGTAGGCCAGGATCTGCTGCATCCGAAGCGACCATTGCTGGTCCCACGGCCGCGGCAGCCCCAGCGCCTCGTTCCAGGCGGGCAATTGCACGGCGCGGGCGCGGGCCTTCTTCGAGAGCGTCACCGCCAGCATCTCGATCAGGATGCGGTAGACGTTGTTCTCGGGCTGCTGCTCGGTCAGGCCCAGCGAGTTCACCTGCACGCCATAGCGGAAGCGGCGGTATTTCTCCTCCTCGATGCCATAGCGGTCGCGGCAGATCTCGTCCCAGAGATCGACGAAGGCGCGCATCTTGCACATCTCGGTGACGAAGCGGATGCCGGCGTTCACGAAGAACGAGATCCGGCCCACCATCGCCGGGAAGTGCTCGGCCGGAACCTTCGTGCGCAGGTCGTCGAGCACCGCGATGCCGGTGGCCAGCGCGAAGGCCAGCTCCTGCTCGGGCGTGGCGCCGGCCTCCTGCAGGTGGTAGGAGCAGACGTTCATCGGGTTCCACTTGGGCAGGTGGACCCGCGTGTAGGCCGCCACGTCGGTGATCATGCGCAGCGAGGGCTTGGGCGGGCAGATGTAGGTGCCGCGGCTGAGATATTCCTTCATCAGGTCGTTCTGCACCGTGCCCTGCAGCTTCGAGACATCCGCCCCCTGCTCCTCGGCCACCGCGATATAAAGCGCGAGCAGCCACGGCGCCGTGGCGTTGATCGTCATCGAGGTGTTCATCTGCTCGAGCGGGATCTGGTCGAACAGCGTCCGCATGTCGCCCAGGTGGCAGATCGGAACGCCGACCTTGCCCACCTCGCCGCGCGCAAGCTCGTGGTCGCTGTCGTAGCCGGTCTGGGTCGGCAGGTCGAAGGCGACCGACAGGCCCGTCTGCCCCTTGGCAAGGTTGGTGCGGTAGAGCGCGTTCGAGGCCCTTGCCGTGGAATGGCCGGCGTAGGTTCGGAACAGCCAGGGGCTATCCTTCTGGGTCATGGCGAGAAACCTCCACTCAGGCGGGCAAGGAAGTTGCGGTTGGATGTGGATACGCGAAAGATAATGTCCCTGTCAATTCGCCGCAATGCGGCGAGGTTCCACGGCCACGCGCCGGAAACTCCACTCGCCCCCTCGGGTGAACCAGGCTCCCTTTTACACGCCGCAGAGGCCCGCCGTCGAAGAACCCGCAGCCAGGGATCAGGATGATTTACGCTGCGTCGCAGCGGACAGAATATTACAAAAATGGCGCGCTTAGCTATTGCAATCTTGCGGAGCCAATCGTATCTCATCCCATCGACGCCGCCGATTCTGCGTTGCGGCACTCCCTTCAGGCCCTACAGGAGGCAAGCATGGCCCTCGACGTTCAGAGCGACATCGTCGCCTACGACGCTCCCAAGAAGGACCTTTACGAGATCGGCGAAATGCCTCCGATGGGTCATGTGCCGAAGCAGATGTATGCCTGGGCCATCCGCCGCGAGCGCCACGGCGAGCCGGACAAGGCCATGCAGATCGAGGTGGTCGAGACGCCCGCCATCGACAGCCACGAGGTCCTTGTCCTCGTGATGGCCGCGGGGGTGAACTACAACGGCATCTGGGCCGGCCTCGGCGTGCCGATCTCGCCCTTCGACGGCCACAAGGCGCCCTATCACATCGCGGGCTCCGACGCTTCGGGGATCGTCTGGGCCGTGGGCGACAAGGTCAAGCGCTGGAAGGTCGGCGACGAGGTGGTGATCCACTGCAACCAGGACGACGGCGACGACGAGGAGTGCAACGGCGGCGACCCGATGTATTCGCCGAGCCAGCGGATCTGGGGCTACGAGACGCCCGACGGTTCGTTCGCCCAGTTCACCCGTGTGCAGGCCCAGCAGCTGATGCGCCGCCCCAAGCACCTGACCTGGGAAGAGGCCGCCTGCTACACGCTGACGCTCGCCACCGCCTACCGGATGCTGTTCGGCCACAAGCCGCACGACCTGAAGCCGGGGCAGAACGTGCTGGTCTGGGGCGCCTCGGGCGGTCTCGGCTCCTACGCGATCCAGCTCATCAACACCGCGGGCGCGAACGCGATCGGCGTGATCTCGGAGGAGGACAAGCGCGATTTCGTCATGGGCCTCGGCGCCAAGGGCGTCATCAACCGCAAGGACTTCAAGTGCTGGGGGCAGCTGCCCAAGGTCAACTCGCCCGAATACAACGAGTGGCTGAAGGAAGCGCGCAAGTTCGGCAAGGCGATCTGGGACATCACCGGCAAGGGTGTGAACGTCGACATGGTGTTCGAGCATCCGGGCGAGGCGACCTTCCCGGTCTCGTCGCTGGTGGTGAAGAAGGGCGGCATGGTGGTGATCTGCGCCGGCACCACCGGCTTCAACTGCACCTTCGACGTCCGCTACATGTGGATGCACCAGAAGCGCCTGCAGGGCAGCCACTTCGCCAACCTCAAGCAGGCGTCGGCCGCCAACCAGCTGATGATCGAGCGCCGGCTTGACCCCTGCATGTCCGAGGTCTTCCCCTGGGACGAGATCCCGGCCGCGCACATGAAGATGTACCGCAACCAGCACAAGCCCGGAAACATGGCCGTGCTGGTGCAGGCCCCGCGCACCGGCCTGCGCACCTTCGCCGACGTGCTGGACGCCGGCCGCAAGGGCTGATGCCCCGGAAGGCAGTTTTCGGGCCGCCGCGGCACGGGCCGCGGCGGCTTTTGATTGCCTTCGAGGAAAAGCCCGGTTGACAGCGCGCGCCAGCCGCGCTCGCCTTGCGGTAGAATGACCTGCTCCGAAGGGCGATTCCGGCGCCGATGCCGCAATGACACATGACTGGATACTCGACGTGCTGAGCGACCTCCGCAGGTATGCCGAGCGGAACGCGCTTCCCGCGCTGGCGGCTGGCCTGGATGAGACGATCCGGCTGGCCCGGGCCGAGATCGGGGCGCCCCCGCCCGGTCCCGAACAGGACGAGCCGCCCTCGCGGCCCAACTGAACGCCGGCGCTGGCCTTGGCCTGCGCCTGCGGCTATGGTCGCGCCCATGCTGGCCATTTCCTTTTCCGACGATCAGGCGGAAGCCTACGACCGTGTGGCCGAACAGCTGCGCGGGATGGGCGTGGATCTCGCCAACGGCAGCCATTCGGCGCCCGTCGAGGGCAAGAGTTCGGTGCTCGCGGTGGTGGGCAAGGCCGGATCGGGCAAGACGATGCTGCTCGCCTCGCTGACGAAGGCGCTGACCGAGGCGGGGCTCGAGGTGGTCTCGGGCGACTGGGAGGGCCGCAAGCGCAAGGAACGGCGCACCCTCGCCATCCTTGCGCCGACGAACAAGGCGGCCAGCGTGCTGCGTCTGCGCGGCGTGCCGGCCACCACGATCCATCGCATCCTCTATTCGCCGCTCTACGATCCGCAGTATGAGCGGATCGCCGAATGGCTGGCCGGAAACGGCAAGCGCCCCGAGGTCGAAGGTCTGTCCGAGACGGCGCTCGACCGGGCCAAGGCCTTCTACGAGCAGGTGCCCTCCATCCCCGGTGCGCTGGCGGCGGCGGGTCTGCGGGGGTCCGACTTCATCAAGGGCTGGAAACGGCGGGACGAACCGCTCGACGTGGGCTTCGTGGATGAGGCCTCGATGCTGGACGAACGCCAGTTCGATGACTTGCGCGAGATCTTTCCCACGCTGGTCCTGTTCGGCGATCCGGCGCAGCTGGCGCCGGTGGGCCAGTCGGGCAAGATGGTCTTCGAGACACTGGGGGAGGCGCGGACGCTGTCGCTCTCGCGCATCCACCGACAGGCCGAGGACAATCCGATTCTCGATCTCGCCCATGCGCTGGCCGACCCGGACCTGAGCTTCGAGCAGTTCGAGACGATGGTCGAGCGGGCGGCCCGCCGGGACGATCGCGTGCAGGTGGCGCAGCGGGTCGATGCCGGTCTGATGGCGCGCTCGCCGGCGCTGGTCTGGCGCAACCAGACGCGGATCCGCCTCATCACCGCCTTCCGCGCCGCCCACGGCGCGCCCGAGACCGAGCTTCTGCCGGGCGAGCCGCTGATCTGCGACGGGATCGAGCTGCCGCTGAAGCATCGCAAGAAGCGGATCGACCTCGAGGCGCGCGGGCTGATCAAGGGCGCGCAGGTGATCTATCTCGGCCCCGGCAACCGGGAGGGGTTCGCGAAGCTGCATGTGGTGGGCGCCGAGGATCCGCAGGTCTCGGCCGCCTCGATCATCAAGATCGAGAAGCCCGGCGAGGAAGAGCCCTTCATCCCCTCGGCGGCCCGCATGGGCGCGGCCTTCCTGCACGGATCGGCCGTCACGATCCACAAGGCGCAGGGCTCGCAATGGGAGGTGGTGCAGGTCTTCGCCCCCGACCTCTGGGCCGCCGCGCAGGCGGGCCGGACCGAGGCGGGCGTGCCGCTCTGGAAGCGGCTGGCCTATGTCGCCATCACCCGCGCCGAAAAGCGCCTGATCTGGGTGGTGCGCAACCGCCTCGCCCTGCCGCAGCAGCCGCTCTCGGTCGAGGATCTGCCGCGCGCCGCCCCGCGGCTGAAGCTGCAGGCAGAGGAGTAGGCCCCCTCCGTCCGGGCGGGCGTGACTTCGCCCTCGGCCAAGGCTAGAGTCGGGGCAAAAGTGCAAGGGAGCAAGCACATGCGCTGCGTCTTCGTCCAGTTCCGCTGCGTGCCCGGCAAGACCTACGAGGTCGCCGACGCGATCTACGACCGCGAGGTCGTTTCCGAACTTTACTCCACATCGGGCGACTTCGACCTGATGGCCAAGGTCTATGTGCCCGCCGATCAGGATGTCGGCCGGTTCCTCTCGGAAAAGCTTTTCGATATTCCCGGCATCCAGCGCACGCTGACGACGATGACCTTCAAGGCCTTCTGAGCACAGGCTTCGGCCGCGTCTGAAAAGTTTTTTCTAATCGGTCGCTAACGGTTCATCCAGTCCGAGCGGCCGGTCCCGACGGCCTCGGAGACATTGCCGAATCCGTCCCGCTCGAGAAGCCGGTCAAGGCCCCTGGCGATCCGGGCCGCCAGACCCACGCCCTCGTAGACCATGGCGGTGTAGAGTTGCACGGCCGAGGCCCCGGCACGGATCTTGGCATAGGCGTCCTCGGCGCTCGAGATCCCGCCCACGCCGATCAGCGGCAGCCGTCCCTCGGTCAGATGCGAAAGCCGGGCCAGCACCCGCGTCGAGCGCGCGAAGAGCGGTGCGCCCGACAGGCCGCCCGCCTCGCCGGCGTGGGCGCTCTGCAGCCCCTCGCGCGAGAGGGTGGTGTTGGTCGCCACGATCCCGGCGATGCCGGACTCCATCGCCACCTCGGCAATCTCGGCCAGATCGGCGTCCGACAGATCCGGCGCGATCTTGAGGAACACGGGCACCGCAAGAGAGAGCGTCGCCCGCACCTCCATGACCCCGGCAAGCAGGGCGGACAGCGCCTGCCGGCCCTGAAGATCACGCAGCCGCTCGGTGTTGGGCGACGAGACATTGACCGTGGCGAAATCCACATGCGGGCCGCAGGCCGCCAGCACCGCGCCGAAATCGGCGGCCCGGTCGGCGCTGTCCTTGTTGGCGCCCAGGTTCAGTCCCACCGGAACCGGCCCCCGGGGCCGCATGGCCAGCCGGGCGCAGATCGTGGCCGCGCCGTCGTTGTTGAAGCCGAAGCGGTTGATCGCGGCGCGGTCCTCGAACAGGCGGAACAACCGGGGCTGCGGATTGCCCGGCTGCGGCCGGGGCGTCGCCGCGCCCACCTCGATGAACCCGAAGCCCGCGCGCATCAGCGCGGGCAGCGCCACCGCGTTCTTGTCATAGCCCGCGGCCAGCCCCACCGGGTTGGGCAGCGCAAGACCCGCGACCGAGGTGGCCAGCCGCGGCGACGTCACCGGCCCCGGCAGCGGCACAAGGCCCGAGCGCAGGGCCGAGAGGGAAAGGCCATGGGCCTTCTCCGGGTCCATCCGGTGAAGGGCCGTCAGCGCCGCGCGTTCCAGGATGTTCACCAGAGCCCCTCGGGGAAGATGTGGCCGGTGGCGCCAAGCGGGAGCGACTTGTCCCACACCACGTCGTCGAGCGTCATGCGGCGGTAGAGATGCGGAAAGAGCTGTCCGCCGCGCGACGGCTCCCACTTCAGGGCCGGGCCGGCGCGGTCGGGATCCACCGCCACCAGAACCAGATCGCTCTCGGTGCCGAAGTGCCGGGCCGCCGTCTCGGCCACCTGCGCCGCGGTCGAGAAATGGATGTAGCCGTCCGCCAGATCGACGGGCGCCCCGGCCGTGGCCCCGGCGTTGCGGAATGCGTCCCATTCAGTGCGGCGGAAAATCTTGAAGATCAGCATGTCAGCCTCATGCACCCGGACTGTGCGCCGGTCAATATGGCCGTTGGCCGATGAGTCCCGCTGCCCCTGCGTAAACCGGACCTCGCCTTTGACAGCGGGCGCCTGTCCCCGCACTCTGGCCGCACCTGTCCAGACCGGGAGCTTAGACATGAAATCCACCCTTCTCGCCTCGGCCGCACTGCTGGCGCTTGCGGCGGGCGCGGCGCGGGCCGACTTTGCGCTCACCATCCTGCACACGAACGATTTTCACGACCGTTTCGAGCCGATCTCGAACCATGATTCGACCTGCCCGCCCGAGGACAATGAGGCGGGCGAATGCTTTGGCGGGATCGCTCGGCTGGTGACGGCCATCGCCGAGGCGCGGGCGCAGGGAGGCACGCGGCTGCTGCTCGACGCGGGCGACCAGTTCCAGGGCTCGCTCTTCTACATGCGCTATAGGGGAGAGCTGGCCGCCGAGTTCATGAACGGGCTGGACTACGACGCCATGGCGGTGGGCAACCACGAGTTCGACGATGGCCCGGAGGTGCTGACGGATTTCGCCCGCCAGCTCGAGGCGCCGCTTCTGATGGCCAACGCCGATCTGACGTCCGAGCCCGAGCTGCGCGAGCAGGTCCAGAAGTCGGTGGTGGTCGAGAAGGGCGGCGAGAAGATCGGCATCGTGGGGCTGACGCCGCTCGACACGGCCGAGCTGGCCAGCCCGGGGCCCAACGTCATCTTCACCGAGCCGGTCGAGGCCGCGCAGGCCGAGGTGGACCGGCTGACCGCAGAGGGGGTGAACAAGATCATCGTGCTTTCGCATCTGGGCCACGAGGCTGACAAGCAGATCGCCGCGACCCTTCGGGATGTCGATGTGATCGTGGGGGGGCATTCGCACACGCTCCTGTCGAACGAGGATGAGGACGCCGCCGGCCCTTATCCGACCATGGTGGGCAAGGTCGCCATCGTCACCGCCTATGCCTATGGCAAGTATCTGGGCGAGCTGAACGTGACCTTCGACGACGCGGGCGAGCTTGTCTCGGCCGAAGGGGCGCCGAGGCTCCTCGATGCGTCGGTGGCCGAGGATGCGGCGACGCTGGCGCGGGTCAGGGAACTGGCGGCCCCGCTCGAGGAGATCCGCGCCCGCGTGGTCACCGAACTTGCGCAGGATATCGACGGCTCCCGCGAGAGTTGCCGCAGCGGCGAATGCGAGATGGGCAATCTCGTGGCCGATGCGATGCTCGAGAGGGTGCGCGAGCAGGGGGTCCAGATCGCCATCGCCAACGGCGGAGGGCTGCGCGCCTCGATCGAGGGGGGCACGGTCACGATGGGCGATGTGCTGACGGTGCTGCCGTTCCAGAACACGCTGTCCACCTTTCAGGTCTCGGGTGAAACGGTGGTGGCCGCGCTCGAGAACGGGGTGAGCGAGGTCGAGGAGGCAGCCGGCCGGTTCGCGCAGGTGGCGGGGCTGAAATATGTGTTCGATCCGGCCGCCCCCGCGGGGTCGAGGGTCTCGGAGGTGATGGTGATGGAAGAAGGGGGCTGGCAGCCGATCGACCCCTCGCGCACCTACGGCGTCGTCTCGAACAACTACGTCCGGCAGGGCGGCGACGGCTACACGATGTTCATCGAGGCCGCCAACGCCTACGATTTCGGACCCGATCTGGCCGACGTGACGGCCGAATATCTCGCGGCCCATGCGCCCTACGCGCCGGTGATCGAGGGCCGCATCACCCGCAAGTGACGCTCCGCCCCGGATCCGGCAACGGCCGCGGATGCCTCGTGCACCTGCGGCCGTTCGCGTTATCAGGGTGATAATGTTCCGGTCGGCATCGGTCTGGTTGATCGCGAACAGCCGGAAGGCGAGTAAGCGGAAAACTGCCGCATCCAGGAGAATTATCAGAACAGCTTTCGGCAATTGAGGCTCAAATCCGCGCCGCGCGTTAATCTGTTTCCGAGGCAGGGACAACAAGGCGCCGCGCGCGCGGAGGTGGGGGGCATGCGGCTTCTGGTGATCGATCATGATCCGGCCTTCGTGCTGGTTCTGCGCCAGATGCTTGACAGGCTCGGCCTGCCGGATCCCGACTGCACGGCCACCGCGCGCGAGGCGCTGCGGCTTCTGGGCGCGGGGGCACGATTCGATTGCATCATCCTCGATCTTGACCTGCCCGGAGGGGCCGCGGCGCTCTGCCGGAGGCTGCGCCTCCTGCCCGAACATGGCGCGACGCCGATCCTTCTGATCGCCCGCCCGCAGAAGGACGGCGATCTGGCCGAGGCGCTGGCCGCCGGGGCATCCGACTATGTTTCGCGTCAGATTGATCCGTTGGAGTTGCGGGCGCGGCTCGGCATGGCGGCCCGCCTGACCGATGAGCGGCGGCGCTCGCGCGCCCTTGCGCTCCGGCTTCACGGGCTGGCGGCGGCCGGCTTCGGCGATCCGCGGCCGGTGCTCGGGCTCGACGGGGTGATGGAGCTTGCCGCCTTCGAGGACCGGCTGCGCCACGGGCACACCGGCCAGACCGCGCTGGCCTTTCGGATCGGCAACGCGGGGGCCATCGCGGCGGCCGCAACCGCCGGGCAGTATCATGACATGCTGACCCATGTGGCGGCGGTGATCCTCGACCGGCTGCGGCCGGAGGGGCTGGTGCTGGCCCACGCCGGGCAGGGTGAGTTCATGGGGCTCATGCCCGCCCCCCCGACCGAACGGCCGCATGTGCTGGCCCAGGTGCTTGGCCTCCGGCTGGCGGACCGCGCGCCGATCTACGACCGTCTCGCCCTGCCGCGGCCGATCCTGCAGGTGGGCAAGCCGATGCGTCCCGGCCTCTTCTTCCGCTCGACGCCCGAGCGGCTGATCCACCGGGCGCGCGAGACGCTCCGCCGTCCCGATCCCGCTCCTCAGGTTCTGGTCTAGCCGCGGGGTCGTTGCCCAACCTTTAAGCGATCCCTGCCGCCGCGCCGATTTTTTCGCCGTGCGCGCCGATGGCCCATTGGCAGCCCGCCGCGATCCGTGGAACCGTCGGGCCGACCGGGCAACGGACGAGCGAGATGTCGATCAAGGCCAGCATCCACCACCTGACCCATTACCGCTACGACCGCCCGGTGACGCTGGGGCCGCAGGTGATCCGCCTGCGGCCCGCGCCCCATTCCCGCACGCGCGTCATCTCGCATTCCCTCAAGGTCTCACCCGGCGGCCATTTCGAGAACCACCAGCAGGACCCCTACGGCAACTGGCTGACGCGGATCGTCTTTCCCGAGCCGGTGACCGAGTTCCGCATCGAGGTCGATCTGGTCGCGGACATGGCGGTCTACAACCCGTTCGACTTCTTCGTCGAAGAATCGGCCGAGAACTGGCCCTTCGACTATCCCGACGACCTCCTCGAGGATCTCTCGATCTACCGCACGCCGGAACCGGCGGGGCCGCACCTGCGCGCCCTCCTCGACACGATCCCTCGCGAGCGGCGGCGGACGGTGGACATGGTCGTCGATCTGAACGCCCGCCTCGCCCGCGAGATCGCCTATGTGATCCGCATGGAGCCCGGCGTCTTCAGCCCCGAGGAGACGCTGGCGCAGGGCCGCGGCTCGTGCCGTGACAGCGCCTGGCTGCAGGTGCAGATCCTGCGCCATCTGGGCTTCGCCGCCCGCTTCGTCTCGGGCTACCTGATCCAGCTGAAGCCCGACCTCGAGGCGCTGGATGGTCCTTCGGGCACCGATCACGACTTCACCGACCTGCACGCCTGGGCCGAGGTCTATCTGCCCGGCGCGGGATGGATCGGGCTCGACGCGACCTCGGGGCTCCTGACGGGCGAGAGCCACATCCCGCTGGCCGCGACCCCGCATTACCGCAACGCGGCCCCCATCGCCGGCATGGCCAGCTACGCCGAGGTCGATTTCGCCTTCGACATGAAGGTGGCCCGCGTCGCCGAGCATCCGCGGATCACCATGCCCTTCTCGGACGACAGCTGGGATCGTCTGAACGCGCTGGGGCACAGGGTCGATGCCGCGCTGGCGGCGGGCGACGTGCGGCTGACGATGGGGGGCGAGCCCACCTTCGTCTCGATCGACGATTTCGAGGCGGGCGAGTGGAACACCGACGCCGTGGGCCCCACCAAGCGCGCCTTTGCCGACCGGCTGATCCGGCGGCTGCGCGATCGGTTCGCGCCGGGCGGCTTCCTGCACTACGGGCAGGGCAAGTGGTATCCGGGCGAGACCCTGCCGCGCTGGACCTTCTCGCTCTACTGGCGCGAGGATGGCCAGCCGATCTGGAACAACCCGGCGCTGGTCGCGGCCGAGGCGGCCCCGGCCGACCTTGGCCCCGCCGAAGCCGAGCGTCTCATGCAGGGGATCGCCTCGGAACTGGGGCTCGAGCCCGATCTCGTGGTGCCCGCCTACGAGGATCCGGGCGAGTGGCTGCTGAAGGAGGGCAACCTCCCCGAGAACGTGACGCCCGAGAACTCGGAACTGAAGGACCCCGAAGAGAGGCTGCGCATGGCCCGCGTCTTCGAGCGCGGCCTGACCGAGCCCTCGGGCTTCGTCCTGCCGGTGCAGAGGTGGCAGGCGCAGGCGCCCCGTCGGCGCTGGCGGTCCGAGCGGTGGAAACTGCGGCGCCGGCATCTGTTCCTCGTGCCCGGCGACAGCCCGGTGGGCTACCGCCTGCCGCTGGGCTCGCTGCCCCATGTGCCGCCCTCGCGCTATCCCTACATCAACCCGACCGATCCCACGGTCGAGCGCGCGCCGCTGCCACCCCCGGCGCAGATCGTGCCGCTCCAGACGCCCGAAGCCGGGGTGGCGAGCTTCACCGCCGCGACGCCCGGCCAGACGATGGTCGAGCAGATCCTCGGCGACGAAGGCGCGGTCCGCACGGCGCTGGCGGTCGAGGTGCGGGACGGGCGGCTCTGCATCTTCATGCCGCCCGTCGAGGCGGTCGAGGATTACCTCGATCTCGTGGCTGCGGCCGAGGCGGCGGCGGCCCGGCTGAACCTGCCGGTCCATGTCGAGGGCTACGCGCCCCCGCACGACCCCCGGCTGAAGGTGATCCGCGTGGCGCCCGATCCGGGCGTGATCGAGGTGAACATCCATCCGGCGGCCAGCTGGGAGGAGTGCGTCGGGATCACTACCGCCGTTTACGAGGAGGCGCGCCAGTGCCGCCTCGGCGCCGACAAGTTCATGATCGACGGCAAGCATTGCGGCACGGGCGGCGGCAATCATGTGGTGGTGGGCGGGCGGACGCCGATGGATTCGCCCTTCCTGCGCCGGCCCGATCTGCTGCGCAGCCTGATCCTGCACTGGAACCGGCACCCGTCGCTCTCCTACCTCTTCTCGGGCCTCTTCATCGGCCCGACCAGTCAGGCCCCCCGGATCGACGAGGCGCGCCACGACAGCCTCTACGAGCTTGAGATCGCGCTGGCGCAGATCCCGGGGCCGCACGACCCGCGCGCGCCGCTCTGGCTGCCGGACCGCCTCCTGCGCAACATCCTGACCGACGTCACCGGCAACACCCACCGGGCCGAGATCTGCATCGACAAGATGTTCTCGCCCGACGGGTCGACGGGCCGGCTGGGTCTGGTGGAGTTCCGCGGCTTCGAGATGCCGCCCGATCCGCGGATGAGCCTCGCCCAGCAGCTTCTGATCCGTGCCCTCATCGCGCGGATGTGGCAGAGCCCGATCACGGGCGCCCTGACCCGCTGGGGCACCGCCCTGCATGACCGCTTCATGCTCCAGCACCATGTCTGGGAGGATTTCCTCGACGTGCTGGCCGACCTGCGGGCGCATGGCTTCGACCTCGACCCCGAGTGGTTCCGGGCGCAGGCCGAGTTCCGCTTTCCCTTCTGCGGCGAGGTGACCTGCGAGGGCGCGCATCTCGAGATCCGTCAGGCGCTCGAGCCCTGGCATGTGCTGGGCGAGACGGGCGCCATCGGCGGCACGGTGCGCTACACCGACAGCTCGACCGAGCGGCTGCAGGTGACGCTGTCGGGCGCCGATCCGGCGCGCTACCGCGTGGCATGCAACGGGCGCGAGGTGCCGCTGCAGCCCGTGGCCAACGGCCGGGCGGTGGCGGGGGTGCGGTTCAAGGCCTGGCAACCGGCGGCGGCGCTGCATCCGGCGCTGCCCGTCGATGCGCCGCTCACCTTCGATCTTTACGACACATGGTCGGGGCGTGCGCTGGGCGGCTGCGTCTATCACGTCGCCCACCCGGGCGGGCGCAATTACGAGACCTTCCCCGTGAACGGCAACGAGGCCGAGGCGCGCCGCCTGGCCCGCTTCATGCCCCACGGCCACAGCGCCGGCCTCTGGCCCCTTCGGCCCGAGCGTCCGCACCCGGAGTTTCCGATGACGCTCGACCTGCGCCGGCCTGCGGGGCTCTGATGGAGAGACGGTCCCGACCCGCGCCGGGCCTGCCCGGCCTGACCGCCGGCTACCGCCCCGGGCCCGGCGTGCCGGACGAGATGATGGACGCCGAGGGCGGGATCCGCCCCGTCTGGCGCGGCTTCATGCGGCATCTGGCGGGGCTCACGCCCGAGGAGCTGGCCCGCCGCTGCGCCCGCGGCGACCAGTATCTGCGCGATGCGGGCGTCTTCTTCCGCCAGTATTCCGCCAGGGGCTCGGACGAGCGCGCCTGGCCTCTCAGTCACATCCCGGTGCTGATCGACGAGGGGGAGTGGCAGCGGCTGGCCGAGGGGCTCGTGCAGCGGGCGGACCTGCTCGAGGCACTGATGGCCGACCTCTACGGGCCGAACCGGCTGGTGGCCGAGGGCGTGCTGCCGCCGGCGCTGGTGGCCGGCAACCCCGAGTGGCTGCGCCCGATGGTGGGGATCGCGCCCCGCGGCGGGCACCATCTGCATTTCCTCGCCTTCGAGGTGGGACGCGGGCCGGACGGCGACTGGTGGGTGTTGGGCGACCGGGCGCAGGCGCCCTCGGGCGCGGGCTTCGCGCTCGAGAACCGGGTGGCCACCTCGCGCGTCTTCTCGGATTTCTACGCCGAGGCCCATGTCCACCGTCTCGCAGGCTTCTTCCGCACCTTCCGCGACGCGCTGCAGGACCTGCAGGCCGATCCGCAGGGCCGGGTGGGGATCCTGACGCCGGGGCCGCTGAACGAAACCTATTACGAGCACGCCTGGATCGCCCGCTACCTCGGCTTCATGCTGCTGCAGGGCGAGGATCTGACGGTTGACAGTGGTCAACTCAAGGTGCGCACGGTGGCGGGGCCGCAGCCGGTCTCGGTGCTCTGGCGCAGGCTGGACGGGGCCTACGCCGATCCGCTGGAACTCGAGGGGGGCTCGCAGCTTGGCACGCCGGGCCTTGTCTCGGCGCTGCGCCACGGCTCGACCACGCTGGTCAACAACCTCGGTTCGGGCGTGCTGGAAACCCGCGCCTTCCTCGCCTTCATGCCGCGCATCGCGCGGGCGCTGCTGGGAACGGATCTCACGCTGCCGAACATCGCGACCTGGTGGTGCGGGCAGGCGGCCGAGCGCGCCCATGTGGCGGCCCATGCCGACCGGATGCTGATCTCGCCCGCCCTCTCGACCCGGCAGCCGATCGAGGACGATCTCGCCGCACTGGCCGGAACCCGGCTGGCCCCGCTCGATCCCGCCGACGTCCTCGACCGCGAGGGAGCGGGCTTCGTGGGGCAGGAGTCGGTCGTCCTTTCCACCACGCCGGCCCTGATCGAGGGCCAGCTCGTGCCCCGGCCCATGAGCCTGCGGGTCTTTCTCGCCCGCACGCCCTCGGGCTGGCAGGTGATGCCCGGCGGCTTTGCCCGCATCGGCCGGACGCCCGAGCCGCGGGCCATCGCCATGCAGCGCGGCGGCGCCGCGGCTGATGTCTGGATCGTGAGCGCAACGCCCGTCGAGGCCGCGAGCCTGATCCCTGCGCAGGGCCGGCAGCTTCAGGCCCATGAGGGGCCGCTGCCCGCGCGGGCGGCTGACAACCTCTTCTGGCTCGGCCGCTATGTCGAACGGACCGAAGGGATCATGCGCCTGCTGCGGGCGCGCAACGTCCGGCTGGCCGAAACGGGCGACGCCAACGCGCCGCTTCTCGCGGCACTGGCGCCGCTCTTCCGGGGGCAGGGGGTGGACCCCGAGGAGGGCATCCCCAGGGGGCTGATCGAGACGCTCCGCTCGGCCATCGCGAGCGCCGGGCAGGTGCGCGACCGTTTCTCGCCCGACGGCTGGTCCTCGCTGGCCGATCTCGACAAGACCATGCGGCGCATGGCCGACCGGGTCGAGGCGGGCGACGACGCGGCCCGCGCCCTCTCGGCGCTGCTGCGCAAGATCACGGGCTTTTCGGGCCTCGTGCACGAGAACATGTATCGCGTCACCGGCTGGCGCTTTCTCGAGCTTGGCCGCCACGTCGAGCGCGGCGCCGCGATGGCAGCGGTGCTGGCGACGCTGGCCGATCCGTTCGCGCCCGACGGGGCGCTCGATCTGGCGGTCGAGGTGGGGGATTGCGTGATGACCCACCGCCGCCGCTTTGCCGTCACCACCTCGCGCGAGACGGTGGTGGACCTGCTGGCGCTCGACGCGATGAACCCGCGCTCGATCCTGTTCCAGCTCGACGGCATCCACGAGCAGGTGAGCTACCTGCCCGGCGCCACGGCGAGCCCGATGCCGGACTTCCTCCGCCTTGTCCTGCGGACCCGCACCAACCTTGCGACCGAGCGGGCCGAGCAGCTCGACACCCGGGCGCTCTGGGCGCTGCGCGGCGCGATCTGGGACATCTCCGATCTGATCACAGACACCTGGCTCAGCTGAATGCTCTATCAGGTCCGCCTTTCCGTCACCTACCACTACGCCCGTCCCGCCTCGGGAGGGCGGCACCTGCTGAGGCTTCTGCCCGCCCATCTGCCGGGCGTTCAGGAAATCTCGGAGGAGGCGCTCGCGATCAGCCCGCGCCCGACCGAGAGAAGCGAACATGCCGATTTCTTCGGCAACCGGACGGTGGAGGTCGCCGTGGCCTGCGACCATTCCGAGATCGTCTTCACCGCCGGCTGCCGGGTCGAGCGGCTGTTCGCGGGGCCGGGGGCGGACCGCTCGCCGCCGCTGGCGGACCTGCCGGACGAGATCGCGGCGGTGCGCGATCTCGGTCCCGCCGCGCCCCATCATTTCCTGTCCGCCTCGCCGCGGATCCGGCCGGTGGCGGCCATCACCGACCATGCCCGGCAGGCGCTGGCCGGCGCGCCCAGCGTGCGCGGCGCGGTCGAGGCGCTGGGGCGGGCGTTGCACCGCGAGATGCGCTTCGACGGAGGGGCGACATCGGTGGACACACGTCCCGAAGAGGCCTTCGCGCATCGGCACGGGGTCTGCCAGGACTTTGCCCAGATCATGATCGCGGGCCTGAGGGGGGTGGGCGTGCCGGCCGCCTATGTCTCGGGCTTCCTGCGGACGGTGCCGCCGCCCGGCCAGCCGCGGCTGGAGGGAGCGGATGCGATGCACGCCTGGGTGCGTGCCTGGTGCGGGCGGGCCGACGGCTGGGTTGATTACGATCCGACGAACGGCTGCTTCGTGGGAGCGGATCATATCGTGGCCGCGGTGGGCCGCGACTATGGCGACGTGGCGCCGGTCTCGGGCATCCTGCGCATTGCAGGCGGGCAGAGGACGAGCCATGCGGTGGATGTGATCCCGCTGACGGGCTGAGATGGCGCGCGGGCTACGGGCGCAAGGAGGGGGGCGTCTGCCCCCCTCGCCGCTGGCGCGGCTCACCCCCCGAGGATATTTGGGCAGAGTGAAAGCGACAGGGGGCGGCGGGGTGCGCGCCTCGGTCAGTAGCCGGTCATCTCGAGATAGCCGCGCCCGCTGTGGGAGCCCGAGATCGTGATCGGCCCCTCCCAGTAGGGGACGGAGGTTCCCATCCAGGCGGCGTCGTTCATCGCCTCGACCGTCACGTCGAGATCTCGGGCCGGCAGTTCCAGCCGCCAGTCCACCGGGATCTCGCGCCCGGCGACCTGAGCCACGCGCAGGGGCGTCACGCGGAGCGCGCCGGGCGGCATCGGCGCGGGGCGGCCGTCGGGCTCGATCCAGGTGGCGCTGGTGTAGCCCGCGCCGCTGTCGCGCAGGCGGAACCCCATGAGCCGCGCGCCGTCGTCGAACATGAGCGAGAACCAGTCCCAGCCGGTCTGGTCGGCCGCCAGCGGCTGCGAGGACCATTCGCGGTCGAGCCAGGCCTGGCCGGTGACGGCGATGGTCTCTCCGTCGATCTCGAGCTGGCCCTCGACCTCGTAGAAGGGCTGCGAATAATACCAGCTGGCCTGTCCGGCCGCGGACTTCACCGAATAGCCCTGTTCGCCCTGCGGGACGAGCGGGCCCTGCGCGGCAAGCCGCAGCGCGTAGCCGAAGTCCTGGCCCGCGGCCGAAAGCTCCAGCGCCGAGAGCGGATCGGCGCCGGGCGGGGCGGTGCCCGTCATGCGCCAGTCGTCGATCCAGGCCTCGAACGGCTCGGCCACCACGCCGGCCTGTCCGATCCCGCCGCGCCCGTATCGTTCGGCGGCGAAGTGCCGGTCGGGCGTGGTCAGGGCGGCGTGGCCCAGCCAGAGCTGCGGGCTGTCCCAGCCCGCGCCCTCGCGGGGGGCAAGGGCCGAGCGGAAGAGTGTCCACTGGATGCCGTAGTCGCGCCCGTCCTCGCCAGTCAGGACCGAGGTCAGATACCACCATTCGATCCGGTAGTCGGGGTGGGGGCCGTGATCGCGCGGGAAGGCGAGCGCCTCGCCCCGCTCCGGGACGGCGAAGCCCTCGGCCGTGGCGCCGAGCCCGGCGAAGCCCTGGGCCGCGGCGGGCAGGGCGCCCGGGAGCAGGAAGAGGCCCGTGAGCGCCGCGGCAAGGGCGAAGCGGCCGCGCGCGGCGTGGTGTCTAGCGTTCATTGGCAAAGACCCTCAGCAGGTCGGCGGGGCGGAGCCGGGCGAGACGGCGCACCGGCACGGCGGCGGCCAGCGCCGCGGCGCCGAGGGCCAGCGCGCCGAGCGTCAGCCAGTCGAGCGGGAAGACATGCATCGGCAGCCGCCAGCCGAAGGCCTGCACATTGACCACCGCCAGCAGCACCCAGGCGAGGGCGAGGCCGAGCGGCAGGGCCGCAACCAGCGTGCCGGAGGCCAGAAGCAGCGTGCGCAGCATCTCGAGCCGCGCGAGGCGCGCCTTGGTCAGGCCCATGGCCCAGACCGGGGCGAGTTGGGGCAACCGCATTCCCGAGAGCACCATGAGGCTTGCAAACATCGCCAGCCCCGCCACCCCCAGCGTGAGCACGTTGAGCGCGGCGGTCACGGCGAAGGTGCGCTCGAACACCTGAAGGGAAAAGCCCTTGAGGCTGGCCTGGTCGATCAGCGTCTCGTCGGGAAGGTCGAAGGCCGCGCGCATCTCCTCGGCCAGCGCCCCCGCCCGTGCGGGCGCCACGCGGATGCCGTAGCGCCGGCGCTCGGCCTCGGGGTGGAGCGCGAAGAACCGGTCGATCCCGAGGATCACCTGCGCCGAGGGGTTGCCGTAGTCGCTGTAGATGGCGGCGATCCGGCCCTCCCAGCCCGGCAGGCGGATCGGGTCGCCGGGGGCGAGCCGTTCGCGCCGCGCGAGCTGTTCGTTGACCAGCGCCCAGTCGCCGCCGGCCAGCCGGTCCCAGACGCCCGGAACCTCGGCCAGAAGCGGCCAGTTCTCGCGGTAGGTGGCGTGATCGGCCATGCCGTAGAGCTGGGCGGGCTGGCCCAGCACCTCGGTGTCCGCCCGGACGATCGGCAGGACGGCCTCGGCCCGCGGCTCGAGCCAGTCGGCGATCCTGTCCGCGGTCTCCTGGTCGGGGGCGCTGAGGTAGAGCTCGAAGGCGAGGCGCTGGTCGAGCCAGCCGGTGAAGGTCAGCCGGAAGCTCGAGACCATCGTGCCCACGCCGATGTTGGCCGCAAGCGCGAGCAGCAGCGCCATCAGCGCGAGCGACAGGCCCGGAAGCTGCTGGCGGGTGTCGGCCCAGAACCATTGGGCGATGGGCCCGCGCGCCGCACGCTGCGCCAGCCGCAGAAGGCCCGCCAGCAGCACCGGCAGCAGAAGCGCCGCGCCCAGAAGAAGGGCCGCCAGCAGCACGAAGGCCGCGACGACACCCCGGCCCCAGAGCAGCAGCCCCCCTGCTAGGATCAGCAGCCCGGCCGCCGCGGCCGCCTGCCGCAGGAGCGCGCGCTCGGAGGCGACGGCCCAGGCACGGGGCTGGGCGGGCGCCAGAAGCGGCAGATGCGCAACGCGCCAGAGGCTCTGGCTGGCCGAGACGAGCGTGCCAAGAAGCGCGATCCCGAGGCCCGCCGCGGCCCAGCCCGGACGGAAGGCCAGCGTCCCCGGCACCTCGGCGCCGTAAAGGCCGCGCAGCGTGGCCGCCACGTCGGGCAGCAGCAGCGCCGCCACCAGATAGCCGAGCGCGAGCCCCGCCACCCCGGCCAGCAGCGCAAACAGGACCAGCTCGGCCAGAAGCAGCCCCGTCAGCGTCCGCGCCGTCACGCCGAGCGCGCGCAGCGTGCGGAACATCGGTCGGCGCTGCTCGAAGGCGAGACCGATGGCGGAATGGACGATGAAGAGGCCGACGGCGAAGGACAGCAGCCCGAAGGCGGTCAGGTTCAGGTGGAAGCTGTCCGTGAGCCGCGCCACGTCGCTTTCGCTGTCGGGGGGCACGAGGCGCAGACCCTCGGGCAGCTCTCCGGGCCGGGGGGCGTCGGGGTCGAGGAGAAGGTGCGAGACCAGCCCCTCCATCCGCAGGAGCCGCTGGGCCTGACCGATGTCGATGAGCCCGGCGCCGGGCGGGATGCCTTCGGCTTTGCGCAGCGGCGGGAGATCGGCCCCCTCCATCCGGGCCAGCGTCTCGGGGGCGGCGAAGATCAGGCCGGGCGCGGTGAGGAAGGGCAGAAGCGCGTCGCCCTCGCCGAATTCGACCTGCTGGGCCGGGGCCGGAAGGGTCAGCGGGTCGATCCCGATGAGCCGGAGGCTGCGGCGCTCGTCGATGCGCAGCCGCCCCTCGATCACCGGCGAGACGCGCCAGCCCGCCCGGCGCAGGGCGACATAGGTCTCCTGCGGGATCGGCCCTTGGGCCGTGATGCGGGCCAGCCGGTCCTGCCCGAGCGTGGCCGCGGCCTCGGCGTAGCTGGCCCGTGCCTCGGCGTTGATGGCCTGAACCCCCGACCAGAGGGCGGTGGCGAGGGCGAGCCCCAGAAGCAGCATGGCCAGCTGAAGCGGACTGCGCCGCCAGTGCGAGAGCAGCGCCGCGAGCGCGACCCTCATGCTACCCGGCCCGCCGACAGCTGCAGCCGGCCGTGGAGCCGCCCCGCAAGCCGGGTGGAATGGGTGACCATCAGAAGCCCCGCTCCGGTCTGGCTGACGAGGCGCAGGAAGAGCGCCATCACCGCGTCGCCGGTCGCCTCGTCGAGATTGCCCGTCGGCTCGTCGGCCAGCACGAGGCGCGGCCGGGCTGCCAGCGTGCGGCCGATGGCCACCCGCTGCTGCTGTCCGCCCGAAAGCTGTTCGGGATAGCGGTGAAGGCAGGCCGTCAGACCGAGCGCATCGGCCAGCTCGGCCTGCCACTCGGGATCGTGCCGCCCTGCGAGTCGCGCCTGAAAGGCCAGGTTCGCGGCCACGTCGAGCGAGGGGATCAGGTTGAACTGCTGGAAGACGAGCCCCACGGTGCCGCGCCGCAGCCGGGCGCGCTCGGCGTCGCCGGCCTGCGAGATGTCGTGGCCGGCCACGACGATCCGGCCCTCATCCGCCGAATCGAGCCCGGCCGCGAGGTGAAGGAGCGTGCTCTTGCCGCTGCCGGACTCTCCCGTCAGCGCGAGGCTTTCCCCCGGCGCAAGGTTCATGTCCACGCCCGCGAGGACCTGAACCGGCCCCTCGCCCGTGGCGTAGCTTTTCCGCACTCCCTCGAGCGAGAGCAGTCTTTCCGAAGGATCGCTCACCAGCACCGTCCGCACCTTGTCCTCCGGCAGGCGCCGGAGGTTGGCCCAGAGCTAGCATGGTGCGCGCCGGGTGCCAGAGGGGCAATCGTCACGAGATGGTGGCCCCGCGCGCCGCGGATCAGATCCGCACGAGATGGTTGTCCCAGGCGGCCGCGGCCCGCGCGAGAGGGGCGAAGCCCTCGCGGGTCAGGCGGGTGACGGCGCCGCCGCCGTCGGTCACGACAAATCCGCCCGCGACAGGCGCCACGCCACAGGCGTCGGGGCGGGCGTGGCTCGCAACCGGCTCGCCCTCGGCGGTGAAGAGCTGGACGACCCCGCCGCGCGGCGAGGTGAGGGCGATGAGCCCCCCGGACCGGGCGATCGAGCCGGCATATCCGCGCATCGCGAAGAGATCCTCCTCGCGCGGGGGGCAGAGGCGCAGCGCCCCGCCGCGCCGATGCAGGCCCAGCAGCGGCACGGGTTCGGCGGGGTCGCCCTCCCACTGCATCGCGAACGCCACCGTTCCGTCCCCGGCCAGCGCCAGATGGCGGATCGAGTTCTGATGCAGCTCGTCGGGCAGTTCGGCCTGTTCGATCAGCGCGCCCTCGGGCGAGAGGTAGGAGAGGTTCGGCCGCATCGTCTCGAGGTTGAGCTGCGAGCGGTCCTGCGGGTCGGTTTGGATGCCGCCATTGGCCACGACCAGCACCTCCGAGCCGGGCAGGCGGCGCAGCTCGTGCGGGCCCACGCCGCCCGAGGGGAACTCGCCCAGCCGGTGCCAGCCTGCCGTGTCCCAGAGGCCCACGATGCCTGCGGAACTCTCGGCCACCACCTCCGATGTGTAGAGGATCGCGCCATCGGCGGAATAGGCGCCGTGCCCGTTGAACTGCCGACCCTCGGGCGGGGTGAGGCGGGCGCGGAGCGTGCCGCTCGCGCAGGCGATGACCAGCGCGTAGGTGCCGGGCCGTCGGGCGAAGGCCACGGCCTCGGCGCGGGTCGGATGGGCGGCGGCGGCATGGCCGCGCGCGGGCAGGGGGATGGTGAAGACCGGCGCGCCGGCCTCGGTCAGGCCGAAGAGCGCGAAGGCGCCCGAGGGCAGGCGGGCGGCGGACAGGGAGGAGGGGCTGCCCGCGTCGGCCCAGCTCGGGCGGGGCATGGTCGAGGCGATGAGGCCCGCAAGGACATGGCGGCGGGTGGCCATGTCAGTCCCCGTCGGCGGCGTTGAAGCCCACGCTGACCCCGAGCGCGCCGCCCACCTCGGCCGCAGCCGCGTCGCGCAGCGCGTGCAGCTGCTGCTGGAGGATCTCGATCCGCAGCCTGCGGGAGGGATCGGCGGCGCCCTCGAACCGCGGATCATCGAGGGCCGCGGCCTGGCTTCGGGCGCGCTCGAAGCCCTCGCGGGTGCGCGGGCTGTCCGGGGCCAACGCCAGCGCCAGCCGTTCCAAGGCGGCCAGCGACAGTTCGACATTGCGCTGGCTGCGGCCCGAGAGGAGCGCCTCGGCCCGTTCCGGGCGCGGGCGATCAAAGGTGCCGAGCGGTCGGCCGAGCCGCTGGTCGGCCGTGAACCCGAGCCCCGTCATCAGCTGGGTGAAGAGCGCCTGCCGCGCCTCGGCCTCGGTCAGGAAGCGGTCGTTGCCGGGCGCGCCGGCCGAGAGCATCAGGGGCGCGAAGCTCTCGCGCCAGTCGGTCTCCAGCTCGGCCGCCATGCGGGCAAGATCGGCCGTCGTGGCGCGCGTGAGGGCGCAGGCCGCGTCCGAGGGGGCCGGATCGTAGAGCAACCGCTCGAGCGCGAAGAGCCCGCGCGCCGCGACCGAGACTTCGGCAAAACGTTCGGGTTCGAGAAGGGCCGGGTCGGCCGCCTCCAGAAGCCGGGCCTGCGTGCGCGCGCCGCTGCCCTTGGGGTCGGGCCAGAAGGCAATGGCGAGCGCGCGTCCGTCGGTCTCGGCCGGGCCGAGCCGCAGGTGCGAGATGCCCATCCAGGCGTCGAACGCCGCGTTCCAGGCCGGGCGCAGGGTCTCGGGGCGGCAGTCCGCCCGGGCGGCCCTGTCCAGCGCCGCGGCGGCGGCGGTGAAGGCCGCGTGGCCGGGCAGGACCGTCTCGGACAGCGCCTCGGGCAGACCGGCGCGCACGCCCGAGCCGAGGAAGGGCAGGGCAAGGAGGGCCAGGGCCGCGATGGACGTCCGCCACGGGTGCCGCATCAGAGATCCTCCACGAAGGCGACGAGGGCCGCACGGTCGGGCGCGGGCAGGGCCATGACGCGCGCGCGGGCGGCCTCGGCTTCGCCGCCGTGCCAGAGGATCGCCTCGAGGATGGTCCGCGCGCGGCCGTCGTGCAGGAAGTTGGCGTGGCCGCTCACCTGCTCGGTCAGGCCGATGCCCCAGAGCGGCGCGGTGCGCCACTCGCACCCCGTGGCCCGGCCCTCGGGGCGGCCGTCCGCCAGCCCCTCGCCCATGTCGTGCAGCAGCAGGTCGGTGTAGGGCCAGATCAGCTGGAAGCTCTGCTCGGGCTGGTCCTTGAGCCGGTGGGTCACGAACTTGGGCACATGGCAGGCGGGGCAGCCCGCCTCGTGGAAGAACTGCTTGCCGCGCAGAACCTGCGGATCGTCCACCCGGCGCCTCTCGGGCACGGCGAGGTTGCGGGCGTAGAACGTCGTCAGTTCGAGCCCCTGCCGGTCGATCTCGAGATCGTCGCGCTTGCCCGGCTCGATCCCGTGGACCGCGGCGCGGCAGGCGGTCTGGGCCTCGGTGCATTCGCCCCAGGGCTCGGGGAAGAGGGCGTTCGCGATGCCCATGTCGCCCGCGAAGGCCGAAGCGGATTGCTGCAGCACCGTGGGCGTCCCCGCCTTGAGGCCGAACCGGCCGATCATCGGCGCATCCGCTTCGGCCGACCAGGTGATGCTGGGCCGGCCCGAGATGCCGTTGCCGTCGCGATCCTCAGGGTCGGCGTGGGCCAGGATGTCGGCGGCCGGAATGGCCTCGAGCAGCCCCAGCCCGATCATCTGCGGCGTGACGCGGGGCGAGAGCATCACATCCCCTGCCATTGGCCCGTAGTTCAGATCCTCGACCGAGTAGCCGGGCTTGCGCAGCGTCACCACCGTCCCGTCATCGAGCGTGACGGGCAGCTCCTGCCAGTCGATCCGCATCCGGCCCTCGGGTGCCAGACCGGGGGCGGCGAAGTCCTGAAGCTGCCCGCCATAGGTGGGTTCGGCGCTGGTGGCGATCCACTCCTCGATGCCCTCGGGCGAGGGGCCTCCGGGGACGGAAAGGCGCAGGAACATCGAGACCGCCTCATCCTCGGGCCCCTCGGGCACATGGCCGCGGCCGTCCTTGAGGTGGCAGTTCTGGCAGCCGCGGGCGTTGTAGAGCGGGCCAAGCCCGTCCGAGGCCTGCGTCGAGGAGGGGGCCGCCACCCACAGCTTGCGGAACAGCCCGTTGCCGAGCTTGAAATCCATCTCGCGCTCGAACGGCATGTTGCCCGAGGATTGCGAGAAGGCGTCGGCCGTGTCGCGGGCCCGCACGCTGGCCGCGCCGCCGGGAAGCGCCTCGAAGGGCTCGGGCCTCGAGAAATCGGCGGGTGGCGCGAGCACGGCCGCGATCCGGGCAGTCTCGGCGGCCGTGCGGGGCAGGATGGTCAGGTTCGGCGGATCCAGCGGTTCGGCCGCGGCGGGAAAGGCGACAAGCACCAGCAGGACAGGCAGACGGGACATGAGGCGGGTTCCTTTCCCCGCCTGTCTCGCCGCATTTCCTGAGTCTTTCAATCGAAAATGTCTGACGTGCACAACGGCCGCAGCGAGGGCCCGTGCCGCGCGCCCGCCTCAGTCGGCCTTGTCGGCGGATCTCGCGTTCAGAAGCCCGTAGTTCTGTTCGCCGATCGTGCCCATCAGGTCGAGCTGGGTCTCGAGATAGTCGATATGGCCCTCTTCATCGGCCAGAAGTTCCTCGAACAGATTCTTGGTGACGTAGTCGCCCACCTTCTCGCAGTGGTCGCGCGCCTCGCGGTAGAGGTTGCGGGCGTCATGCTCGGCCGCGAGGTCGGCGTCGAGGGTCTCGCGCAGGTTCTGGCCGATGCGCAGCGGGTCGAGCCGCTGGAGGTTCGGGTGGCCCTCGAGGAAAATGATCCGCTCGATCAGCTTGTCGGCGTGGTGCATCTCTTCGATGCTCTCGGAGCGCGACTTCGAGGCGATGCCGCCAAAGCCCCAGTCTTCCTGCAGCCGGTAATGCAGCCAGTACTGGCTGACGGCGGTGAGTTCCGAGCGGAGGGCTGCGTTCAGATAATCAATGACTTTTGCGTCACCCTGCATTCCCGTTCATTCCTGCGTTTGTGGCGCGACGGAGGTCGCGCAGGTTCACTGGCACCTCAAAACTGTCGCACTTCCGCATCGTGTCAAGAAAATGGGGCATGCAGCCGCCGCAGTCGGCCCGCTTGCCGAGGGCGCGGTAGATCTTGCCGGGCGTGACGATGGTCTCGGGGTCCGAGGCCCGCATCCAGTCGATGGCCGAGCGGATATCCTTGTCGGTGATGCCCATGCAGTGGCAGACGATCATCATTCTCTCCCGGCAGGTCTGGGTGCCGATTTAGCCGGGGCGCGTGGCGGTGACGTTGCGCCCTGGCAAGGTCAGGGGTTACTGGAAGACGGCTTTCGGATCATCGAGGCTGTCCGAGCCCTCGAACTCGATCTTCGCGAGCCCGAGCGCGGTGGTGGCCCGTTCGATCGAGGCGGTCTGGGTGACCAGCGCATCGACGGCGCCCATGATCAGCTCTTCGCCCCGCTTGTTGCCGGGCGCGAGCATCTGGTCGTAGGCCATGCCCTCTGCGGCGGCTGTCCGCAGCGCGTCGAGCCGCTCGAGTGTGGTGTCGAGCTGGCCCCGGAGCACCTCGTCCAGTCCGCTTTCGGCCTCGGCCACGAGGTCCGAGAGCGACGGGCCCTCGACCCGGCTTCCGTCCACGCGCTCATAGCGGCCGAGATAGACGTTCCGAATGCCGAGCCCGTCGTAGTAGTGGCTGTTGTGGGTGTTGTCCGAGAAGCAGTCATGCTCCTCCTCGGGGTCGTTGAGCATCAGGCCGAGCTTCATCCGCTCGCCCGCCTGCTCGCCGTAGGAGAGGCTGCCCATGCCGGTCAGCATCGCCTGAAGCCCGGCCGCGGGATCGGCGCTTACCGCCTCGCGCGCGGCGCCGCCCTCGGACCATTGCGCCACCATATATTCGAGGTCGCTGACCAGAAGGTCCGTCGCGGCCAGCAGATAGGCGCCCCGCCGGTCGCAGTTCCCCCCCGTGCAGGCCCCGCCCGAGGCGTAATCGGTGTAGGGCCGGTTGCCGGCGCCCGCCTCGGTCCCGTTCAGATCCTGCCCCCAGAGCAGGAACTCGATCGCGTGGTAGCCCGAGGCCACGTTCGCCTCGATCCCGTCCGCCTCGTGCAGCGTCCCGGAGATCAGCGCGGGGGTGATCTCGGTCGCATCCACCTCGGTCCCCGACAGGGTGAAGGTCGGCGTCGCGATCACGTTCAGCGTGGCGAGGTCGTTCTCCTCGGTCGCGCCGCCGTAGGTCGGGTCCACATAGTCGATCAGCCCCTCGTCGAGCGGCCAGGCGTTCACCTTGCCTTCCCAGTCGTCCACGATCGGGTTGCCGAAACGGAAGGCCTCGGACTGCTGGTAGGGCACGCGGGCGGCGATCCATGCCGTGCGCGCGGCGGCCAGCGTCTGTTCCGAGGGCTGGGCCACGAGCGCCTTCACCGCCATCTGCAGGTCCCGCGCGGTGGCAAGGCTGTCGCTGTAGGTGGCTTCGGCGATGTCCGCGTAGGTCGCGACCACCTCGGCCCGCTCCACCGCGAGGGCGGGAAGCGGCAGGAGCGCGCAGGGCGCGGTGGCGGCGAGGGCGAGAAGGCGAGATTTCATGGCTGCTCTCTGGCTGGAGGGGGCGGGAGGCGGGGCCGTCCCGCGCCCGGACGTCACTTGGTCAGAATCAGTTTGCCGGCGCGGGTGATGCGGAGGCAGTAGATCTGCCCGTCGAGGAGGATGCGGGCCTGGGTTCCGCCGTCGGTCAGCGCGCGAGCGTCGTGAACCGGAATCCCGGCCTCGATCAGCTCCTTCGGATCGGTCATCGCGTTCATGCCAGGCGCTCCATGCGGTCGAAAAGCGAAGTGAGGGTGGAGCCGGCCGGCAGGAAACCCTCCAGCGCCTGGCGAAGCAGTTCGTTGAAACCCGGTTCGGGCAGCGGTCGCATCATGGAACCTCCGTATCTGGGTGAAGGACTCCGGGCTGACCCTACTGGGCTGGCTTGGATATTGAGGAAAGGTGACTGAATTACTCGGTCATGTAAAGGCTGATTCTTTCGCTCGGAATAACTCCGTCCGCGACAAAGTGAACCCTGTCGGCTTGCCGCCACATCTCACCGTCCGGCGGATTGCGGCGCGGGGATGGCTTTCCCATATCGCCCTCAGAAGCCAGCAGGAGGGAGCCGGAGATGAAGGACGCCGGATTTCTGCAGAACCGTGAGAGCGGGATGCCGATGGTGAGGGGCCGTGTTCCCGCCTTCCCCGAAGCAGCTTCCGAGGGCTGTTGCGGTGACGGCGGGTTGGCCGATCTGATCGCGGGGTTCCTCCTCGGCGATCCTGCGCGCTGCTCTGTGGCCGGGGCCGCCGCGCGCAAGGGAATCGTGTCTCTGTCCTGCATGCTGGCGGGACATGCCTGGGCCGACTGGCAGGACGGCGGGGGGGCGCCTTCCGGCGGATCTGCGGGCGTGGAGGACGGCGGCGGATCGGCCGAGGGGCTGTGCGAACGGCTGTTGCAGGCCATGGTGGCGGCGGCCAAGGCGGGCGGGCGCGTCAGCCGCGAGGAGCGCAGGTTCATCCATCGGCGGCTGCGCGAGCTGGATCTGGAATGCGAGGCGCAGGCGCTGATCGCGGCCGAACTCGAGGCGCCGCTGGATGCGCGGCGGATCGCCCGTCTTGCCCGCAGCGCCGAAGAGGCGGCGAGCATCTACGCGGCCTCGCTGCTCGCGGCGGGCCGCGGTGGCGGCGAAGGCAACGTCTATCTGGCCGATCTGGCGGGCATGCTGCCGCTGGACGCGGCGCTGATCGCCCACCTGCAGCGGCGGGTTGCCAGCGCCGGGTCATTCGCGCTTCGTGAATGACGGGCCGGACGGGCCCGCCGTTCAGCCCGGCACGCCGCCCGTGGCCCCCGTCACCTCGTCGGCGGCATCCTTGACCAGCGCGCCGAAGCGGTTGCTGTCGGACAGGCTGACGCGGAAGGCGGGGCCTGCGAGCGAGATGGCGGCCACCGGCTCGCCCAGGCTGTTGAAGACGGGCGCTGCGACGGCGCGGATGCCCTCGGCGCTTTCCTGATCGTCCACCGCATAGCCGCGGTCGCGCGTGCGCGACAGGTCACGCATCAGGGTCGAGGCCGAGGTGATGGTGAGCGAGGTGAACTTGCCCAGCCCCTCGCGCTCGAGGATCGCCTGGACCCGCTCTTCGGGATACCAGGCCAGCAGCGCCTTGCCGACGGCGGTCGCGTGCATCGGCCCCGACGAGCCTTCGGGGAAGAAGGCCCGGATCGCCTGCCGCGTCTCGACCTGCGACAGGTGCATCACCCGGCCGTCGGCCTCGATGCCCAGGGCCGCCGTCTCGCCCGAGGCCCGCATCAGGCGCTCCATCGGCAGGCGGGCCCGCTCGACGAACTTCGCGCGCCGCAGGAAGGCCGAGCCGATGCGGAAGGCGCCGCCGCCGATGTGCCAGATCTGGCCCTGCTCCTCCATCTCGATCATCTGGTGGGCCTGAAGCGTGACCAGGGCGCGATAGACGGTGGCCGCGGCCTCGCCGCTTTCGGCGGCAAGTTCCGACAGCGTCATGCCCTCGGACTGGCTGAGCAGCCGCAGCATCGCCAGCGCCCGGTCGAGCGACTGGACGGTGTTCTGTTCGGTCTTGTCCTCGACCGCCTTGGGCCGTCCTCGGGCGCGGCGGGTGGTGGCGGGGCTCGTCTGGACCATGTTCGGCGCCTCCGTCTGCTGGATCACGCAAAAAAGCGTTCCGTCACATGAAAAATGCTGCAGCTGCACTTTGCAAGCGCGAATGCGCCCCGGGCGGCATCTGGAGCGCGTTCGCGCCGAACGGATCGCGCAGGAAGGCTGGCCTGCGCGATGCGTGGGCAGGGAAAATGTTCTTGATGCAAGATGAAGCCTTCCGAATTACACTTTTCGGGCGACTCCACGGAACCGGAACAGGAACCGGAAGTTGTAGATGGCGAGTCATCTCATCTGGGGGGAGGCAAGATGATCGACCAATGTTCCTTGCATGTAACCGATCTGGAGCGGTCCCGCTCCTTCTATGACGCGGCACTGGGCCGGCTCGGCATTCCGACGGGCCGTCCCGAGCGCAGCGGCGTCCACTGGGCCGGCGAGGGGTGCGAAGCCTTCTCGATCAATGCCGTCCGGCCCGGACGCAACAGCCGGCAGGTGCGCGAGGCGCATCTGGCCTTCGTGGCGCGTTCCCGCCCGGCCGTGGATGCCTTCCACGCTGCGGCGCTGCGTGCGGGGGGGCGGAACGACCGGGAGCCGGGCTTCCGGCCCGAGTATCATCCGAACTATTATGCGGCTCTGGTGCTCGATCCCGATGGCCACAGGATCGAGGCGGTCTGCCACGTTCCCGACTGAAGCCGAGGCGCCTGGGGTCAGGCGCCTCTTTCGTTCGCGGCGCAGGGAGATCCGCGCCGCGTCCTTCGCCCGGGGCCCTTGCGGGGACGGGCGATCGCGGCGCAGCGGCCCGCCCGTCAGCGATCGGCAATCATCCAGGGCTCTTCGAACCAGTGTTCCTCCAGATTGTCGCCCGGCCCGATCCGGTCGAGGACGGCAAAGAGACCCGGTTCGGCAAGCGGCGTGAGGACGCCGTGCCATGTCCCGCGGTGCAGGTTGATGCCCTGGCCGGGGGCGGTGAGGAAGGCCCGGGGCGTGCCGGGCACGCCGTGCGCATCCGGGGCCACGATCACGAGAAACGGGTGCTCGGTCATCGGCAGGAAAGCCTGCGAGCCCTCGGGGTGACGCTCGACCATGTCGAGCCGGTAGGGCAGCCGGCGCGGCTCGGCCCGGAAGACCGAGAGGCCGGCCCGTCCCGAAGCGCCGAAGTCGAGGCGGGCGCGGTCATGCCAGCGGCCGCAGAGGCCCTGGTTGATGAGCCGGTCCGGCGGGCCCTCGGCGGCGAGGAGATCGCCGTAGGGGGCGAAGGCTTCGGCCGTCAGGGGTTCGGGGCGGATCGGGTGGCGGGACATGGAGGCTCCGGCTGGAGGGGAAGGCGGGGGGCTGTCTGCCCCCCGGCCCGGCTGCGCCGGGCTCCCCCCGAGGATATTTGAACGAGAATGAAGGAGGCTCAGCGCCCGAAGGCGCCCGGGCCGCGCAGTTTCGCGTGGCGGTTCACGTCCTTGTAGAGAAGGTAGCGGAAGGGGCCGGGGCCCGCCGCGTAGCAGGCCTGCGGGCAGTAGGCGCGCAGCCACATGAAGTCGCCCGCCTCGACCTCGACCCAGTCGCGGTTGAGCTTGTAGACCGCCTTGCCCTCGAGGACGTAGAGGCCATGCTCCATCACATGGGTTTCCTCGAAGGGGATGAGGCCGCCCGGCTGGAAGGTGACGATGTTCACATGCATGTCGTGGGCCAGATCGGCGGGATCGACGAAGCGCGTGGTGGCCCAGCGGCCCCCGGTGTCGGGCATGGGGCGCGGGGCGATCTCGCGCTCGTTGGTGACGAAGGCCGCGGGCGCGGCCACGCCGGCGGCGGGTTCGTAGAGCTTGCGGATCCAGTGGAAGCGCGCCGGCTCGTGGCTGCCGTTGTGCAGCCGCCAGCGGCAGCCGGCGGGGATGTAGGCGTAGCCGCCCGGCCCCAGCTCGTGCTCCTGCCCGTCGAGCGAGAGCCAGATCTCGCCGTGGGTGACGAAGAGGACCGACTGGGCCCCGGCCTCGGGGTCGGGCGCGTCCGAGCCGCCGCCGGGGGCGACCTCCATCACATATTGCGAGAAGGTCTCGGAGAAGCCGGTCATGGGCCGTGCGATCAACCAGAGCCTCGTGTGGGTCCAGCCGGGCAGGGCGCTGGTGACGATGTCGGAGAAGACGCCGCGCGGGATGAAGGCGTAGGCCTCGGTGAAGACGGCCCGCCCGGTCATGAGCTGGGTCTGGGGCGGCAGGCCGCCGGTGGGAGCGTGGTAGGAGGTCATTTCAGCATGTCCTGGAGCCGGAGTTCGGCGATGCGTTCCACCTGCCGGCAGGCGGTGGAAAATTCGGTGGCGCTGTCGTTGGCGAGGCGGGTCTGGAAGGCGGCGAGGATGCCCGCCTTGTCGTGGTCGCGCACCGCGATGATGAAGGGGAAGCCATGCCGGGCGACATAGTCGCCGTTGAGAGCGGTGAAGCGGGCCCGCTCGTCATCCGTCAGCGCGTCGAGGCCCGCGCCTTGCTGTTCGGCGGCCGAGGCGGCCGTCAGCCGCCGCGCCTGGGAAAGCTTGCCGGCGAGATCGGGGTGGGCCTTGAGCACGTCGAGCCTTTCGGCGGGGGTGGCTGAGCGGAAGGCGCGCGTGAGCGCGTTGGCCAGGCCCGCGGCGCTGTCATGGGCGGGCCCGAGTTCCAGTTCGAAGGCGCGCTCGGCGACCCAGGGGGAATGTTCGTAGATCTCGCCGAAGCGGGCGACGAAGCTCTCGCGGTCCATCCGCGAGGGGCGGGGGCGGCGGCGGTGGGGATGAGTCTCGTGCCAGTGGCGGGCGATGTCGTCGCGGCGCGGGAACCAGACGCCGTCATGCCCGCGGGCGTAGTCCAGGAACCGCTTGAGCCCCGCGATCTTGCCGGGCCGCCCGATCAGCCGGCAATGGAGGCCGATCGAGAACATCTTCGCCTGACCCGCGCAGCCCTCGGCGTAGAGCGTGTCGAAGCTGTCGCGCAGGTAGGTGAAGAACTGCTCGCCCTCGATGTAGCCGGGGGCGGTGGCGAAGCGCATGTCGTTGGCCTCGAGCGTGTAGGGGATCACCAGCTGGTCGCGCTCGCCCGCCTCGAGCCAGTAGGGCAGGTCGTCGTCGTAGGTGTCCGAGATCCAGTCGAAGCCGCCCTCTTCGGCGGTGAGCCGCACCGTGTTGATCGAGCAGCGCCCCGTGTACCAGCCGCGCGGACGCTCTCCCACCACCTCGGTGTGCAGGCGGATCGCCTCGGCGATCTGGCGCCGCTCTTCCTCCTCGGGCATGTCGCGGTGCTCGACCCATTTCAGCCCGTGCGAGGCGATCTCCCAGCCCGCGGCCTTCATCGCCGCCACCTGCTCGGGCGAGCGGGCGAGGGCGGTGGCCACGCCATAGACCGTCACGGGGATGTTCAGGCCGGTGAAGAGCCGGTGCAGCCGCCAGAAGCCCGCGCGCGCGCCATAGTCGTAGATCGATTCCATGTTCCAGTGGCGCTGGCCCGGCCAGGGCTGCGCGCCGGCGATGTCCGACAGGAAGGCTTCCGACTGCGCGTCGCCGTGCAGGAGGCAGTTCTCGCCGCCCTCCTCGTAGTTCAGCACGATCGAGACGGCGATCCGGGCGCCGCCGGGCCAGGCCGCATCGGGCGGATTGGGGCCATGGCCGCGCATGTCTCGGGGATATCGGTTCATCGGACGCTCCTTGTTCCCGCAGCGCGGGGCCCGCGCAGGAAAGCGGGAAGCGGAGGCGCCTGCAAGTGCCTGCGCACGATCGTGCGGTCGTTCGGCGGGCCTTCGTCGCGCGCCGCCTCATCTGGCGGTCGCATCCGGCGGCGAAAGGCGGCACTCTGCCCCGGACAATGGAGGATCCGATGGGACGACTGACGACACATGTGCTGGACACCGCGACAGGCCGCCCGGCCGCTGGCGTGAGGATCACGCTCTACCGGCTGTCCGGCGCGGACCGGGAGAGGATCGGAGGCGCGGCGACGAACGCGGATGGCCGCACCGAGGGGCCGCTGCTCGAGGGCGCGGCCCTGGCGGAGGGCGGCTACGAGCTGGTCTTTGCGGCCGGAGACTACCTGCGGGCCACGGGGCAGGCGGGAGCCGGCGTGCTCTTCCTTGACGAGATCCCGATCCGCTTCGGCATTTCGGACGCCACGGGCCATTATCATGTGCCTCTCCTGCTCTCGCCCTACGGCTATTCCACCTATCGCGGCAGTTGATCCCCGGCGCCTCCGGCTGCCCTTCCAGCGGCTGTCCGGCAATAAGTCGCACCTTCCGAGGGGGGTGTCCGATCAGGTTGACATTGCGCATGTAAGGGAATCGTTACAGGGTCGTGGTGTTGAGAAATCGGTAAGGGCACCGGGCGGCAAGTGGCGTACACCCGAGCCAGCGGGATCTGCCGTTTTCGAAAGCCAGCGTGCAGGCCCTACACGCATCGAGGAAGACATATTCGGGAGAGTACCAAGTGACCGATGATCCGAAAAAGGTCTGGCCGAGCGGCCTGACGGTTGCCGAAGCGGAAGAGGTGCACACGCAGCTCATCCTTGGCACCCGCGTGTTCGGCGGCATGGCCCTGATCGCGCATTTCCTGGCGGCGGCGGCGACGCCGTGGCTCGGCTGAGGGAGAAGTAAAGATGAACAACGCGAAGATGTGGCTGACGGTCAACCCGAACCTCGGCATTCCGCTGCTGCTGGGTTCCGTCGCTCTCGGTTCGGTGGCCGTTCACGCGGCCGTCCTGACCACGACCCCGTGGATCGCCGACTACTACCAGGGCTCGGCGCCGCGCCCGGTCGTGGCGGTCCCGGCTGAAGAGGCCGTCGCTGTCGAGGAAGTGGCCGCCGTCGAGGAAGCGGCCGCTCCGGTCGAGGAAGCGGCTCCGGTCGAGGAAGCTGCCGTCGAGGAGGCCGCTCCGGCCGAGGCTGCTCTGGTCGAGGAAGCCGCCGCTCCGGCCGAAGAGGTTGCTCCGGTCGAGGAAGCTGCCGCGGAAGAAGCCGCTCCGGCGGCCGAGGCTGCGCCGGTAGAGGAAGCCGCGGCCCCGGCCGGAGAGGCGGCTCCGGTCGAGGAAGCCGTCGTGGCGGAAGAGGCGGCCCCTGCCGCCGAGCCGGTTGCGGAAGCCGCTGCCGCGCCCGCCGAGGAAGCGGCTCCGGTGGCCGAAGTGGCCGCAGCTCCGGCAGCCATGTCGCTGGTGGACATCGCCGCCAAGCTGAACGCGCTGGGCTATTCGGTCGAGTCGGTCTCGAAGACCGAAGGCGGCTATGTCGTCAACATGACCGACGCCAACGGCATGCCGGTTGCGGCGACCCTGGACCCGGTGACCGGGCTGCCGGTCGTTCCGGCCGCGCAGTAAGCGCCTCCGCACGGACTGGAAGAGGCCGCCCGAGAGGGGCGGCCTTTTTCATTTGCGCTGTGACAGGGTCCGCCCCCGCGGGCTGATCCGGTATACCTTGGCATACCGGGCTTTTCTCCAGCGGG
>NZ_VDEK01000182.1:0-362 GCF_007668225.1 Cereibacter sediminicola | reverse complement strand
CCGCATTGCCCAGAACCTCGTCGTCCTCAACCAGCAGGATACGCATGTCACTCTCGATACCGTTCCCGGCCATCTTTGGCCGCTTGCCTGACGGCAGGCTGACAGCTTTTCCTGCCGCCTGTCAGGTGGCCGTAAGGCGCGCCGGAGAGAAGGACGACACTGCCAGGGAGAGGCGATCAGGATGAGGCCGGGACTGCTGACGATGGCGATGCTGGTGATGGCTGGGGCCGCATGGGCCGACGACGACTGCAACGTGCCGATGGCCGACTGGCAGCCCCGCGCCGCGGTCGAGGCGCTGGCCGCGACCGAAGGCTGGACGATCCGGCGCCTGAAGGTCGACGACGGCTGCTACGAGATCAAGG
>NZ_VDEK01000181.1:0-363 GCF_007668225.1 Cereibacter sediminicola | reverse complement strand
AACTCTCGGCTTGGAACGGGCAGGCCAGAATATAGCCACAACAGACCCGGCCCAACGGGCTGAGCCAATGTCCCACCACCTTAAAGCCCCCACTTGGGTTACAAGCCCTCGTTAATGAGCTCGGCGAAAAAAGTGGTGGTTCAAGTAGGAACTGCCCATTAGGTCATGTTGGATCTGAGTAGCACCAGCCTGTTATCCTTCCACTGCCGAGAGCGGGAGGTTTGCGCTGCTCTGTGAAACCAGCCTCACGCGGTGCCCTCCACTCTAGTGGCCGCGAAACTCGGGCCTTCGCCCAGGTCACACGGCCCAACTCTCGGCTTGGAACGGGCAGGCCAGAATATAGCCACAACAGACCCGGCCCAA
>NZ_VDEK01000180.1:0-365 GCF_007668225.1 Cereibacter sediminicola | reverse complement strand
AACGTAGCCCGCAAGGCAACGAAGCCGGAAATCAAGGCTGCAGTCGAAGCGCTGTTCGGCGTCAAGGTTACCGCAGTCAACACTGCAGTGCGCAAGGGTAAGGTCAAGCGTTTCCGCGGCCTTATCGGGCGCCAGAGCGACGTCAAGAAAGCGATCGTTACTTTGGCCGAAGGCCAGAGCATCGACGTTTCGACCGGTCTCTGAGAGGCCATGGAGTAAGAGACAATGGCACTCAAGCATTTTAATCCGATCACGCCAGGCCAGCGTCAGCTGGTCATCGTGGACCGTTCGGAACTCTACAAGGGCAAGCCGGTCAAGTCCCTGACCGAAGGTCTGTCCAAGAAGGGTGGCCGCAACAACACCGG
>NZ_VDEK01000179.1:0-369 GCF_007668225.1 Cereibacter sediminicola | reverse complement strand
CCATGGCCGCGTAACTAAACGAAATCGGCCTCCGGCAAACCCGGCGCGGTTCACACCGCGGCCGCTCGTTCTCCTTGTCCAGCTCCTTCAGCCGCTTCACCTCATCGATCTTCAGGCCGCTGAACTCCTCGCGCCAGCGGAAGTAGGTGAACTTCGTCACGCCGACCGGGCGCACAGCCTCGGCCACCGAGCGGCCCTGCGACACCAACACGTCGACCTGCCGAAGCTTGGCGACGATCTCCTCCGGTCTGTGCCCTGCGCCGGGGTATCGATCCACTGGATCGATCCCTGATCCGGCTTCGATCTGCGCTATTTCGTAAGGCTCCGCCGAGGGCCGCCTGCCGGGGCCTGGTTTCATGACTTACGTCA
>NZ_VDEK01000177.1:0-380 GCF_007668225.1 Cereibacter sediminicola | reverse complement strand
CTGCGCCAGTTCGGCCTTCGTGGCCGCCAGTTCGGCGCGCAGTTTCTCGAGTTCGCAAGCGGGATCGGACATGGCCGCTTCTACCATGCACAGCCACGGAAGCCAACAATTACAGATGCTTCCGCGACATCAGCCCATCTTCTTCGGCCTCTGGGTCCAGCGCGGATTGCGCCAGTCAATTCCGTCCAGCAGATAGCCGAGCTGAGCTGCGGATATCGCAACGGCCTCGCCCGTGGTGCTCGACGGCCAGACAAACTTGCCCGCCTCGAGGCGCTTCGCATAGAGCGACACGCCCACCCCGTCGAACCACAGCAGCTTCACCATGTCCGCCTTGCGGCCGCGGAAGCAGAAGATCTCGCCGCCATGCGGGTCGCGGCCGA
>NZ_VDEK01000176.1:0-383 GCF_007668225.1 Cereibacter sediminicola | reverse complement strand
GCGCATCATTTAAGCCAAGCAAGCAGTGCTCAATACAAATCCACCATGAAGACCTTTCTCATCCTTGCACTCCTTGCTATTGTAGCAACCACCGCCACAATTGCAGTTAGAGTTCCAGTGCCACAATTGCAGCCACAAAATCCATCTCAGCAACAGCCACAAGAGCAAGTTCCATTGGTACAACAACAACAATTTCTAGGGCAGCAACAACCATTTCCACCACAACAACCATATCCACAGCCGCAACCATTTCCATCACAACAACCATATCTGCAGCTGCAACCATTTCCGCAGCCGCAACTACCATATCCGCAGCCGCAACCATTTCGACCACAACAACCATATCCACAATCGCAACCACAGTATTCGCAACCACAACAACC
>NZ_VDEK01000175.1:0-385 GCF_007668225.1 Cereibacter sediminicola | reverse complement strand
CCAGACCCGCCAGACCTTCGATCCGCTCAAGAACGCCGCTTGACTTCCGCATTACACAACCCTTCGTCCGACCTGTCTGACGCGCACGTCCCCCTTTTTTGCGCACAGGCTGGAGGCCGTGCGATGCGCCTTCAGATAGGTCGCGTCGATCATGATGGTCTTGTGCTCGGCCCTGTGGCCAGCCAGGCCGATCATGATCCGGGCGAACACGCCGTTGTCGCTCCAGCGCTTCCAGCGGTTGTACAGGGTCTTGGCCGGACCGTATTCCTTGGGCGCGTCGCACCAGCGCAACCCATTGCGATTGATGAAGATTATGCCGCTGAGGACACGACGATCATCGACGCGGGGCTTGCCATGGCTTTTGGGGAAGAACGGCTTGAGGCGC
>NZ_VDEK01000174.1:0-388 GCF_007668225.1 Cereibacter sediminicola | reverse complement strand
AAGAGAGAAAGAGAGAGAGAGATAGTAAGAAAGATTTCCAGCTTAACAAACAGAAAATGGAGAACTTCCCTATTATCAACTTGGAGAAGCTAAATGGTGAGGAGAGAAAAACTACAATGGAGCAAATCAAAGATGCTTGTGAAAACTGGGGCTTCTTTGAGCTTGTGAATCATGGCATACCACATGAGTTTTTGGACACAGTTGAGAAGATGACAAAAGATCACTACAGGAAGTGCATGGAACAAAGGTTCAAGGAGCTTGTGGCAAGCAAAGGACTAGAGGCTGTCCAGGCTGAAGTCAATGACATGGATTGGGAGAGCACCTTCTTCTTGCGCCATCTTCCCGTTTCCAACATTTCTGAGATCCCAGATCTTGATGATGAGTACAG
>NZ_VDEK01000017.1:0-79912 GCF_007668225.1 Cereibacter sediminicola | reverse complement strand
GCGACTACACCGGAGCGGCAGCTCTCCTCGGTGGCCTTCCGAACGCGGACTGGCTTCTGTCCCACAGGGGTTACGATGCAGACTACAACCTCGCGCGCCCACATTCAGCCCTCGCCGAACTGGAAGCCCTGGCTGAGCGCATGGTCGGCAAGCTGGATGCCCAGGAGTTCGGACCGGACCGCGCAGCGGCGGATCCTCCACTGGAGGATCCGGGCCGGACAGAGCGACCCACTGAGGCTGCCGGGCCTCCGACCGCGGTGCCTACAGCCGGTTTACCCGTGCCGTGGCTGCCCGCAGATACATGTCGCTTGAAACGCTCGCCCGCGTCACCGACAATCCACTGTCAGGCTACCCCCCGTGGCCGCCGATCACGCTTGAACCTCTCCGACAGTCGGCACTCTTACACCAAGCGTCGGGACACGATCATGGCGGGGCGCCGGAAAGACCTCGTCAAGCACCAGATCCCGGCGCGCCGTCGCTGACCGACAACTGCCTTCTCAGACCCCATCACCCAGGTTCTGCCATAGCTCGCGGCCGGGCGGGCCTCACGGCCGGAGGGAGGGGACAGCGTAATGGCGTTCCAGACCGGCCAGCACCACGTCCCGGTCCCTCTCCGGCATGGCATCGAGGCTCTGCACGCAGAACGAGGAGAAGGCGCCGGCGTTCAGCTGCTCCATGACCTTTTCGAGGGCCGCGCCGGTCGGGCGTCCGGGGCGGATGTAGCCGACATCGACCGCCGGCAGCACCCGGGCGCCGGCCGCGATCTCGAGATGGTTGGACAGTCCGATCGGCGAGAACTGCGCGGCCGAGCGGAAGCGGTGACCGGCCTGCCGCCGCAGGGCCTCGGGATCTTGCGCATGAAAGCGCGCCAGCATGTCCCGATGCAGCGGATGCGGCTGGTGGCCGACCACGAGATAGTGCGAGGTCGCGCCCGCCAGCCGCGCCGCCGCCCGTTGCGCGGCGACATAGCCGGGGCGGTCGCGCCCGAACCAGCGTTTCAGCCGCGCCCAGACCGGGTTCGGAAAGCGCCGCATCCGCCCGCGCAGAACCGCGCGCTCGCCCTCGAAGAAGTGGCTCTCCTCGAGCGGGCGGCCGATGAAGATGTCGTCGTTGAGATAGATGAACCGCGGCGCGAGGTCGGGCACCCGATGGATCATGCTCTCGATCGAGAGCGAGGAGAACACGGGCAGCAGGTCGGCATGCTCGCCATAGATGGCGCGGTGATCGACCACCCGGATGCGGTCCCGGTGCGCGGGATCGGCCAGAAGGGGATCGAGCACGGCGGGATGCTGGTTGTCGGTGACAATATGGATGCGGCGCACGAAGGGGCAGAAGCGCAGGAGCGACAGGACGCAGAAGCGGATCTCGCCGTCGCTGGCGAAGCGGGTGGCGGCGGCGGCCTCGGGATGGATGCCGGCCGCCGCCTGATGGCGCAGGCGCTTCGCGCGATGGGCGGGGTCGGAGCCGTCAACCCAGGTGATCACGGCATCGATCATGGCGGGCTCCTCGGGATCATCCGGTCGCCGACTGGATACAAACCGGGGGGGGCGGCCGCAAGCGCGGGATGAGGCGGCCAGCACGGCCCCGACGCCGGCCGCGGCGTCGGCGGCGGCCGGCGCGGCCGGCCCCGGAGGGGCTGGCATCCGCCGGCCGCACTTGACTTCACGGAGCGGATGCGACTTCTCGGCAGGACCGGGCGGGGATCGGCCGAACGAGGATCGGTCGGGCGAGGATCGGGCGGGCGGGGCCGGCAGGCGACGGGCCGGCAGGATGTCAGCAGCAAGGACGGCAGGATGCTCAAGCAGGTCATCTGCATCAACTGGGGCACGAAATACGGCCCCCGCTTCATCAACCGGCTCTACGCCATGGTGGCGCGCAACATCACGCCGCCCTTCACCTTCACCTGCTTTACCGACAATGACACCGGCATCCGGCCGGAGGTGGACTGCCAGCCGCTGCCGCCGCTCGATTTCGTCATGCCGAAGAACACCAAGGGCAAGTGGCCCAAGGCGCGCCTCTGGAGCCCGACGCTCGGCTCGCTCACGGGGCCGGTGCTGTTTCTCGACCTCGATCTGGTGATCACCGGCTCGCTCGACGACTTCTTCACCTATGGCGACCCCGACCGGGTGATCCTGGCGCGCAACCCCGCCAAACCCTTCGAGCGGCTGGGCCAGACCTCGGTCTTCCGCTTTCCGGTCGGCGCGCTCGCCCCGCTGCAGGAGAGGTTCCTCGCCGATCCGCAGGGGGTGGCCGACGAATACCGCTTCGAGCAGCGCTTCGTGACGCGCAACGCGCCGGGCGGGGTGGACCTGTTCCCGAAGGCCTGGGTGAGGCATTTCCGCTACCAGTGCATGTTGCCCTTCCCGCTCAACCTGGCCCTGCCGCCGCGCCTGCCCCAGGGCACGAAGATCGTGATCTTCCCCGGCGGGGTGCATCCCGAACATGCGATTCAGGGCGGCTGGGTGCACCGCGAGGGCTGGACGCTGGGCCAGCATCTGAAGGGGCTGGCCACGCGGCACGAGGACGGATCGCGCTGGCGCTACCTGCGGCATTACATGAAGCCCACCTCCTGGGTGGCCGACCACTGGACGGAATAGGGCGGGGCGATCCCGCATCCCGTGCGGCCCCGGCGTGACAAGGTCACAGACAGCGGCCCCCGTCCGGCCCATGAGCGCGAGGGCCGCATCCGGGAGGAGGGACGGGACATGACCGACACGCCGGGCCTTGCGTTCTGGAACCGGGTGGCCGACCGCTACGCGGCGCGGCCCGTCCGCGAGCCGGAGGCCTACGAGGACACGCTCACCCATGTCGCCGCCCATCTTGCGCGCTCGGACCGGGTGCTGGAGATCGGCTGCGGCACCGGCAGCACCGCGCTGCGGCTCGGCGGCGGCGTGGCCCTCTGGCGGGCGACCGACGCCTCGCCCGAGATGATCCGCATCGCCCGCGCGAAACCGGCGCCGGCCAGCGTCAGCTTTGCCCAGGCCGAAGCCGGAGAGGCCGTCGAGGGGGGCCCCTTCGACGTGGTCTGCGCCTTTCACCTCCTGCATCTGGTGCCCGATCCCGAGGCGACGCTCGCCCGGATCCATGCCCATCTCGAGCCGGGCGGGCTCTTCATCAGCAAGACCTGGTGCTTTGGCGACATGAGCCGGCGCCTGCGGCTGCTGATCCCGTTCCTGCGGCTTTTCGGCCTGTTCCCGCCGGCCCGCGCGCTCACGGCCCGCGCGCTCCGCGAGGCCATCCGCGCGGCCGGCTTCGAGATCGAGGACGAGCGCACCTTCGGCCGGAGCCGCCACGCCCCCTGCATCATCGCCCGCAAGCCGGCCTGAGCCCGGGCGGCCGGATCCGCAGGCCGCTCACGCCTTCACGCCCGGCCTTCGGGGCTGGGCCTTCGGGGGTGGGCCGGAACAAGACCCTTGCCCCGGCGGTTGCGCGCGCTCGCACCGAAAGGAGGAGGAGGGATGGACCTGATGCAGCCTTTCCACGCCGCACGCCCGGCGGCCCGCGCCCGTTCCAGGAGAGCGGGCCGGTGATCCCGCTCGCGCTTCATGCCACACTCGACGGCCTCTCGGCCGTGGCGCTGATGGCCGGGCCGCGCCTTCTCGGCTGGCCGCGCCGGCTCTCCGAGCCGCTGTTCCTTGCCGGGGCGGGCGTGGCCGCCTACAGCCTGGCCACCCGCTACCGGCCCGAGGCGCCGGGGCTGATCAGCTTCGACGAGCACCGGATGCTCGACGCGGCGCAGGGGGCGGCCTTCTGCCTGGCCGCGGCACGGATGGGCGGGCCGGGCCCGGCCCGACGGTCGCTGGCCGCCTACGGGCTCTTCTCGCTGGCCGCCGCCGCCCTCACGCAGGGCGAGGCCCCCGGCCGGACGGCGGGTCACAGGGCGGGGCGGCCGACGCGCGCCGGAGGCGGGGCGCACCGGAGATAAAGGTTCCTTTGATCTGGATCAAATCGGGATGCCCCCGTCTCTGGAATGCTGGGGGCTTCCGCAGGGCCCGGCCGGCCCCGCCTCATCCCCATCGGCAGCCGCCGCCCCGGGGACCGCCATCCGCACGAACCCGCAGGACCTTCGGAGGAGCCCATGCCCATCCATCTTCTGTCCGCACCCTCCGCCTGCCTCGTCGCGGTCGTGCTTCTTGCCATCGGGCTCAGGCGGCGGGACTTCATCGCGGCCCTGCCTCCGGGCGATCCGCTGCGCGCCTATCACGACGCGACCCGGACACGGGACATGCGCGACGGCCGGAAGCTCACCCTGATCCTCATGGCCTATCTCGTCTTCGTGCTGGGTCTGGCGGGGGCGGGCCTCGGCCAGACGCCCACGGGGGCGGCGCACGGCATCCTCGGGATCGCGCTGCTCTTCAGCGGCAGCCTGGCGCTTCTGGTCATCCGCTGCGGCGCGAACCAGCCGGGGCCGGGCATGATCATGCTGCCCCCGGCGCTGCTTCTGCTGTTCGGCCTGACCTACCCGATGCTGGCCTGATCCGGCGCCCGGGCGGCCCCCCGGGGCCGTCCCGCCACGGCCGCCCCCGTCGGACGCGCGCCGCTTTTCAGGGCAGAAGGCCCGGACCCCGCCCGGGAAAACGGACAAGCCGCTCCCATTGCCGGTCAAAGTTCCCGGATCGGGATTGATCCGCCATCACGATCCTGCGATGTTCTGCGGATACTCTGCCTTTTCAGCTCGGCGACCCCGCCGGATTTATTCAATGATGTTCTTTACGAGGAAATCGGCATGGAGTCCGATACCCTGTCCGCTCATCCGCGGAGCTTTCCCGATCCCGCCCCGCTTCCCGTGGCGGCCGCGATCTCTCCGGTTCTCGTCGTCGATCTCGACGGAACCCTCCTCGCCTCCGACATGCTGCACGAGACCTTCTGGTCGGCGGTCGGGCGCGACTGGACGATCCCCGTCCGGGCCGGGCTGGCGCTGCTGCGCGGCAAGGCCGCGCTGAAGCGGGTGCTGGCCGCCTCGGCCGCGGTGGACGTGACCCTGCTGCCCTACGACCCGGGCGTGATCGCCGAGATCGCGGCCTGGCGGGACGGCGGGGGACGGGTGGTGCTGGTGACGGCCTCGGATCAGGCGCTGGCCGAGGCGATCGCCGCCCATCTGGGCCTGTTCCACGAGGTCCATGGCTCGGACGGGGCGCAAAACCTCAAGGGGCCGGTCAAGGCCGCCTTCCTGAACGCGCGCTTCGGGGCGGGCTGCTATGCCTACATGGGCGACAGCGCGGCCGATCTCGAGGTCTGGCGCCATGCGGCGCGCGCGATCACGGTGAATGCGCCGGCCGGCCTGCGCCGCAGGGCCGAGGCCCTCGGGGTCGAGACCGCCCATCTCGAGACCCGGCCCCGCTCCCCCGGCCCCTATCTCCGGGCGCTCCGCCCGCACCAGTGGCTGAAGAACCTGCTGGTCTTCATGCCGATGCTGGCCGCGCATGACCTCTCGGCGGGAACCGTGGCGGCGAGCCTCGTGGCCTTCCTCGGCTTCTCGCTGATCGCCTCGAGCGTCTATGTGATCAATGACCTGATCGATCTCGACGCCGACCGCGCGCATCCGAGGAAACGCCGCCGGCCCTTCGCCTCGGGCACGGTGCCGATCGCGCACGGAGGCGCGCTTGGCCTCGGGCTGATCGCGGCGGGGGCGGTGGCGGCGCTGGCGCTGGGGCCGACCTTCGCCGCGGTGATGCTGGGCTATCTGATGGCCACCTTCGCCTATTCCTTCGTGCTCAAGCGCCGCGCGATCGTCGATATCTGTGTGCTGGCCGGCCTTTACACGATCCGCATCATCGCCGGAGGGGCGGCGACGGGGATCGAGCTCTCGGTCTGGCTGCTGGCCTTCTCGATGTTCTTCTTCCTGTCGCTGGCGGCGGTGAAGCGGCAGGCGGAACTCATCGACACGCTGCGCCGCGGGCAGGAGATCGCGCGCGGGCGCGGCTACCGGGTCGAGGATCTGCCGGTGGTGGGCGCCATGTCGGTGGCGGCGGGCTATGTCTCGGTGCTGGTCATGGCGCTCTATGTCAACGCCGCGGGGGTGGTCGAGCTCTATCCCCATCCGACGGCGCTCTGGGGCATCTGCGCGGTGCTGCTCTACTGGCTGTCGCGCACGGCGCTCATCACCCACCGCGGCGAGATGCACGACGATCCGGTGATCTTCGCCATGCGCGACCGGGTGAGCCGGATCTGCGGGCTGGTGATCCTAGCCTTCGCGCTGGTGGCTTCGGGGAGGCTCGTGTGAGCCTCGGCACTCTCGTCCTGCGCTACGGCTTCTTTGCGGTGCTGGCGACGCTGGCCAATCTGGGCACCCAGCGGCTGGTGCTGCTGGGCGGCGACGAGGCGCGCCTCTTCCTGCCGGCGCTGGCGATGGGCACGCTGGTCGGGCTGGTGGTGAAATATCTGCTCGACAAGCGGTGGATCTTCTTCGACCGCGCGGCGGGCCTCGGCGCGCATGGCCGCAAGTTCTCGCTCTACACGCTGATGGGCGTGGCGACGACGGCGATCTTCTGGGGCACCGAGACGCTTTTCTGGTGGATCGGCGGAACCCATGCCGCGCGCGAGACAGGCGCGGTGCTGGGCCTCGCCGTGGGGTATGTGGTCAAGTACAATTTGGACAAGCAGTATGTTTTCTGTCAGAACGAATGATCTTTCCCGCGAACGCGGAGCCCTCACCGGCCGGACGTTCGCCACCCTCTGCCTTGCGATCTTCCTCTTTCTCAGCGCCCTCGTGGTGTGGAAGGCGTGGCAGGCGGCCGACGGGCATCTGATCTTCACGCTCGATGACCCCTACATCCATCTCGCCGTGGCCGAGACCCTGCTGCAGGGCGGCTACGGGGTGAACTTCCCCGAGACGTCCTCGCCCTCCTCCTCGATCCTCTACACGCTTCTTCTGGCGCCGTTCGTCGCCCTCGGGATCGGACCGGCGGGGGCGCTCGGCCTGTCGCTGGCCGCGCAGGGGGCGGCCATCTGGCTCGTCGCGCGGCTGATCTGGGATCATCTGCTCGAGGCCCTGCCCGAAGGTCTGCGCCTTCCCGCCGGGTCGGGCGTCGCCCTGCTGATGCCGCTGGCGCTGAACGGATACGGGCTGCCCATGACCGGGATGGAGCATTCGATCCATCTCTTCGCCACGGTGCTGGTGATGCTGGGCCTCCACCGGACGGCCGAGACCGACCGGGTGCCGGTCTGGCTCATCCCGGCGATCCTCCTCGCCGCCCTTGTGCGGTTCGAGGGGTTCGCCCTGGCCACGGCCGCCATCGGTGCCCTCGTCTGGTGCCGGAAGGGAAGGTCTGCCGCCCTCGCGCTCCTGCTGCTGGCCCTGGTCACGGCGTTCTACGCCGCGGCCATGCACCGGCTTGGCCTGCCGCCGCTGCCAAGCTCCGTCATGGTGAAGTCCGGCTCGTCCGCCGCGGCGTCCGAGGGCCATCTGCTCTCGGTCGCGATCAACGGGCTGCGGGACCTGAACACCTCGCTGATGGACCGGAACGGGGCCGTGCTGGCGCTGGGATGCCTGCTGACGGGCCTGCTGGCCGTCTCTCCGGCGGTGTCCCGGCCCGGTCGGCTGGTGGCGGCGGTGGCGGCCGTGGCCCTCGGGGCGCACCTCATGTTCGGGAAGTTCGGCTGGTTTGGCCGCTACGAGCCCTATGCCGTGGCCCTTGCGCTCGTGGCGCTGACGGCGGCCGGCGGGCGGGCCCTGTCCACGCTTCGGCCCGTCTGGGCCGGGCCCACGGTGGCCCTTGCGGTTCTGGGGGTGGTGGCGGTTCCCTTCCTCACGACGGCCAAGGACACGCCCGCCGCCTCCCGCAACATCTTCGAACAGCAGTACCAGATGCACCGGTTCGCGACCGGGTTCTTTCCCCGCACGGTGGCGGTGAACGACCTCGGCTGGGTCGCCTACCGGAACGAGGGCCATGTGCTGGATCTCTGGGGGCTCGGCTCGGAAGAGGTGCGGCAGGCCACGCGCACCGCCGGCGGCCTCACCCCCGAACTCATCGCAGAGCTTGCGGACCGCAAGGGCGCCGTCTACGCGATGATCTACGACCGCTGGTTCAAGGGGCGGGTTCCCCCCTCCTGGTGCCGCATGGCGGTCCTTCGGACGAGCCTCGTCACCGCCGGCTCCGACGAGGTCTCGTTCTACCTGATCAACCCGGCCGAGGCACCTGCAATGGCCGGGGCGCTGGCCCGTTTCGCCCCGACCCTGCCGGCCGGCGCCTCGTTGCAGGTGGTCCCATGCCCGCGCCCGTGACGCTGTCGGGCTGGGGGCGCTTTCCCCGGCAGCCGACGCGGCTGGTGGCGCCGCGGGGGGACGAGGGCTTTGCCGGCCTTCTGGCGGCCGGCGAGGGACTGATCGCGCGGGGCCACGGGCGGGCTTACGGCGACGCCGCGGTGGGCCGCCCGGTGACCGCCGCCACCCGCCATCTCGACCGGATGATCGCCTTCGACCCGGCCACGGGGCAGCTGGTGGCCGAGGCGGGGGTGACGCTGGCCGAGGTGATCGCGGCCTTCCTGCCGCGCGGCTGGTTTCCCTCGGTCACGCCGGGCACCCGCTTCGTCACGCTCGGCGGGGCGATCGCCGCCGATGTCCACGGCAAGAACCACCACCGCGACGGCAGCTTCGGCGCCTTCGTGGACTGGCTCGACCTGATGGGCCCCGACGGCACCGTCCGCCGCTGCTCGCGCGGCGAGAACGCCGATCTCTTCGGCTGGACGCTGGGCGGGATGGGGCTGACCGGGATCATCCTGCGCGCGGCCATCCGGCTCCGGCCGGTGGAGACCGGCTGGATCCGGCAGGAGACGCGGCCCGCGGCCGATCTCGACGCGGCCATCGCCCTCATGGAAGAGGCCAGGCCCGCGACCTATTCCGTCGCCTGGATCGACTGCCTGAGCCAGGGGGCGGCGCTCGGCCGCTCGCTGGTGCTGATCGGCGAACATGCCACGGACGCCGAGCTCACCCCGCGCGAGCGGCCCCATCCCTGGGGCCCGGCGCGCCGCAGCCGCACTGTTCCCTTCGACGCGCCGCCGGGGCTTCTGAACGGCTGGACGGTCGGCGCCTTCAACGCGCTCTACTGGCGCAACGGGCTGCGCGCGCAGGGCACGCGCCTCGTGGACTGGGAGAGCTACTTCTACCCGCTCGACGCGATCCTCGGCTGGAACCGGATCTACGGGCCCCGGGGCTTCGCGCAATATCAATGCGTTCTGCCCCTGGCCGAGAGCGCGCACGGCCTGCGCCGGCTGATCGAGGCGATCGGCGCGGCGGGCGCGGGCTCGTTCCTGTCGGTGCTCAAGCGGCTCGGAGCGCAGGAGAGCCGCTTCTCCTTCCCGATGGAGGGCTACACGCTGGCGCTCGACTTTCCCGTCGGCCGCCGCAGCCTCGCGCTGATGGAGCGGCTCGACCGGATCGTGCTCGATCACGGCGGCCGCTTCTATCTGGCCAAGGACGCCCGGATGGGCGCCGCGACACTGGCCGCCTCGGACCCCCGGGTGGCGCACTTCACCGCGATGCGGGCAGGGGCGGGGCTGGCCGCCGCCTTCCGCAGCGCGCAATCCGAAAGGCTCGATCTGTGACGAAAGACCCGGTTCTCATCCTCGGCGCGGACTCGGACATCGCCCGGGCCATCGCCCGCCGCCTGGCCGCCGACGGCCATCCGCTGCAGCTGGCGGCGCGGGACGCGGCCCGGCTGGAGGCGGACCGCCGCGATCTCGAGCTGCGCCACGCCGTGGCGGTCACGCTGCACGAGTTCGACGCCTGCGACATCGCCGCCATCCCCGCCTTCCTCGACGGGCTGCCCGCCCTTCCGGGCATCGCCGTCTCGGCCGTGGGCCTTCTGGGCGCGCAGGCGGCCTCGGAACGCGATCCGGCGGCGGCGCTGGCGGTCCTGCGGACGAATTTCGAGGGCCCCGCCATGGTCTTCGCCGAGCTTGCCAACCGGATGGAGGCGCGGGGGCGGGGCACGCTGGTGGGCATCTCCTCGGTCGCCGGCGACCGGGGACGCGCCACGAACTACATCTACGGCGCGGCCAAGGCGGGCTACAGCGCCTTCCTGTCGGGCCTGCGCAACCGGCTGGCCCGCAAGGGCGTGCAGGTGATCACCGTCCTTCCGGGCTTCGTGGCGACCCGGATGACCGAGGGCATGAACCTGCCCGCCCGGCTGACCGCCCAGCCCGAGGAGGTCGCCGAAGCCGTCGCCCGCGCGATCGGGCGCCGCCAGGACGTGATCTATGTCCGCCCGGTCTGGCGCCTCATCATGGCCATCATCCGCGCCCTGCCCGAGGCGCTGTTCAAGAGGCTGAAACTGTGACGGACACTCCTGCCCGATCCCGGCCGTCCACACCGGCGGCGACAGGCCGGCCCCTCCGCTCGCCCGAGGCGCTGATGACCGGGCTGGCCCGGATCACCGGGGCGCACCTGGCCCTCATGATCCTCGCGGCCGCCCTGCTGGTCCTCGGCACCTCGAGCGACCTGCTGCGGATCCCCTACGGCGCGCAGCTTCTTGCGGCCGCCGGCCTGGGCCTCGCGGCCCTGCCGCTCCTCCTGCGCCGCTTCGGGGCGCGGGCGCTGGCGGCCCTGGCGGGGGGGCTGCTGCTCTTCGGCCTGATCGCCCTCGTCTCGGTCGATGTCTCGCACGACGGGATGCGCTACCACCTTCCCGCCGCGCTCGAGATCCGCGAGGGGCGCAACGTGATCTTCGACCAGGGCAGTTCGCTCTGGTCGAACATCTATCCCTCCGGCAGCTGGCGCCTGATGGCCTATGCGCTGGCGGCCTTCGAGCCGATCAACCCCGGCGTCATCCTGAACGGGCTGGCGGTCACGAGCCTCTTCCTGCTGGCGCTCACGCTGCTGTCCGAGGACCGGCTGCAGGCCGGGCGTGCGCTGCCGCGCGAGATCCCGATCCAGGCGGCGCTGATCGCCCTTTCGCCGGTCGTCGTGGGCCAGTTCCTGAGCGGGATGGTGGACGGGCTGGTCTGCACGCTCTTCCTGATGCTGGCGCTGCTGCTGATCCGCCGGCCGCACCATCTCTTCGGCCCCCGGCTCACGACCCTGGCCATCGTGGCGCTGGCGGTGCTTCTGGGCTCGGTCAAGAGTTCCTCGCTCTTCTTCCTGACCGTCCTCTTCTGCGGGGCGCTGGCCTGCGAGCTGGCCCGGTCCGAGCGGCGCCAGGCCCGCGCGACGCTGGTGACGGGCCTCGTGGCGGCGGCGCTGGTGCTCTTCGTGAACATCCGCCCCTACGCGACCCATGTCCTCGAATACGGGACGCTGCTGCCGGATTCCGGCATGATCCTCGGCAACCTGATGCCGAAGAACATCGAGAACGGCTCTCATCTGTCGGACCTCGCCCATCTGGTGTTCGGCGTCACCGGCCCGATCTCCTGCTGCGACCTGCCGGCACAGCTGAAGATCCCCTTCACCTTCACCTGGCAGGAGCTGGACAGCGCCGATACCGACCCCCGCACCGGCGGCTTCGGCCCGTTCTTCAGCGGCGCCCTCGTGCTGGCCGCGGTCCTCCTGGCGATCTACCGGCCGGGGCCCCTCTCGCGGCTGCAGAAGGATCTCCTCGTCGTGGCCGCGATCTGCACGGCGGCCGTCGTCCTGTTCCCCGCGCCCTGGTGGGCGCGGCTGGTGCCGATGCTGGCGCCGGCGCTCCTGCTGCTGTTCCTGGCCCTGTCCGGGCGGGTGCCGGCGGCGCTGCGCGCGGTCTTCCTCGGCGTCTGCGCGCTCAATGCCGGGGTCTTCGCCGCCAACGCGGCGCTGACCGAGGTCTGGATGCATCGCCAGCTCCGGGCCGAACTGGCCGCGGGCGAGGCCGGCGGGCCCCTGGCCGAGGCCCGCGCGCGCTCGTCGCGCTATGACGCCGCGGTCCGCCATGTCCTGCAGAGGATGGGCGACTGACCCCACCCCCGGCGCGCGCCGACCGCGGCCGGGGGGCCGCTTGCCCAACCTATACAGACGCCCGCGGATGAGGCATGGTCGCGCCGATCCATTGCCGGAGCCTGTGTTTTCAATGTCCGATTGCCGTTCGCCCCTTCGGGCCCCCCTCCCCGCCCTTTCCGGCCCGGAGTCCGCGTGTGGCTGAGACGGGCCTGTCGGTGCCGGACGGGCTGAAGCGCAAGACGGCCCTCGCCATGCTCTGGTCGGTTCTGCGGTCGGCCTGGGCCAATCTGGCCACCTTCCTCCTCTTCATCCTGCTGGCCCGGCTGCTCGGGCCGGCCGAGTTCGGCATCTTCGCCCTGGCGAGCCTCTTTCTCGAGGGAGCCCGGATCATGGCGAGCGCGGGCCTGCCCGATGCGGTGATCCGCGAGCAGGAACTGGACGACACGCTGGCCGATACGGCCTTCTGGGCGACGATCGGGCTTGCGGCGCTGGCCGGGGCCGCGGCCTTCGCGGCCGCCCCCTTCTACGCGCAGCTCGTGGGCCAGGAGGAGGTGACCTCCGTCGTCCGCTGGCTGGCGGTCCTTCTGCCCTTCTCGGCGCTCGGCACGATCCACGCCGCCCGCCTCGCCCGCGACTTCCGCCAGAAGAGCCTCGCGCTGCAGTCCATGGCCGCGAGCCTTGCCTCGGGCAGCGCCGCCGTCGCCGCGGCCTGGGCCGGCTGGGGCATCTGGGCGCTGGTGGTGCAGCAGGCGGTCTCCTCGACGGTGACGGTCGCGCTCGCCTGGGCAAGCCTGCGCTGGCGGCCGGGCTTCGGCTTCCGCTGGGCGCGGCTCCGGGGCATCCTCGGCTTCAGCGCCAGCCTGGTGGCGACGCAGCTTCTGTGGATGCTGCTCGTCCGGGTGCAGGACCTGTTCCTGGCCCGCTGGCACGGCGCCGAGGCGGTGGGCACCTACCGCGTCGCCTGGCGGCTGATCGAGCTGATCGGCCAGTCGGTGCTGGCGCCCGCGGGCTCGGTCGCGCTGGCCACCCTCTCGCGGATGCAGACCGACCCGGCCCGCTTCGCCCGCACCTACAACCGGCTGGTGGGGGCGGCGGGCCTCGCGACCTTCCCACTGCTCTTCGGCTTTGGCGCGCTGGCGCCCCAGATCTTCCCGCTGGTCTTCAGCGAGCGGTGGGCGGGCGCGGCCCCGGTCGCGATGGTGCTGGTGCTGATGGCGGTGCCCTTCGTGACCAACTTCTTCGCCGGGCCCGCGCTTGCCGCGATGAACCGGGCGCAGTCGGTGCTGGGGGTGGCGGCGCTCCAGTTCGCGGCGACGCTGGTGCTGACCGCGCTCCTCGTGCCCTGGGGGCTGGTGGCGGTGGCCGCGGCCTATGTGCTGCGCGCCTACCTCACCCTGCCCGTCCAGCAGCTGGCGCTGGCCCGCCATGCCCATGTGCCGATGGCCGAGACCGCCCGCGCCCTCGCCCCGCCGCTTCTGGCAGCGGTCGGCATGGCGCTCGGCGTCTGGATGGCCGCGGGGCCGCTCATCGCCCGCCTGGGCGAGGGCTGGACCATGCTCGGCGCCGCCGTGGCCCTCGGCGCCACCCTTTACACCGGCCTGATGCTGCTCTTCGGCCGACCGATGCTGCGCGATCTCGCCGCCCTCGCCCGCTCGCTCAAGTCCGACCGAAAGGATGAAGATGCTCTCCGCTGACCTTGCCCCGCCCGCTCTCGCCCGCCCTGCCCGCGACGTGACGGAGCGTCTCGCCGGAGAGATCGACGCGAACCTCGCCCCGCTCCTGCCCGCGCTTGCGGCCGAACCCTTCGCGCTCCTCGACTTTCCCAATCATGGCAATGTCGGCGACAGCGCGATCTGGCTGGGCGAGCTGTCGTGGCTGCAGCGCCGGGCCGGCCGCGGCCCCGCCCTCACCTGCCATGTCGAGGAACGGCCCGGCCGGCTGCCCCCGGGCCCGATCCTGCTGCACGGCGGCGGCAATTTCGGCGATATCTGGCCGCAGCACCAGCTTTTCCGAGAGGCGGTGCTCGACCGCCACCGGGGGCATCCGGTGGTGCAGATGCCGCAATCGATCCATTATGCGGATCCCTCGGCCATCGACCGCGCCGCCCGCGCCATCGAGCGGCACGGCGCCTTCACGCTCCTCGTGCGCGACCGGCCGAGCCTCGAGCTGGCCCGCCGCCATTTCCCCTGCGAGGTCCGGCTCTGCCCCGACATGGCCTTCGCGCTCGGCCCGCTGCCGCGCCCGGCGGCGCCCTCGCTCGAGGGGCTGATGCTGCTGCGCACCGACAGGGAGGGGGTGGGACAGCCGGTCCCTGCCCTGCCCCAAGGCTGGCGGGTCGAGGACTGGCTCGAGGACGATCCCGCCATGTACCGGACCGTCCTCACCCGGACCCGGCGCACGGCGCTGCTGAGCCTGGATCCCCGCCGCCTGACGCGCCGCGCGCGCAGCCTGCACATGGCCAACCAGCTGGCGGAATGGCGGCTCCGGCGCGGCGTGGCGCAGCTGTCGCGGGCGCGCTTCGTCATCACCGACCGGCTGCATGTCCATATCGTCGCGACGCTTCTCGGCCTGCCGCATGTCTTCCTCGACAACAGCTATGGCAAGATCGGCCGCTTTTCCGAGGCCTTCGGCACGCTCTGGGACGGCGCGAGCCGCGCGGACACCCTCGCCGAGGCGATGGAGCGCGCACGCGCCCACCGGAACGCCGCCTGAAGACCCGGTTGGCTCGGGCCTGCGCCTGCGGGGTCAGCCGCGGAGCCAGCCGGCCGGAGCCACACCCGGAGCGCCGAGGGGCGCGGCCTTGCGTCCGGCCTGCGCCCGGATCTGCGACAGGGCCCCGCGCATGTAGTGGTAGTTGATCCAGGCCTCGAGCCGGCGCCGCGACAGGGTCCGCGCGGGCCAGGAGAGGCGGCAGGCGAGCCCCCCCACCAGCACCGCACGCCAGAGCCAGAGCGGCGCCCCGAGGATCCGTGCCCGGCCGGCGGGCGGCGGCGGGCCCATCGGCGTGCACTGCCCCTCGCGCCCGAGATAGGCCCAGGTCGCGCCGGAGGCGCGATAGTAATCGGCCACATAGCCGAGCGTGAGGCGCGCCGCCGCGATCACATGCCCGGCCCGGGCCGCCGGCACCCAGACGCCATGGCCGCCCTCGGCCAGCATCGCCAGCATCACCACGCTCTCCTCGCCCAGCCGCTGGCGGCCCGCGCCCAGGGCGGGATCGAACGGATGGCGGCGCTGGTCGGAGGTGCGCACCGCGAAACTCGCCCCATAGGGCAGCTCGCGCGCGCCTGACAGGAAGCGGAACTCCGTCCCGCCGAGGTCGCGCGTCGCCAGCAGGTCGCCCAGCAGGTCGCTGTTGGCCGCGAACCAGCCCGGCACCGGGCCGTCGAAGACCGGCGTGACCCGGCCTCCGAAGAAGGAAGCCTCGGGATGGCGGCGGAAGGCGTCGGCATAGGCCGCAAGCCAGCCGCGGTCGAGCAGCACGTCATCATCCGTCCAGCAGATGTAACGGCCGCGCGCCTCCTGCACACCCCGGTTGCGGGCGTTGGACAGGCCCGGCTCGCACTCGACGATTCGGCGGATCGGCAGCCGGTCGGCGAAATCCTCGACCACCCGGGCCGTGTGATCGGTGCTGCCATTGTCGATGATGAGAAGTTCCCAGGGCTCTCCCGGAGCCTCCAGCTTCTCCGCCGTCCTGAGGGTGCGCCTAAGCTGTTCGGCCCTGTTTCTCGTACAGATCACCAGACTGAGCAACATGAACAAGACGTCCCCTGCACCTGTCCCAACGATTGGGCTAAGTCATATTGATAAAAACTGAATTTGGGCATGGTGGCATACCCAATCCGGACAGGAGCACTTTGTAGAGCCCCCCTCGAAGATGCAAGGGCAGGGTGCGGCACAGGGGAAAAACGCGGGGCCTCACCCCCCGTCAATGGCGGGACACACCCTCGGATTCGCCCATGTCCAGGACCGGCTCTGGCAGATGGTCACGATGCGGCGCACGGCGCAGGGCGGGCTGTCCGAGGTCCTTGCACCGGCCGTCTGCCCGGCCGGTCGCGGCGGGCCTCGGGCCGACGGGACGCGGGCCGCTCAGGCCTGGGCGGCCAGCCAGTCGCGCAGCCGCTCGCGGAAGGCCTCGTCCACCGCCGGGCCATAAAGCACCAGTTCTCCGCGGGCTGCGCCCTTCAGGAACAGCCCCGGCCGCACCTCGGACGCCGGAGCGGCCGGCCTGGGCCGCGGGGCGCGGGCCGCGTCCGGCACGGGCCTGTCCGCGCCCTGCCCGGCCTCGGGCGCCGCGGGTGGCGGCTCCGGCTCCGACGCCGCCACCTGATCGGCGATCAGCTGCAGTTCGGCCTCGGCCGTGTCCGGTGCGCCCGCGGCCAGCGCCGCCACGAGCCGCGCGGCAAAGCCCTCCTCCTCCTCGAGCCGCCGCGCCAGCGCAAGCCCCAGCCGCTCGGGCAAGGCCGAGGGAAAGCGCAGCGCGCCGTCCAGCACATGGTAGATCCCGAGGAACGAGCCGATCTTGGACCGCTTGGCCCGGCTCGCCGAGGCATAGAGCTGCTGGAGCGCCAGCTTCTCGGTCGCGAAGACCCCGGCATCGACCGCCTTGGCCGCGATCCGCGCCCGCTCGAAATAGGAGAGCCCGAGGCGGATCTCGTTCTCCTCGACCATCGCCACATAGGCCGCGGCCGCCGTGTCGGGGCGGCGCAGGATGGCGAGGACGGTGGCAAAGCGCGCCTCGCCGGTCTCGGCCAGCAGGCGGCGCAGCGCGGTCACCCGGCGCCAGCCCGAGATCAGGCCAAAGCGGCCCTCGCCCATGTCGGCCACCTCGATCGGGCTGCGCTGGCCGTGGGTCGCAAGGCTGGTCATCAGGCTTGCCAGCTCTTCGGTCTCAATGCCCAGCCGGTCGCGGACCAGCCAGCCTTCCTCGATCCGGTCGAGTTCCAGCCGCAGCACCAGCCGGCCCTCGCTGCGGGCCGAGGTCAGCTCCTCGGCCACCTCGCGCAGCGCCGCGGTGGCGGCGGCCTCGCCCGTCACGCGGCTGATCGGGGCAGGGGCAAGGCCGGGGCCGATCATCGCCTTGGTCTCGGGGGCCGCCGTGGGGGCGAAGCCGCCGAGGGGCGGCACTGTCAGTCGCTTGCGCTTGGCCATGGGCCGGTCTCTCCTGTCCCTCGGGCGGCGGATTTGTTTCGCGCGCGAAACATTTCGTCCCGCCCCGTTCCCGCTGCACCGCCCGTCATTGTTTCGCGCGCGAAACAAATCGGGCGGGGCGGCTCATTCGGCCGCGCGGGCCGCCGCCAGTTCCTCGCGCCGCCAGATGCCGACCAGCAGCCGCTTGAAGGCGGCATAGGTGGCGTCAAACGTCTCGCGGCCGCGGATGTAGGTGTCGCGGTTGAAGTCGCGGTAATCGGCCTCGTAGATGCCGTTCACCTGCTCGCCGGCCTGGCCGATCAGCGCGGTGAAATCCTGGCGCTCGGGCGCCATGGTGCGGCCCATGTAGGCCTGCATCAGGGCCGCCATCTCGCCCTGCTGCGCCCCGTCGTAGCGCGTCAGCACCGCCCGCACCGCGTCCCATTCGAAGGACAGCTCCTCGCGCCCCAGCGCGCGCGCGGCGATGTTCTCGCCATCCTCGATCGAGCGGAAGGTCGAATGGAGCATGTCGAAAAAGCGCCCCGTCGAGTCGAACTCGAGAAACGAGGCCCCGAGCGGCACCAGCAGGATGTCGGCGGCCGCGAGCCCGTTGATCGTCAGGTAGCCAAGGGCCGGGGGGGTGTCGATGAAGATCACGTCGTAGCCGTCCAGCACGCCATCCTCGGCCAGCACGTCGGTCAGCGCGTCCCAGAGCTTCCAGCTGCGCCCCTGCATCCGCCAGACCGGGATCTGGAACTCGGCCCAGTAGAGGTTCAGCTGCGCCCCGATCAGGTCGATGTTGGGCCAGTGGGTCTTCGCGATCAGGTCGCCCGCGCGGATCTTCAGCGCCTCGTTCAGCGTCTCGTCGAGCGGCACCGGCGGGTCGCCGCGCGCGACGCGCAGCCGGTTCTCGGACTGCAGGTGGCCGGCGTAGTGGCGGGCGAGGAGGGGGAAGACGGTGCCCCATTCGTCGGCCACCCGGCCGCCGAAGATCGAGGTCATCGAGCCTTGGGAATCCAGGTCGATCACCAGCACCCGGTAGCCGTCGAGCGCGGCCGACATGGCCAGATGCGCGGCCGTCGAGGTCTTGCCGACCCCGCCCTTGAAGTTCGCGACGGCCACCATCTTGGCGGGCAGCCCCGCGGGGCGGTAGGGGCGGTATTCCTTGGCCTTCGACCCTTCGGCCGCGAAATGGGCGCGCAGCCGCAGCACCTCGTCGAGGGTGAACCACTTGGCCCCGCCCTCGGTCTCCGAGATGCCCTGCGGCAGGTCGGGGTTGGCCTTCAGCACGCGGCGGAAATGGGCGGTGGCGACCGGGATCAGGTAGCGGGTGATCTCCCAGGTCGAGAAGAGCCGCAGGCTCTTGCGGCCCTCCTCGTCGAGCCCGCGCGCCGCGAGATCCTCGCGCCCCTGGGCGCAGGAGCGGGCGATCTCGGCAAAGCCCGCGGTGGTCAGCGGCGCCTCGAGTTCGGCCAGCGCCGCGTCGGGCGCGATGTTGAAATAGGGCGGCAGCGGCACCTGCGGCTCGCGCGCGGGCGGCCCCTTGCGCAGTTCTACCCGGCCGCGCGCGGCGGTCTTCCGTCCCCTGATCTCGGCCATGCCTGTTCCCTTTTCCGGGTCATCTGCTCTGTTTCCGGCAAAGTATCAGCTTTTTGCTGACATGGCAAATTTATGCGCACACGGCGCAGCAACTTTCTGATTTTCATGGCGGATTCTCGCGGGTTCCGCACGGCCCCGCGGGGGCCCCTCTGCAAGCCGTTGCCGGACTGCATCAGTTAGTTTCGGGTTATTTATAGTTACAGGATTTCGGCCATCCGTCCAACCCCCTGATCTTCCGGCAGAAACAGCCCCGACCTCTTGCGGCTTGCGACTCCGGAACCCCGAAGATCCGACTCCGAAGCCACGCTTTTCCGAATCCGGAACCCCGATCTTTCCGGGTCTGGCCTGCGCGGCGCGCTGGACGGAGGGGGCGCTTGGGCTTAGGGTCGGTGTCATCGAAACCACGAAGGCGCGCGACATCCCGGGGACACATCGGGGGCCGCGCCGTCGAGCAGGCACAGGCGACGCGAAATGCAGGAGACAGGTGGACGGCGGAAGGCCGCCACCGCAGCGACGGGTGCGCGCGCATCCCGTGCTGCGGGGCAGGCCGCGGCCGGCCCGGGCCCGGACGTGACCGGACCGGGCGAGACTGCCGACAGGATGGCCCGGACGCGGAAGGCGGCAAAGCCCGCCGCGGCCGAGGGTCCGGCGGGCGGAACGGCCGTGGGCCGGACCGCGGCCGGGCGCAGGGCCACGGCGGGGCAGGGGGCGGAGCAGCCCGCACCTGCCGGGGACGGGCCGGGGGCGGGCGGGGTGTCCCCGGCGCCCGGCGCCACGCCCGCGGCGCGCCCCCCCGAGACCGCGGACTTCTTCATCTGCGACATCCTCGATGCGCTGCCCAAGGACGACATGGCCTCGATGGAGCATCCGGTCTTTTCGCTGGCCACCCGGCCCGACCTGCGGGTGCTCGACTATTCCCACAACGGGGTCCGCATCACGGTGACGCCTTCGGTGCGCGGCCTCGCCACGCTCTTCGACAAGGACATCCTGATCTACTGCATCAGCCAGCTCATGGCCGCGCTGAACGCCGGGCGCGCCATCAGCCGCACGCTGCACCTGACCGCGCACGACCTGATGACGGCCACCAACCGCGAGACCAGCGGCGACGGCTACCAGCGGCTGCGAGAGGCGTTCGAGCGGCTGGCGGGCACCCGAATCACGACCAACATCGAGCAGGGCGGGCGCGAGATCACCACGGGCTTCGGCCTGATCGAGAGCTGGCAGATCGTGCGCCGCACCCGCGGGGGGCGCATGGTGCAGGTGATGGTCACGCTCTCGGAATGGCTGTTCCAGGCGGTGCTCACGAAATCGGTCCTCACGCTCAGCCGCGATTACTTCCGGCTGCGCAAACCGCTCGAGCGGCGGATCTATGAACTGGCGCGCAAGCATTGCGGCCACCAGCCGGAATGGCGGGTCTCGATCGCGACGCTGGCCAAGAAGTCGGGCTCGGCCTCGCCGCTGCGGGTCTTCCGCAAGATGATCCGCGACATGATCGGGGCGAATGCGCTGCCGGGCTATCTTCTGGCCGAGGAGCCGGGCGACATCCTCTGCGTCACCCGGCGCGAGGCGGTGCTGGCGCCGGGCCTCGCCCCCGCCCTGCGCGAGGCGACGCTCGAGCGGGTGCGCGCCCTGATGCCGGGCTGGGACGTCCATGCGCTGGTGGCCGAGTGGCAGTCCTTCTGGAACCGCACCGGCCAGCCCCGGCTGAGATCGGCCGACGCTGCCTTCCTCGGCTGGATCGAGCGCCGGGCGGCGGGGTAGGGCCCGCTTGCACGAGCACGGGGGGTGAATATTATCCGGCACCTCTTCAAGGACTTGTGAGAAATGAATATCGAGGGAACGGAACTGCCGGGCGTGCTGATCCTGACGCCGAGGGTGTTCGGCGACGCGCGGGGCAGCTTCTGCGAATCCTGGAACCGGGCGACGCTCGCAGGGCTCGGGATCGACCTCGACTTCGTGCAGGACAACCAGTCGATCAGCGCCCCCGTCGGCACGGTGCGCGGCCTGCATTACCAGGCGCCGCCGCACGCGCAGGACAAGCTGGTGCGCGTGGGCCATGGCGCGATCCTCGACGTGGCGGTCGATGTGCGGGTGGGCTCGCCCACCTATGGCAAGTGGGTGGGGGTGGAGTTGACAGCCGACAACGCCCGCCAGCTTCTGGTGCCGAAGGGCTTCCTGCACGGCTTCGTCACGCGTGAGCCCGGAACGGTCGTCCTTTACAAGACCACCGACGTCTATGCCCCCGACTGCGACGGGGCGGTGCATTTCGCCGATCCCGACCTCGGCGTGGACTGGGGGATCGACCCGGCCTCCGCGGTCCTGTCGGACAAGGACGCCCGCGCGCCGCGCTTCGCGGACTGGACCAGCCCCTTCAGCTATAAGGCCTGACCCCATGAAACTGATCGTGACCGGAGGAGCGGGCTTCATCGGCTCGGCGGTGGTGCGGCAGGCGGTGGCCAAGGGCCACCATGTCGTCAATGTCGACTGCCTGACCTATGCCGCCTGCCTGGAGAACCTGGCCAGCGTCGCCCATGCCCCCAACTACGCCTTCGAGAAGGCCGACATCCGCGACGCGGAGGCCATGGCGCGGGTCTTCGCCACCCATCGCCCCGATGCGGTGATGCATCTGGCGGCCGAAAGCCATGTCGACCGCTCGATCGACGGGCCGGGCGCCTTCATCGACACCAACGTCCGCGGCACCTATGTGCTGCTGGAAGCCGCACGGGCCTGGTGGGTGGCGCAGGGAAAACCGCAGGGCTTCCGCTTCCACCACATCTCGACCGACGAGGTCTTCGGCACGCTGGGCGAGACGGGCCAGTTCACCGAGGATACGCCCTACGCGCCGAACTCGCCCTATTCGGCCTCCAAGGCCGCCTCGGACCATCTGGTCCGCGCCTGGGGCGAGACCTACGGGCTGCCCTATGTGCTGACCAACTGCTCGAACAACTACGGGCCGTTCCATTTCCCGGAAAAGCTCATTCCGGTGGTGATCCTGAAGGCGCTGGCCGGCGAGCCGATCCCGGTCTACGGGAAAGGCGAGAACGTCCGCGACTGGCTTTATGTCGAGGATCACGCCGACGCGCTGCTGACCGTGCTCGCGAAGGGCCAGAACCACCGCAGCTACAACATCGGCGGCGAGAACGAGGCGCGAAACATCGACATCGTCCGCAAGATCTGCGCGATCCTCGATGCGAAGCGCCCCAGGGCCACGCCCTATGCCGACCAGATCGCCTTCGTGACCGACCGTCCGGGGCACGACCTGCGCTATGCGATCGATCCGACCCGCATCCGCACCGAGCTTGGCTGGCGGCCTTCCGTCACGCTGGATCAGGGGCTCGAGCGCACGGTGGACTGGTATCTGGCCAACGAGCCCTGGTGGCGCGCGCTGCAGGACCGCTCGGGCGTGGGTGAGCGGCTGGGGGTCCGGGCGTGACAGCCGGGGCGGCCGTGAAGCGTCTCGACTTCTTCGTCGTCGGGACGCAGAAGGGCGGAACCACCGCCCTTTCGGCCAAGCTTGCCCGCCATCCGGCCATCTGCTGCGCCAAGCCAAAGGAACTGCACGTCTTTGATGACGAACGCCGTGACTGGACCTCCGGCGACATCCCGGACCTGTCGGCCCATTTCCCCGCAGCCAGCGATCATCGGCTCTGGGGAGAAGCCACGCCGATCTACATGTACTGGCCGCAGGCGATCGAGCGGGTGGCGCACTACAATCCCGAGGCGAAGATCATCGTCAGCCTGCGGCACCCGGCCTACAGGGCCTTGTCGCACTGGAAGATGGAATTCGTCCGCCGCACCGAGGAGTTGTCCTTCGCGGAGGCCACCTCCGAGCGCGGGCGTGCGCGGGTGCGCGCGGGCGCCCATTCGGCCCTCCGGGTGTTCTCCTATGTCGAGCGGGGCTTCTATGCGCCCCAGATTGCCCGGCTGCTGGCCCATTTCCCGCGGCAGAACATCTTCTTTTGCCGGATGGAAGACCTGTATCAGGACGAAGCCGCCGTCCTGCAGGCCCTGTCCGGCTTTCTGGACGCGGATGGCGCCTTCCCGGACGACCTGGGCCCGAAACGCGTGGTGCCGGTCGAAACCTCCGGCCTTGCCGTCGATGCCACGGCCGAACTGTCCTGGTTGTCCTCGCTATTCCATGACGACATCCGCGAAACGGCCCGCCTGACCGGCCTGGACCTCGGCGCCTGGACAGACGGAACCTATGATGAAACCTATCTGACGCAGGACTTGCCCATGGCCCGGAAGAGGGTGTTTTCCGCATGACCCTACTCATCTTCGGCCGCACCGGACAGGTCGCCACGGAACTGGCGCGGCAGGCCCCGGAGGCCCGCTTCCTCGGCCGCCACGAGGCCGACCTTGCCGATCCGGACGCCTGCGCCCGGGCCATCCTTGACGCCCGGCCGCAGGCGGTCATCAACGCCGCCGCCTGGACGGCCGTCGATCGCGCCGAGGACGAGGAGGCCCAGGCGACGGTGGTGAACGGTGAGGCGCCGGGCGCCATGGCGCGGGCCTGCGCGGAACTGGGCATCCCCTTCGTCCATATCTCGACCGACTACGTCTTCAGCGGCGAGGGCACCCGTCCCTGGCAGCCCGAGGATCCGGTGGGGCCGCTCGGCGCCTACGGCCGCTCGAAGCTTGCCGGCGAAGAGGCCGTGCGGGCGGCGGGCGGCACCCACGCGATCCTGCGCACCTCCTGGGTGTTCTCGGCCCATGGCGCGAATTTCGTGAAGACCATGCTGCGCCTCGGTGCCGCGCGCGAGACGGTGAGCGTGGTCATGGACCAGGTGGGCGGCCCCACGCCCGCGGCCGACATCGCCAGCGCCTGCCTTGCCATCGCACGCAGCCTTCCGGCGCGGCCGGATCTGTCGGGCACCTGTCATCTCTCGGGCGGCCCGGACGTGAGCTGGGCCGACTTCGCCCGCGAGATCTTCCGCCAGGCGGATCTTCCCTGCCGGGTGCAGGACATCCCCTCCTCGGACTATCCGACCAGGGCCCACCGCCCGGCCAATTCCCGCATGGACAATTCCGCCCTGTCGCGCTTCGGCCTTGACCGCCCCGACTGGCGGCAGGGCCTCGCCCGCGTTCTGGCCGATCTTCAGGAGATTTCCGAATGACCACTCGTAAAGGCATCATCCTGGCCGGAGGCTCGGGCACGCGGCTCTATCCGGTCACCATTGGCGTCTCCAAGCAGCTGATGCCGGTCTATGACAAGCCGATGATCTATTATCCGCTCTCGGTGCTGATGCTGGCCGGCATCCGCGAGATCGCGATCATCACCACGCCGCAGGACCAGGACCAGTTCCGCCGCGTGCTGGGGGACGGCAGCCAGTGGGGGATCGCCCTCAGCTATGTGGTGCAGCCCGAACCGGGCGGTCTCGCCCAGGCCTACACGCTGACCGAGGAGTTCCTCGCCGGCGCCCCCTCCTGCATGGTGCTGGGCGACAACATCTTCTTCGGCCACGGTCTGCCGGAACTGCTGGCAAGGGCGGATGCGAAGGCGGACGGCGGCACGGTCTTCGGCTATCACGTCGCCGACCCCGAGCGCTATGGCGTAGTGGCGATGGACGAGGCCGGTCGCGTCACCCAGATCATCGAGAAGCCGGAGGTTCCGCCCTCGAACTATGCCGTGACCGGGCTCTATTTCCTCGATGCCCGTGCGCCCGAACTGGCGCGCGCCCTCACGCCCTCGGCGCGGGGCGAGATCGAGATCACCTCGCTTCTCGAGATCTACCTGCGCGAGGGCACGCTCAACGTCCAGCGCATGGGCCGCGGCTTTGCCTGGCTCGACACCGGCACGCATGGCAGCCTGCTCGATGCGGGCAACTTCGTGCGCACACTGCAGAAGCGGCAGGGAATGCAGACCGGCTGCCCCGAAGAGATCGCCTACGCGAATGGCTGGATCGACGCCCATGCGCTGCGCAGTCTCGCGGATGGGCTCAGCAAGAGCGACTATGGCCAGTATCTGGCGTCGCTTCTTGTGGATCAGTTCTAGGGTCTGACCGGCGACCGACATTCTCACGGCCTGTCCAGCTTCGTTCAGATCCGCTGGTCGTATGCGCCGACCACGGGCTCGGTGCGGATCACCGCGTCGAGATCGGTGAAGATGGCGCGGAGTTCGGCTTCGCTTTCGGGGCTCTCGCAGACCACCACCAGGTTCGGCGTGTTCGACGAGGCCCGCACAAGGCCCCAGCCGCCGTTCTCCAGCATCACCCGCGCGCCGTTCACCGTCACGATCCCGGTGATCTTCCGCCCGCCCAAGGCCCCGCCCGTCGCGGCCAGCGCCTCGAGCCGCGCGACGAGGCGCGCCAGCACCGCATATTTCTCGGTGTCGGGGCAGAAGGGCGACATGGTGGGCGAGGTGAAGGTCCGGGGCAGGGCGCGCCGCAGGTCGGACATCGAGGCGCCGGGATGGCGGTCGAGCAGCCGGCAGATCTCGACCGCGACGCGCATCCCGCAGTCGTAGCCGCGCCCCACCGGGGGGGCGAGGAAATAGTGGCCCGATTTCTCGAAGCCGGCGAGGGCGCCGGTCTCGAACACCCGGCGCTTCATGTGGCTGTGTCCGGTCTTCCAGTATTCGGTGGTGGTGCCGAGATCCTTCAGCACCGGGTCCGAAGCGAAGAGGCCGGTCGATTTCACATCCACCACGAAGCGCGCGCCGGGATGGAGGCGGGCATAGTCGCGGGCGAGGATCACCCCCACCTTGTCGGCGAAGATCTCCTCTCCCTCGTCGTCCACGAGGCCGCAGCGGTCGCCGTCGCCGTCGAATCCGAGCGCCAGATCCGCGCCCGAGGCCCGCACCGCCGCGGCCATGTCATGCAGCATCTCGAGCGCCTCGGGGTTGGGGTTGTAGTTGGGGAAGGTGTAGTCGAGCCCGCAATGGAGCGGCACGACCTCGGCCCCGATCCGCGCGAGCAGCTCGGGCGCGAAGGCGCCCGCCGTGCCGTTGCCGGTGGCGCAGACCACCTTGAGCGGGCGCGACAGGCGGACATCGCCGGCGAGGTCGTCGAGATAGGCCTCGCGCACGCCATCGGCGAAGACGTAGCTTCCCCCCGGGGCGGGTTCGCCGCGGCCCTGCAGCACGATGTCGCGCAGCTCGGCCATCTCGTCGGGGCCATGGGTCATCGGGCGCTGGAAGCCCATCTTCACCCCGGTCCAGCCGTTCGGATTGTGGCTGGCCGTCACCATCGCCACCGCCGGCACATCCAGATGGAACTGCGCGAAATAGGCCATGGGCGAGAGCGCGGGGCCGATGTCATGCACCCTCACCCCCGCCCGCATCAGGCCCAGCACCAGCGCCTGCTTGATCGCCAGCGAATAGTCCCGGTAGTCGTTGGCCACCACGATGTCGGCCAGACCGCGCGCCCGCATCTGGGTGCCGAGCCCCAGCCCCAGCGCGCTCATGCCCGGCAGGTTGATCTCCTGCGGATAGCGCCAGCGCGCGTCATATTCGCGAAAGCCGGTGGGGGCGATCATCGGGTCGCGCAGGAAGGACCAGCTGTTCGGCGTGACGGTGGCAAGTGGCGCGGCGCTCGCGGGGGAAACCGGTTCGGGCATGGGAAATCTCCGGGGCTCAATGACTCCCTTCTAATCGAGCCTCCGCACCCGGGCGAGTCCCCCCGGCGTGACACCCCCTCGGCGGAGACACCTCCGCCCCTTCCCGCAGTCGCCCGATCGGCCGGAAAAAATGACCCCACCCCGTTTCCCGCGGCGACAGAAGCCGTTTCCGATGGCCGCGGCTCGGCCTAAGCTGAGGCGGATCATGTGTTCGGGGTGCATTTCATGACGTCCATCGTTCCCGTCCTGCTCTGCGGAGGATCCGGCACCCGGCTGTGGCCGCTGTCGCGCAAGAGCTATCCCAAGCAGTTCGCCGCCCTGACCGGGAACCGCACCCTGTTCCAGGCCGCGGCCGAGCGGGTCTCGGGGGCGGGCTTCGCCCGGCCGGTGGTGGTCACCAATTCCGATTTCCGCTTCATCGTGACCGAACAGCTCCATGAGGCGGGGATCGAGCCCGGCGCCGTGCTGATCGAGCCCGCCGGCCGCAACACCGCGCCCGCGATCCTCGCGGCCGCCCTCCATGCGGCGGCGCGCGATCCCGAGGCGCTGATGCTCGTCTGCCCCTCGGACCATGTGGTGCCCGATACGGCGGCCTTCCGCGCCGCGGTCGAGGCGGGGACGGCGGCGGCCGAGGCGGGCGCGCTCGTGACCTTCGGCATCCGGCCCACCCGGCCCGAGACCGGCTACGGCTGGCTCGAACTGGCCGCCCTGCCGCCCGAGGGCTGCCTCGCGCCGCTGCCGCTGACCCGCTTCGTCGAGAAGCCCGACCTCGCCACCGCCACGCGCATGTTCGAGGAGGGCCGCTATTTCTGGAATGCGGGGATCTTCCTCTTCCGCGTCCGCAGCATGCTCGAGGCCTTCGAGACCCATGCGCCGGGCCTCGTCGATCCGGTGCGCCGCGCGGTCGAGGGGGCCGCGCCCGACCTGGGCTTCCTGCGCCTTGCCCCCGCCCCCTGGAGCGAGGCCGAGGAGATATCGATCGACTATGCGGTGATGGAGCGGGCCGCCAACCGCGCCGTCGTGCCCTTCGCGGGCCACTGGTCGGACCTGGGCGACTGGGAGGCGGTGCGGCGTGAACTGGGCCCCGACGGGGCGGGCAACGCGCTTGCGGGGGCCGCCACCGCAATCCGCTGCGAGGGCAGCCTGCTGCGCTCGGAGGCGCCGGGGCTCGAGGTGGTGGGGATCGGGCTCAGGGACATCGTGGCCGTGGCGATGCCGGATGCGGTGCTGGTCGCGCACCGCGACTGCGCGCAGGAGGTGAAGGAGGCGGTGGCGGCGATGAAGGGCAAGGGGGCGGCGCAGGCGGAATGTTTCCCGCTCGACCACCGGCCCTGGGGCTGGTTCGAGACGCTGGTTCTCGGCGACCGTTTCCGGGTCAAGCGGATCCTGGTCAAGCCGGGGGGCGTGCTCTCGCTGCAGAGCCACCACCACCGGGCCGAGCACTGGATCGTGGTGGCGGGCACCGCCCGCGTGACGGTGGACGGCGAGGTGCGGCTGGTGAGCGAGAACCAGTCGATCTATGTGCCGCTCGGCGCGGTCCACCGGATGGAAAATCCGGGCAAGGTGCCGATGGTGCTGATCGAGGTCCAGACCGGCGCCTATCTCGGCGAGGACGACATCCAGCGCTACGAGGACGCCTACGCCCGCGGCTGAGACCCAGGGCCCCCCGCGCGAGGTTTGAACCCCGCGCGCGCTTGGCATAAGGCTGGGTCAGCAGCACGGGAGACGGCCATGACAGAGACGCCCACCATCGTGACCATCGGCGGGATCGCCATCGGCGGCGCCCATCCGATCGCGCTCATCACCGGGCCCTGCCAGCTGGAAAGCCTCGAGCATGCCCGCATGATGGCGGGCCGCATCAGCGAGGCCTGCGCGCCGACCGGGACGAAGTTCATCTTCAAGGCCAGCTACGACAAGGCCAACCGCTCGTCGCTGGGCACGGCGCGCGGGCTCGGCATGGAGAAGGGCCTCGAGATCCTCGGGGCCATCCGCGACGAGTTCGGCGTGCCGGTCCTGACCGACGTGCACGAGCCCTGGCACTGCGCGAAGGCCGCCGAGGTCTGCGACGTGCTGCAGATCCCGGCGTTCCTGTGCCGCCAGACCGACCTACTGCTGGCGGCCGGCGAGACGGGCAAGGCCGTGAACATCAAGAAGGGCCAGTTCCTTGCGCCGTGGGACATGGGCAACGTGGCCGCGAAGGTCGCCTCGACCGGCAACCGGAAGATCCTGCTCTGCGAGCGGGGAACCTCGTTCGGCTACAACACGCTGGTGACCGATTTCCGTGGCCTGCCGACCATGGCCGCGACCGGCTGGCCGGTGGTGTTCGACGCGACCCATTCGGTGCAGCAGCCGGGGGGGCTTGGCGGCTCTTCGGGCGGGCAGCGCGAATTCGCCCCGGTGCTGGCGCGGGCGGCCTGCGCGGTGGGGGTCTCGGCGCTCTTCATCGAGACACACGAGGACCCGGACCGGGCGCCGTCCGACGGGCCGAACATGATCCCGGTGGATCGGATGGGCCGGCTCATCGCCGACCTCCGGGCCTTCGACGCGCTGGCCAAGTCGCTGGCCTGACGGCCGGGCCAAGTCGCTGGCCTGACGGCCGGGCCAATGCGATGGCCTGACGGCCGGGCCGCTGCGGCGGCCGGCCGCCGGTTCAGGTCAGGCCGCCGCCTGCGGCCTGCGCCGCAGCAGGGCGAACCCGCCCACGGCCGCGACGAGCAGAAGACCCGTGGCCGGCAGCGGCACGACGTTGACGCCGGTGAGGGTGGCGGTCGTGGTCATGCTGTATTGGCCCTTGGTGAACAGGCTGCTGCCGGTGCCGAACGAGATGCGGAACTCCGACCCTCCGACGATGATCGGTGCGATGCTGTCCCAGATCAGCTCGCCGTTCCGGACGGTGCCAACGGCCGCCGCCGTGAAGTGGCCCGTGTTCGCCACGGACAGGACAGGCGAGGAGAAGGCAAGAACGGCCTTCACCATGTAGTTCTCCAGACCGAGGCCCTGGCCCCGGCCGGAGAAGGCCAGGAAGTCGAAGGTTGCCGTGTCGCCGGTGCCGATCTCGTAGGTGCTGCCCGTGGTCAGGCTTCCGGCCAGCGAGGCGGAGACGCTGCAGTTCCCCAGGCAGCCGCGCCCGGTCTCGACGAGTTCCACAGAGGACTGCCCCCGGTCGACCACAAAGGAGAGGGTGGCGGCCTCCGCCCCTGGCGCCGTTCCTGCCGCCAGGGCGAGGCAGACGGCCGCCGTCTTGAACAATTTTCCGATCAAATCGATCTCCCGCGGAATGAGGCGCCCGAGGGGCAGGCCGGAATCGGCCCGCCGGGGCGCGGCATCTGAAGCGGAGGATCGGCGGTATTTGAGTCCAAATTTAGGCGAAATTGAGCGTGCCGTGAAATGCCGCAAGTCTGCGGCCTGTTTTACCAGGATGATAATGAATGGGCGGAATATCCTTGCCCGGTTCGATGGGGCCATCAGGCAACCGATAATATCCGGGCAGGTTGCGGGCCCGCCCGGTCCGCTCGGGGGAAGAAACCCGTCTCGGCCTTCCGCAAGACAGCGAGGCTTTTCCCGGAACCCGTGGACCGGACCGCCTTCGGCCGCAACGGCAGGCCCGTTGTCCGCTTTCCGCATCCCGCCCGCTTGTCCAGGGGCGTGCCATCACTGCAGAATCGCTGGATTTCCGGCCGACGCCTCCTTGTGCAGGGGGTCATCCATTCCAGCCGGCGAGGAGGATCTGCGCCCCCGAAGTCCGCAAGGAACGGGATTTATCAACCTAAGGTTGCAACTCGCAAGCCATCAAATGGCCGCAGGTTTATTTTTGTTGATTTAAAGGCAACAAAAAGACGATACCTTGATCGTGACTCATTTGATTTGGGCGACCGCTGCGGAAGCCGTAATGGAGGTTTCAATGTTCGACTTGTTGCACAAGACCGTCGCAGCGGCCCTCGTCGCTGCCGGACTTTCGGCGGCCGCTCCGCAGGCCGAGGCCGCGACGGTGCCGTTCGTCATCGACCGAAGCGCCTCTTCGGTGACTCTCGAGAAGAAAGGATCGCTCTGCATTATCTCCAATTGTGGCGTCACCGCCTCGCTGGCCAGCGGGCTGGTCCAGGGCGCCACCCATGAGATCGGCACCGGCGACAGGGTGAGCTTCGACTTCCTCAGGTTCGACAACCGCGGCACGGGCAAGGCCACCTACGACATCACGGCCGTTCTGGCCTTTGCCTCGCCCGAGCTTCAGGTGGTGGGTAACGGATTCGGGACGGCGTTGACCTTCGTCGGAACGATCACGGGCGGCTTCCTCAAATGGACCGACATGCCGCAAGAACTGACCATCGGGGGCTCCACCTTCAGGTTCGACTTCGAGGACGGCGTGTGCATCCTCTGTGGTTCGGAAAAGACGATCACGGCTTCGATCGAAGGCGTGAACGTGGTGCCGCTGCCGGCCGGCGGGCTGCTGCTGATCGGCGGGCTCGGGGCGCTGGCGCTGCTGCGCCGTCGCCCGTCGCTCGCGGCCTGAAGCGACCGCACGGATGTCCTGACGGGGGCCGGGCCCGGCCCCCTTTCCCATGGCTCAGCCGTAGTCGCCGTAGCCATAGCCCGGCTCCAAGTAGCGGCACTTGTTCAGGGCGATGCCCAGCACGTTCGTCCGCTCCGCCAGCTCCCGCTCGCAGATGTCCACCTCGCGCGCCGAGGTGCTCTCGGCCGCCGCGACCAGCAGGGCGCAATCCACGAGGCCCGCGACGGCCAGGGTCTCGTCGCTGACCAGAAGCGGCGGCATGTCGAAGATCACCATGTCCGGCGCGTAGCGGGTCTCGATCGCGGCGAGGACGCCCGGCACCGAGGCGCCCTGCAGCAGTTCGGACGGGGTGCGGAAAGGCTGACGGCTGGTGGCGACCGCCAGATTCCCGCCGATCCGCACCGCATGATCCTCGAAGGTGGCCGCCCCCGCGAGCACGTCGGCCACGCTGTGGCGCCCGGTCAGGCCCAGCATCCGCGCCAGGGCGGGGCGGCGCAGGTCCAGCTCGACCAGCAGGATGCGCAGCTCGGGCTGGCGGGCGAGGCTGAAGGCAAGGTTCAGGGCGATCGTGCTCTTGCCGCAGCCGGCCCCGGGCGAGGTGATGGCAAGGCGGCGCCAGCCCTTGGCGCGCATGTGGTGCAGCAGCTTGGTGCGCATCACGTCGAAGGGGGCGGAGTCGCGCCCGCCCCGATGCGCCACGACATGATGGCGGGCGAGATGGCGGGACGCGGGGGCGGCCTCGGGCAGCGCCTCCCAGGCCTCGGCGATGCCGGCCGCCTCGGCTGAGGGCGCGACGGTCCGGGCGAAGAAGGCGGGCGGCGTGGCCCCGTCGGAGCCGGCTGCGGTGCCTCCGCAGGCATCCCTGCCGCCACGGGCGGCGCGGGCCTTGGCGATGGCGGCCTGGATGCGTTCCATCTTCCCCTCCTATGCGGCGGCGATGCGGAAGGTGGCGAGGCCGATCCTCCGCAGGATCTGGTTCAGAAGCAGGTCGAGGGGCGTGTGGTAGGTATCGATCGCCCAGAGACCGGCCGGCACGGCCACCAGCACGAGCCCCAGGGCAAGCCCGATCAGCATCCGCCGCCGCAGGATCTCGCCCGGGCTGCGCATGTAGGGCAGCGTCGCGAAGGGGGTGATGCCGAGGGCCGCGGTCAGGTCCGCCGGCCGCCGCAGCGCGCTGTTCAGCATCTCGAGCAGGATCAGCAGCCCGCCCCCGGCCGCAATCCCCACGGCGACGCCGGCCGCCGCGATCTTCTTGCGGTTCGGGCTGTTCGGCTCGGACGGGGCGATGGCCTGTTCGACCACGGTGATCCGCTGGCCCTTGGACAGGGCCTCGATCGTGTCGCCGATCTCGGCCCGGGCGCGGTTGGCGACCGCACGGTCATATTGCGCCCGGAGGTTCTCGTAGTCGCGCTCGAGCGTGTCGAGCTGCACCGCATTGCCGGGCGTGGCCTCGATCGACTGGCGCAGCTCCTCCATCGCGGCGGTGACCTCGGCCTTGCGGGCGGCCAGATCGGCGAGCTGGCCGTCGTACTTGGCCAGCTCGAGATCGAAGGCCGTGCTGGTGCCCGTCCCGTCCCGGGCGCCGACCTCGGTGGCCGCGGCCTGTCCGCCGGCCCGCCGCTCGCGGGCCGAACTGTCATGTCGGGCGAGGAAGCGCGCGCGCAGATCCCTGACGGCGGCCTCGTCGCTGGCCAGCAGGCGCAGCCGCTCCTGCAGCGCGACCTGCTGCTCGCGCCGGAACTCGAGGCTGTCGGGCAGGGCCTCGTTGTGCTCCTGGCGGAAGGCGAGGATCTCGGCCCCGCGCCGGGCCAGTTCCTGGTCGAGCCGCTCGACCTCGCGGGTGAAGAAGTCGAGCGTCTGGCCCGAGACGCTCGTGCGCATCCTGACGTTCTCGTCGAGGATCATCGTGACCACCTCGTTGGTCACGAGGGCCGAGAGGGCCGCGGTGGGCGCGCTGAACCCGACCGTGACGATCGTGGCATCGGCGGGCTGGTTGTAGCGCATCTGGCCGCCGGTCATGACGATCTCGATCCGGTCGCGCAGGTCTTCAACCATCTCGTCGGCCGTCAGCGTCACCGGCGGCTGGCCCGGGCCCGGCGCATAGATCTTCAGCCGGTTCGCCATCTCGATGAGCTTGTCGCGCGTCAGGATGCGCTGCTGGATGATCTGGAGCTGTTCGGTCGCGGCGGTGCGCACCGTCGAGGCGGCCAGCTCGTCCGGGATCTGCTCGGATTCGACGATCAGCCGGGCCTCGGCCACGTAGCGGGGCGGCAGGACCAGCGCCAGCGTCACCCCGGCGGCCGTGCCGGACAGGAGCAGGATCAGGAAGAGGGGAAACCGGCGGCGGAAAAGGGCGAGATGAAATCTGAGATCCATGATCAATCCAGGGACTTGCGCTGCCCTTGCCGGAGAACGAGGACGGGGGCGGCGCTTCGGCCCCCTCCGAAGAAGACGCCGTCCTCGAGGACCTGCTGGACGATCTCGCGCCGCACCTCGGCCTCGTCGCGCGCATAGGCATAGACCAGCGACAGGTCGCAGATCTGGTTCACGAGGCGCGGCACGCCGCCGGTGGCGCCGTGGATGGCGTCGAGCGCCGCGGGACGGAAGATCTCGTGCGTGGCGCCGGCCACCGTCATTCGGTGGGCCACATAGTCGTGCAGGGTCTGCACATCCATCGCCGGCAGGTGGAAGTTGGCCGCCACCCGCTGCGCGAACTGCGCGAGATCGGGGCGGCTGATCGTCTCGCGCAGTTCGGGCTGGCCGATGAGGATGATCTGCAGCAGCTCGTCCTTGCCCGAGTTGATGTTGGTGAACATCCGCAGCTCCTCGAGCGCCTCGCGGCCGAGGTTCTGCGCCTCGTCGAAGATCAGGATCACCCGGCGGCCGGCGGAATATTCGGTGATCAGGCAGGTCTGGAAATGGGCGAAGAGATCGACATAGCCCGCCTCGGGCGCGGCGCCCTGGCCGAGCGCCATCAGCACCCAGCGCAGGAGGTCGCCGCGGTCGCCCTGCACGTTGGAGACCAGCCCCACCCGCACATCCCTGTCCAGCGTCCGCAGCAGATGGTGCAGCAGCGTGGTCTTGCCCGATCCCACCTCGCCGGTGATCAGCGTGATGGGCGCGCGGGTGAGGATGCCATAGTCCAGCGTCGTGAGCGCCGCACGGTGCGCCGCGGACCAGAACAGGAAGTCGGGGTCCGGCACGAGCGAGAAGGGCCGTTCGCGGAGCCCGAAGAACCCGGTGTAGATGTCGAGTGCGCTGCTCATCACCTGCTGTCCGACGAACCCATTCCGCTCTCACTGGCTCTGGAATCGGGCCATTGTGGGGCTTTTGATGGCAGTTGCACCATTTCCGCCCGGTTCGGCCAGATAAAAGCCCAGATCCCGGCCTGATCGACCGGCGACAGGAATAGACCGGAACATTTCTTTTCACAAGAGCGGCCCGGACAAGGCCGGAATCACGAGCGGAGGCGCGTCGCCACGGGGAAATACGGCCCGCTTATTATCATAATGATATTGCATGTCCCGCTTGAATTTTCGTTGCCATTCAAAGGCAATCCAGGGTTGATCAAACACGTTCCGAGGCTGAAAAGGGCACACCCGCGCCCTGAAAATGCCCGACAGGTGTCAATACTGTGTCGTTGGGGTGTTCGGATCATATTTTCCCATTACGATCAAGTGGTTGTTCTTTTAGGCATTGCCCGCCCGCAGGGATTCGGATTTGCAGGAATACGAAAAAAAGTTTAAGCATCCTATTCGGAAGGAGCGATTCGATGACGCTCGGAAAGGGCCTGTGACAGGCGGCTTTACCCGGCCGATCGGGATGCGCCTCCGCTCCGCGCACGCTGTCGGGAGGTTGTTTTTATGCGTTCGAGAAACTTGATATGACAGCCCGATATCCCGACCTCCTGGAGCCGCCGGAAAGCTGCGAAAGACCGCGGCCCCTGTTCGGCATGGAAGGCCGGTCCAGGAGGGGAATTTACCGCAACGGGCTGAAACGCGTGCTGGACGTCCTGCTGGTCCTTGTCATGCTTCCCGTGGTGCTTCCGCTCATTCTGCTCCTCGCCCTCCTCGTGGCCCGGGACGGGGGTTCGCCCTTCTACCGGCAGGAGCGCGTCGGCCGGCACGGCCGGATCTACCGGATCTGGAAGCTGCGCACGATGGTGACGGATGCCGAGGCCGCGCTCGAGCGCCACCTGGCGCTGAGGCCGTCCGCGCGGGCCGAATGGAACCGGACGCAGAAGCTCCGGCGCGATCCGCGCGTGACCCGCATCGGGCGCTTCCTGCGCTGCTATTCGCTGGACGAGCTTCCCCAGCTCTGGAACGTGCTGAAGGGCGAGATGAGCCTGGTGGGGCCGCGCCCGATGATGCCCTGCCAGCGCGTCCTCTATCCCGGCGCGGCCTATTACACGCTCCGTCCGGGCATCACCGGCTTCTGGCAGGTCACATGCCGCAACCGGTCGTCCTTCGCCGACCGGGCCTGGTACGACACCCGCTATCATCGCGACCTGTCGTTCGGGAAGGACCTGAGGTACCTGCTCTCGACCGTGCGGGTCGTGCTGCAGGCCACCGGCCATTGATGGAGAGCGTCGGCGCCGCCCGACGAACGTGATCATGCGACCCTTTCTGCCCCTCATCCTTGCCGCGGCCCTGTCCCTCTCGGCCTGCGAAAGTTCGGAGGAAAAGGCCGAGCGCCACTATCGGTCCGGGCTCGAACGGCTCGAGGCCGGCGACGAGGCGCGCGCCATCGTCGAGTTCCGCAACGTCTTCCGCTACGATCCCGCCCACCGCGACGCGCGGCGGGTCTTTGCCGACCTGCTGCTGAAGCAGGGCCATACGGGCGACGCCTATGCCCAGTATCTGAAGCTGATCGAGCAGGACCCGGACAGCCTGCCCGTCCGCATCCTCCTGGCCGAGCTTGCCCTCGGTGCCGGGGACTGGGACGAGGCCGGGCGCCACGGGCGGGCCGCGCTCGAGCTGGCGCCCGAGCCGCCGTCGGCGCAGCTGCGCATGATACGGATCGCGCTCGACTACCGGGCCGCGCTCCAGCCCCGCGACGAGGAGGCCCTGGCCCGCCTGGGCGAGGAGACGCGCGCCCTCCTGGTCGAGGCCCCGGACAACATCCTGGCCCGGCGCCTGCTGGTCGATCGGCGGGTGGCCGAGAACCGTCCGGCCGAGGCGCTGGCCGAGATCGACCTCATCCTGGCCGCCGAACCGGAGGATTACCGGCTGCAGGGGCTGAAGCACGACCTGCTGACCCGGACCGGCGACCTGGAGGCGGCGGGCGCGCAGCTGCGCCGGATGTTCGAGCTCTTTCCCGCGGAAGAGGATGTGCAGAAGGGCCTGTTCGGCTGGTACATGAGCCGCAAGGACCTGGACGCGGCCGAGGATCTGCTGCGCCGGATCGCGGGCGAGCCCCGGGCCGGGTCCCCCGGCCATCTCGCGGTGGTGCAGTTCCTGCAGACCACGAAGGGCGCCGACGCCGCGCTGGCCGAACTCGACCGGCTGGTCGCGGCCAACGAGGGCACGCCGGCCGCCGATCTCTATGGCGCGCTCCGGGCCTCGATCCGGTTCGACGCGGGCGAGCGGCCGGAGGCGCTGGCCGCGATGCAGGCGATCCTCGGGACGGCCGGGCCGTCCGACCAGACCCGGCGGATCGAGGCCATGCTGGCGCGGATGCGGCTGGCCTCGGGCGACCGCGAGGGCGCGCGCGCGCTGGTGGGCAAGATCCTGGCCGAGGACGCCCGCCAGGTCGAGGCGCTGAAGCTGCGGGCCCGGATGCGGATCGACGAGGACCGGCCGGCGGATGCGATCCTCGACCTGCGCACCGCCTTCGACCAGGCGCCGCGCGATGCCGAGATCCCGACGCTCACCGCGCTCGCGCATGAGCGGGACGGCAACCCCGATCTGGCGGGCGAGCAGCTGGCCCTTGCCGTCGAGATCTCGGGCCGGGCGCCGGCCGAGTCGCTGCGCCATGCGCGCTTCCTCATGGGGCAGGGGCGGGAGGCCGCCGCCGAGGCGCTCCTGATCGACGCCCGCCGCGCCCATCCCGCCGATCTGGAGCTGCTGCTGCAGCTGGCCGACCTGCGGCTGAAGAACCGCAACTGGGTCGGCGCGCAGGAGGTGGCCCGCATCCTGCGCACGATCGAGCGCCCCGAGGCGCAGCGCGCCGCGCAGGAGGTGCAGGCGGCGCTGCTCCTGGGCCAGGACCGCGTCGAGGAGGGGCTCGGCCTGCTGCAGGCGCAGGCGGGCCAGACCTCCGAGGATCTGCGCGCCGCGGGCCTGATCGTGCAGGCCCAGGTGCGCAGCGGCCGGATCGCCGAGGCACGCACCTATCTCGACGGGATGCTGTCGGGAAACCCCGATGAGCCGGCGCTGCTCCTCCTCAGCGGCAACCTCCATGTGATCGCGGGCGAATTCGCCCCGGCCGAGGCGATCTTCCGCGACCTGATCGCCCGCACTCCGGGCGACGACACCCCGGTCCGGCTGCTCTACCAGCTGCTGATGGCCGGCGACCGGACCCCCGAGGCCGTGGCGGTGGTCGAGGCCGGCCTGCAGGCCGCGCCGACATCCGCGCTCCTGCGCTGGATCCTCGCCGGTCACCGCGAGCAGGCCGGCGACATCGACGGGGCGATCGCGATCTACGAGACGCTCTATGCCGAGGACAGTTTCAACGTCGTGGTGGCCAACAACCTTGCAAGCCTGATCACGGCCCATCGCGACGACCCCGAAAGCCTCGAGCGCGCCCATGCGATCTCGCGGCGCCTCAAGGGGTCGGGCAATCCCGCCTTCCAGGACACCCATGGCTGGATCGAATACCGGCGGGGCAACCTGCTCGAGGCCCTCTCCAACCTCGAGCCCGCCGCCGCCGGCCTTCCGGACGATCCGCTGGTCCAGTTCCACCTCGGCATGACCTACGCAGGCCTGAACCGCCCCGAAGAGGCCCGCCGCCAGCTCCGCCGCGCGCTGGAGCTGTCGGAGGGCCGGGATCTGCCGCAGATGCAGGAGGCGCGGCGGGTTCTGGCCGGGCTGGAGGGATGAAGGCGCTCGCCTGCGCATGTCTGGCGGGAGGCCTGCGGGCGGACGACCGGCGGGAGCGGGTGGCCACCCGCCGAAATCGCGCGCGCGGCGCGCGACGACAGCCGGCGCATTGCGGCCCTGAGGCGGATCCTGTGCGCCGCTCCGTCCCGGTGCCGGCGCGGGTCGGGATCGGTCCCTTTCCACGAACGGGTTTCCCATGACATTCGGTGCGTCCCCATTCCGTCCGACCGGAACCCGCCGTGCGAACCGTTCGGGGGTGCTGCTGCTCTGCATCCTGGCCGCGGCCTCGATCCCGCTCTTCGTGCCGGGATACGAGTCGCTGGCGCGGGCCTGGCTCACGCCGGAATACAGCCACGGCCCGCTGATCCCGCTGATCTCGCTCTATCTTTTCCTGCGGGAACTGCGCGACAAGGCCCCGCTGCCCGAACCTCGGATGATGGATCGCCGTCCCGGCCTCTTGGTGATCGGCCTCGGGCTCCTGCTCGGCATCCTCGGCAACGTGACGGCGATCCCGGACCTGGTGACCTATGCCTTCATCATCTGGGTCAGCGGGGTCGTGCTGCTGTGCTTCGGCTGGGCCGAGGGCCGACGCCACCAGTTGCCGGTCCTGCACCTGGTCTTCATGCTGCCGCTGCCGCAGATCCTCTACTGGAAGCTGACGATCTTCCTGCAGGCCGTCTCTTCGGTCCTCGGGGTCTGGTTCATCAGGATGATGGACATCCCGGTCTATCTTGACGGCAACATCATCGATCTCGGCCCGTTCAAGCTGCAGGTGGCCGAAGCCTGCTCGGGCCTGCGCTACCTGTTTCCCATTCTGTCCTTCAGCTATCTGACCGCCATCCTCTATCGCGGTCCCCGCTGGCACAAGGTCCTGCTGTTCCTCATGGCGGCACCGCTGACCGTGTTCATGAACGCCGTGCGCATCGGAATGATCGGCGTGCTGGTGAACAGCCATGGCATCGGCCAGGCCAAAGGCTTCCTGCATTTCTTCGAGGGCTGGGTGATCTTCGGGGCCTGCGTGGCGATCCTGCTGGCCACCGCCCTGGTGCTGCAACGCACGACCCGCGCGCCGAAGTCGCTTTCCGAGACCATCGACATCGACTTCCGCGACCTCGGGAAGCAGGCCGCGCGCCTCCTGGCGCTGCGGCCCTCGCGCGGGCTTGTCGGGGCGGTGGTGCTGTCGGTCTCGGTGACGGCCGCCTTCCTTCTGGTGCCCCACCGGGAGATCGCCCACCCGCCGCGGGACAGCTTTGCGCTCTTTCCCGCGCGGCTGGGCGAGTGGTCGGGCGTGCGCATCCCGATGGAGCCGGACATCGAGAAGGTTCTTGCGGCATCGGATTACGTCACGATGTCCTACATCTCGCCCGGCCAGGCCGCGCCGGTGTGGATGTTCTCGGCCTGGTATGCCCGGCAGACGGAAGGCCAGGGAATCCACTCGCCCGAGGTCTGCCTGCCCAACGGCGGCTGGGAGATCTTTTCCCTGGGCCCGCACGAGGTCTCGATGCCGGGCACGGTCTACGGCACCTTCACCGTGAACCGCGCCGTGATCGAGAAGGGCCTTGACCGGCAGCTGGTCTATTACTGGTTCGAGCAGCGCGGCGCGCGCATGACGAACGACGTGCTGGCCAAGATGTCGGTGCTCCGCGACAGCCTGCTGAAGGGGCGCACGGACGGGGCGCTGGTGCGGTTCGTCACGCCGATCGTGGGTTCCGAAAGCGAGGCCCGCGCCGAGGCGCGGTTGCAGGACGTGATGCGCCAGGCGCTCGCGGTCCTGCCGCGCCATGTTCCCGAGTGACGCCGTTCAGCCGCGCGAGGTACGGAAATGGCGATAGAGCAGCCCCGAACTGATCGAGAGCGCGGCGAACAGCAGCAGGACCGCCCCGTCGGCGGCGCGCGACAGCGCCGCCTGCGGGGCCACCGCGGACAGGGTTGCCGCAGCCATCATCGCCAGGGTCAGCGCGATCGGCAGCCGGCTTGGCCGCAAGGACAGCTCAAGGCGCCGCAGCACCAGCACGATCGACAGCGCAAGGCCCAGAAGCTCGGCCACGATGCCCATCAGCAGCAGGCTGACGACACCGTATCCCTGCACCACCAGGACCCAGGCCAGCGGCAGGAAGAGCACGCGCACCCCGTTGGCCAGCATGGCATCGATCGAATGGCCAAGCGCCAGCGAGATCAGGTTCGGCCCGTTCTTGAGCAGCCGGATGCCCTGCTGCACGGCAAAGAGCCCCAGCAGGGGAAGCAGGGCCGTGTAACGGTCTCCGAGGGCTGCCGTGATCACCCAGGGGCCGAAGATCTGCACCACCGGCACCAGGACCGCGCCGCTCAGCAGGGTGGCCTGCACCACCGCCTGGCACAGGGCGGCATGGCTGGCCGACCGGGGATCCGTCTCCTGGCTCAGCTGCGGCAGGAAGAGGTTCTGCAGCGACTTGGCCATGATCAGCGTCGGGGTCAGCGTGACGGTGACGCCCATGGAAAAGAGGGCAAGCTCCAGCATGCCCAGTTCCCGCCCGACGATCACCCGGTCCCCCTGGTAGACCGCAAAGAGCAGCGCGCCATTGACCAGCAGCGGCCAGCCGAAGGACAGGGCGTGCCGTGTGATCGCCCGGTCCAGGACGAGCCGGTACGGCTGCTCGGCGACCAGATGCGAGGTGATGGTGGCGCTGGCCGCCTGAAGCAGAAGGGCCCCCAGCATGACCCGGTAATCTCCCAGCCAGGCGGCCAGCGGCCAGATCGCCAGCAACGAAAGGACGGCCGGCACGGCGCCGGTCAGGATCATCGGCATGAAGCGCATGGAGCGGTTCATGCGATGGATGTCGAAATGCTGGAGCGCGTTCAGCACCGGAACCAGCGCCAGCACCTGATAGGCCCAGGCCACCTCGGGGATATTCATGAAATCGGCGAGGACACCGGCAAGGACCGCAAGCAGAAGGCCCGAGAGGAGGCCACGCAGGAGCTGAAACCCCTGCAGGGCGGCCTGGAAACGCGGATCCTCGCCATTGCGGGCCTGAACGATCAACTGATGCAGACCCAGTTGCGAGGCCATTTCCACCACCGCCATGGCGATCGCGAAGGTGGCGGCAATGCCATAATCCTCGACCGGGATGAGCCGCGCCACCACGATGTTGCGCGCAAACAGCAGCAGGGAGGCAAAGCTGTTTCCCGTCAGGATGAGAATGGCGTGACGCAACATCTCAGGTCTCTTCCGTGCGGATTCTGCAGGAGTCCGGCCGGGATGGCCGCGAAACGGGCCGAAAGACCCTCAGGGCCGGTCGTTCCGGCCGCCGGTCGGGCTGCAAAGGCCACCCCGCGCCGGCCAGCGCCGTGGCCTGTGCCGTGCAGACTCCGTCCTCAGCGCAATGAACCGGCATCCATCCATCCCGGGAAAGGCCCGCGAAAAATCCCGGCCCTGCAGCGCGAAATCCGCCGGTGTCTTCGGGCACAAATGCCCCGGATGCAAGGGATCTCGGGGATTGGCCGGGTTTTTGCCGCACCGCGCGAGAGAGCGCGTGACATGTGCCGGATCCTGCGGCATCCCGAAGGCAACCAACGTTCAACAAGATTATCCGCATGCCGGACGCTGTAATTGTCATCCCGCATTTTAACGACGGCACGCGGCTGCAGCGGTGTCTGGACGCGCTGGCCCCGCAATTGTCGGACGGCCGCGCCGAGGCGGTGGTCGTCGACAACGGCTCGACCGAGGATCTGTCTGTGCTGCAGGCGCGCCATCCGCAGGTCCGTTGGCTGACCGAGCCGCGCAAGGGCGCGGCCGCGGCCCGCAATGCCGGCGTGGCCGGAACCACGGCGCCGCGGCTGTTCTTCCTCGATGCCGATTGCGTCCCGGCCGCGGACTGGGTGGCCTCGGCGCTTGCCGTCGGGGCCGAGGGGAGCATCGTCGGCGGGGCGGTCAGCCTCTTTGACGAGACCCCTCCGCCGCGCAACGGGGCGCAGGCCTTCGAGACGGTCTTCGCCTTCCAGAACCGTCGCTACATCGAGGAGAAGGGCTTTTCCGTCACGGCAAACCTGGTGACGACGCGCGCCGTGTTCGAGGCCACGGGGCCGTTCCGAACGGGGGTGTCCGAGGATGTGGACTGGTGCCGCCGCGCCGTCGCGCACGGGTTCCGGCTGGTGTATTCGGACCGGCTGCGGGTCTCGCATCCTTCGCGGTCCGACTGGGCGCAGTTGCGAAGGAAATGGCTGCGCACGACGCAGGAGGGCCTCGGCGTGAACGGCGCCAGCCCGGCCGCCCGGCTCCGCTGGGGGCTGCGTGCGCTGCAGATGCCGGTCAGCATCCTGGTCCATGCTCCGGCCGTGCTGCGCCATCCCGGGCTCGCTTCGTCCCGCGAGCGTCGCGCCGCACTGGCGACGCTGGCGCGGTTGCGCCTGCAGCGCATGGTCTGGATGCTGGGGCAGGTCTTCGCGGGCGGTGACCGCCGATCCGGCGCACAGGATGAGAACAAGTGGGGCCACCGGCCCCGAGGACATGACCGATGACCACATCTCTTGGGACAGGCTGATCGACAGCCCGCTGACCTGGATCCTTCTTGTCGGCCTGAGCACCCTGATGTCAGGGGTGCTGGTGTCGTGGGTGCCCGCGATCCGGCGCACCCTGGGCGACGTCGACGGCCATCGCATCGTCCCGCTGGACGGGCTGCGTGGGTTCCTCGGGGTCTCGGTCCTGGCCCATCACGCGGTGGCAACATGGAACGACCTGCAGACCGGGGAATGGGCCCTGCCGACCTCGCGTTTCATGGTTCACACCGGGCAAAGCAGCGTGGCGCTGTTCTTCATGATCACCGCCTTCCTCTTCTGGGGGCGCGTGATCGACCGCGGGGGAGGCATGGACTGGGGCCGGTTCTATGCCGCGCGGGTCTTCCGGCTCTATCCGGTCTATCTGCTGGCGCTGGCGGTGGTCCTCCTGGCCTCGCTGGCCTGGGCCGCCATCGAAGGGCGCCATGGTCCGGTCGCACGACCCCTTCTCAAGTGGCTGGCGATGCTGGGCAGCCCGGACCTGCTCGGGGTCGAGAGCGCGAGGGTGGTTGCCGGTGTCACCTGGACGCTGCGCTATGAATGGATGTTCTGCATGGCCCTGCCGGTGCTGGCGCTGCTGGCGGGAGGCCGCGCCCTTGCCGCCGCCGGCGCATCGGCGCTGCTGCTGGCGGTCCTGTTCCTGGCGGTTCCGGGCGTGATCGATCCGGGGATCGCGCTGTCCTTTCTCGGGGGGATGGCCGCGGTCCATCTGGTGCGGGTCCCGATCCTCGGCCGCTTCGCAAGGAGTGCTCCGGGGGCGCTTTGCGGCGTGACGGCGCTGCTCTGTGTCGTCACCCTCTCGGACAGCGGCTTCGGGCTGTTGCCGACCCTGGGTCTGGGCATCTTCTTCGTCATCCTGGCCGCCGGGAACACCCTGTTCGGGCTTCTGGCGCGGCCCTCCCTGCTCTGGCTTGGGGAGATCACCTACTCCATCTATCTCTTCCACGGGGTGTTCCTGTGGCTGATGAGCCTGCCGCTGCAGGGGCGGCCCGATGGCGCGCTGTTCACGGCGCTGCTGATCCCGGTCAGCCTGCTGGTCATCGTCGCAGCAAGCCTCGTCTTCCTCCTTCTCGAGCGGCCGGGGATCCAGGCTGGCCGACGCTTCAAGGGGCTGCGGATCGGCGGCGGCCGCCGCCTTGCGGCCTCCGTGCGGGGCTACCTGTCGAGGCGATGGCAAGGCTGATCACGGCCGGGAGGGGCCGGCATGACCGCCCTCAGACGAAGTCATAGACGACGACACCGACGGTGCCGTTGTCGTAATGCGTGGTCAGGCTCGCCGGGGTGCCGTTCGCATAGTCGATCACCTTCCGACTCCAGTCGTAGGCGTCCGCGACATCGGTATCCACGCGGAGCTGCAGCACGCCATGGTCGTAGCGCATCTCCTGCCTGTTGCCGTTGTCCATGATCGTGACCAGGGCGGCGATCGCGCCCCCGTCGTCGAAACTGTAGGTCTTCACAGCCCAGGCGAAACGGTCGGCCCCGTCGGTCTCGATGGCGTGGGAGCGGGTGTTGCCGACGAACTCCGTCACGATGTGGCGGCCGTCATCCTGAACGATCTCGGTGCGGACCCGCCGGCCCGAACTGTCGTGATCGGTGGTCTGCGACGTCCAGTCGAAACGGTCGCCCGGATCGGTCACGAACACCTGCGACCGCAGGCCGTTCTCGTAGCCCGAGACGACGAGGCGGCCATCGGCATAGGCAATCTCCGTACCGTTGATCCGGCCGGACGCATCGTAGCCGGTGGTCCTTTCCGTCCAGGAGGCGGTGCCGTTCGGGTCGATCTCATGGACCTGCACCCGCAGGCCATCGACGAAGCGGGTCTCGGATACCCGCCCGTCATCCTGCACCGTGGTGTCGCTGCGCACCTTGCCCGCCGCATCGTAGAGGATGGTGCGGGAGGCCCAGCTCTCGCTGTCTTCCACATCGGTCCTGACGGTGCTGGTCTCCACCCCTTCCGCGAAGGTGCGGACCACCTTCACACCGGCATCGTCGATGCTCTCCGAACGGGTCACCCGGCCGGCGGCATCATAGCTGAAGGACTGCCACCGCCAGTCAAAGGCATCCGCCGCATCGAGCTGCTCCAGGCCGGTGCGCAGGCCGTTCTCGTAGCTCGTGACGACGAGGCGGCCATCGGCATGGAGCTGCTCGACACGGGAAATGCCGGTCGCTGCGCCATCCGCTTCGGTGACAAGGAAGACATCCTTCACCCGCGCCTCGAGGCCGGAGCCCCAGGCGTCGCCGATGGTCAGGCCCCAGTAGGCCTTTGGCGGGGTGATCCCGTGCGCGGCCGTTTCGCTGTCGATCCTGCCGTCCAGGACGAGCGACAGCCGGTTGGCGGCGCCATCATAGAGGACGGTGATCTGGTGTTCCGCCCCATCGGCAAAGGGGGGCCGGCTGCTGCGCAGGGTGAAGACGCCTTCGATGGTTGTCAGCGTGACCTCCAGGAAACCGTCCGTGGCCACAACGGCCTTGAAGGTCTGCGGCAGATGCAGCAGCGTTCCGGCCGCCCCCGTCTCGGCATCGACGGTAATTCCCAGCTTGAAGCCGTTCAGGTTGAACAGGGATTCGGTGTAGCGGCTGACCTCGACGCGGTCGCGCCCTCCGATCTCGACCCAGCCATCGACGATCCCGGCGCCGTCATGCAGCGTGAAGCTGGTGTTGCTGCCGCTGTCATCGATCACGATGTCGCCGCGCACGATGAGGTTGAAGGCCCTCTCGTTGGCGATGTCGATGGTCCGGGCAATGGTGTCGCTCGAACCGTCCGGCATCGTCACGGTCAACTGGTAGCCGTGCCTTCCCGCGGTCAGGAAGTCGTGCTGGACCGTTGTTCCGGTGGCCGTGGTGCCATCGTCGAAAAGCCAGGTGAAGGTCGCGCCCCTGTCAGCGACATAGCCGTTCGGCCCACGGGAAAGGTCGGCATCCAGCAGGACGAGGGAATGGTTGCTGCGGGAGATCGTGACATCGGCCACGGCGGTCAGGGTGCTGGCGGTATCGGTTGACCAGGTCAGCCAGCTTCCGGCCACACCGTTCAGCGGGCTGTCCGGGCGCAGCATGAGATCACGCAGATCGCCGCTGCCGCCGGCTTCGATGTTCACGAAATGCGAACGGTAGTCATCCGCATGCCAGGGGGACTGGGTGGTCAGGATGACGTTGTCCGTCCCGCCGCTCACGCTCTGGGTGATGTTGTTCTCGATCACGGCGTTGGTGCCGCCGATCCGTATCGTGTTGACCTGGTTCGTCCCGACCCGCGATCCATCGGCCAGGATGACATGGGCATCGGCGTTGTGGATGATCGTGTTGTTGCGCACGATCGTGCCGTCCGTGTCGTCCAGCGAGATGGCGTGCGCCGAGGCGCCGAAGATCACGTTGCCCTCGACCAGGATGTTGCTGAAGGTCAGGCCGTTCGTTTCGAACACCTCGTTATGTCCGAAGATCATCTGGTACCGGGCGCCGTTTCCGCAATCGAGGATGTTCTCGCGGATGGTGATGTTCTGGTTGTTGACCTTGATCCCCGTGCCCCAGATCTGGATCATGTCATCATGATTGTACTCGTGGGTGGAGCCGATCATGTCGTGCAGGTGGTTGCCCGCGATGAGCAGGCCATCGACGCCGGCGACGCGGATGCCGTCGCACTGCAGCGCACTGATGTCGTTGCCCACGATCTGCACGTCGTGACTGTCCTTGATGGTCACCCCGTGCGACAGCTTGCCAAGGGTGTTGCCCTCGAGGACGATCCCCGCGCTCGAGCGGATGATCACGCCCTGCGCGGCCTCGGTATGGCCCGCGTCGGTACCCGGTGGCCCGTCGGCGTCCGATGTCATGGTGCAGTTGCGGATCGTGACATTCCGGCAGTTGTTCAGTTGCACGATCACGTCGCTGTGGGTCGTGTCGTCGCCGTCCATGTGGAAATGGACATTCTCGATGGTCAGGTTCTCCGCATTGGTGAGGGCGAGGCGCTCGATGACCGCGGGATTGTCCGGGTTGGCGGAGCGGATGGTGACAGCCGCATCGGTGCGGGTGTTGGCCCAGTCGGAAGCCTTGGCCCCGAAGGAGAAGCTGCCGCCCTCGGCCAACAGGATCGTGCCGCCCTTGCCCGACACGAGGGCGTTGTAGGCTGCGTCCAGTTCGGCTTGAGTTGTCACAAGGATAACGGTAGCCGGATCAAACATTCGCATCTCTCCCAGCGAAGAACTCGCCTCAAGCGATTGATCGCTGACCAGTTCACCCTCGTGACGGGATTGTGTCTGAAAGCGGTTGATCCGCTAAACGGCGATATGCTCCGAGCTGTTCAGTCCCGGCATCCGGTGGATCGGGTGAAGGATAAAACGATCCGGGTCTGAGGTCCAAGCTGTACCGACCCACTGAAAATCTGCTCATGCTACGAGTAAGGTAGCGATGAGTTTGACGATGGACGACCCGATCAAGCGGTGGACGGCGAAGCGCAAGACGGCGCTCGTGGTGGAGATCATCCAGGGGAAGACGACGGTGGCCGAGGCCAGCCGGTCCTATGATCTCTCGCCTTCCGAGATCGAGGGCTGGGTCGAGGATGCCAAGCGGGGGATGGATATCGAAGGGGACCGTGGCCGCGGTGCGGCCGCGTAAGCCCCGAAGATGGCGCTCCGCGCCAACCCGCTCGACATCCGCGAGCAATACGAGAAGCAGCTGAAGGAGCTCCAGCAAGCCTATGGCGAGGCGTGTAGGGCGCGCGTCGCCGGGGCCGAGGCCTCTGCTGCACCAGGTTTCTGCTCGTTCGTGTCGTCCATGCTCTACCCCCGTTCCTTGGGAAAATAGCGCTCGGCGATGTCTCAAGAAACCGTGCCCCGGCCCATTCGCATTAGCGGCTTAACCTGTGCAGATTCCGCTGGGTCGGTACCCGTCCTCGCTGCTGCGGACGATTTCGACGCCCTTGCCCGCATGCGGGCGGGGTGCGGCGAGCCTCGGGATGGGGTCCGCCTGTCCGTTCGATCCAAGGGGCCACGAACGTGTCGGGGATGCTGCGGAAAACGGGCTTGTCGAACCATCGACATTCGCGGACTGTGACCGCATGTGCAGTGAGCTGGTGTCCCTGAGCTACAGAAGCCGTGTCTGCCTCTCCGATCCGGTGGGCGACATGGTCCGCATCATGCAATCGAGCCGCATGAGGAATCCCCGGCTCGGGATCACCGGCATCCTGCTCTACAACGGCCTTCACTTCGTCCAGACCCTCGAAGGTCCGCAGGATGCGTGCCGGGATCTGTTCCTGCGGATTTCGCAGGACCCGCGGCACTCGGAGATCTCCGCCTTCGGCCTGGGCAGGATCGAACAGCGCCGGTTCCCGGACTGGTCCATGCGCCTGCTGTCGCGCGAGGAACTGCGCGCCCTCATGCCGGAGCTGAAGCTGCTCGATGTAAAGGATGCCGAGGACATGGAGCGGGTTCACGACCAGATCGTGGCCCGGATGTCGGCCATCTGACAGGTTGCAGCACCGGGCGCCGCCGTCGCGCAGGGGCAGGCTGCCCGTAGCCACCAGATGCCTGGCCGCCTGTTGCTGGCGCCCACCCTCTTAAAGGATGGCTTATGGCATCCATATACCATCCATGTGGATGGAGAAGACCATGTCGAACGCGCCGACCCAGAGGGTTCCAGAAAGCGAGAAGATCACGATCAACCTCGGGCCGGTCGATCTCGGCCGGATCGACCTGCTGGTGCAGGAAGGATTCTATTCCAACCGCAGCGACTTCATCCGCACCGCGATCCGCAGCCAGCTGGCCACCGAGGGCGAGGTCCTGTCGCGCTCGATCGCGCGCCACACGCTGGAGCTGGGGCTGCGCGACATCACCCGCGCGGATCTCGAGGCCGCAAGGGCCGCGGGCGAGATGCTGCACATCCGCGTCCTCGGCCTGGCCCGCATCGCGCCGGACGTTCCGGCCGACCTCGCCGCGGCCGTGATCGGCTCGCTCACCATCCTCGGCGCGCTGCAGGCGCCCGCCGAGGTCAAGGCGGCCCTGAAGGACCGCATTCGCTAGGGCCAGCCAGCCCCGGAAAGGACGACATCATGAAGATCGACTTCGCGACCACCATGAGCCGCGCGCTCGAACAGATCCGCGCCGGCCATCCGGGGGATGCGACGCGCACCATCCAGGCGGCGCTTTCGGCCCGCGCGGAGCCGCGGCCGGAGCCCCCCGCGAACCGACCTCCGCTCGCCCGGCCCCCGGTCGAGGAGGCCGAGGTGATCGCCGAGAGGGCTCCGCGCTCCGCCCCGGCCGGGCAACCCGCGCGCCGCGGGCTGCGCGAGGTGGTCGATGCGCTGGCGCGGATCCGGCCGGGCGCGCCGCAGCCGGCGCGCGGCCCGCGGCCGCGGCCGCCGATCCCCGAGGGCGCGCGGCTCGAGACCCGCAGCTTCGCCAGCCGCCACGGCGCGCGCGACTATCTGCTCTATGTTCCAGCCTCGGCGCAGCAGGGCGCGCGCGGGCTGGTGCTGATGCTGCATGGCTGCACCCAGGATCCCGATGACTTCGCCGCGGGCTCCCGGATGAACACCGAGGCCGAGCGGCACGGGCTGGTCGTGGCCTACCCGCACCAGACGCGCCAGCACAATGCGCAGGGCTGCTGGAACTGGTTCCGCCCCGGCGACCAGCGCGGGGACAGCGGAGAGGCCGCCCTGCTGGCCGCCCTCGCGCAGGAGGTGGCGCGCGATTTCGCGGTCAGCGAGGGGCGGATCTTCGTCGCCGGCCTCTCGGCCGGGGGCGCGATGGCGGCCACCCTCGCCGCCACCCATCCGCAGCTCTTTGCGGCGGCGGGCATCCATTCCGGCCTGCCGCACGGGGCGGCGCATGACGTGATCTCGGCCTTCGCCGCCATGCGGGGCGAGCGGGCGCGGGCGACGGTCGCGGCGCGCCAGCCGGTGCGCACGATCATCTTTCACGGTCTGGCGGACACGACCGTGCATCCCTCGAACGCCGAGGCCCTGCTTGCGGCCACCGGCGCCACGGCCCGCGGCGCGCGCCGGCAGGAGCGGGGCAGCACCCCGGCCGGGCGGAGCTGGAGGCGCGAGACGGTGACGGGCGAGGATGGCCGCAGCCTCGCCGAACTGTGGCGCATCGAGGGCGCCGGCCATGCCTGGGCCGGGGGCTGCGCCTCGGGAAGCTACACCGACCCGGCCGGGCCCGATGCCTCGGCCGAGATGGTGCGCTTCTTCCTGGAAGGGAGCTGACCGGCCGGGGGCGCCGGATCCGGCGCCCCCGTGGCAGGGCGCGCCTCAGCCCCGGGCGAGAAGCGCCTCGACGGCGGCGCGGTCGGGATAGCTTGCCCGCCCGCCGGAGCCCTGGCACTTGAGCGCGGCCGTGGCGGCGGCGAAGCGGAGCGCCTCGCGCGGCGGCTGCCCTTCGGCCAGGGCCAAGGCAAAGGCGCCGTGGAACACGTCCCCCGCCCCCACCGTCTCGACCGCCGTGACGGGAAAGGCGGGCAGCGCCGCCACGCCCCCTCCGGCCTCGAGCCAGCGCAGGCCCGCGTCCCCCAGCGTCACCGCCACGAAGGGCGCATCGGCCGCGGCACGGCGGAGCCCCTCGTCGGGGTCCGTGGTGCCGTAGATCTCGGCCAGCCCCGGCTCGGAGAAGATCGCATGCGAGGCGGCGCGCACCGCCTCGCGGCTGCGGGGATCGGCGCCCGCATCGGCATCGAGCACCGCCGGAAGGCCCGCCGCCCGCGCGGCCGAGAGCGCCGCCACCGCCCCGTCGATCCAGCGGTTGTCGGCCAGCACCGCATCGAGCCCGCCCACCGCCGCCAGCGGCAGCCAGGAGGCGTCCGGGTCGAGCCCGTCCGAGCGGTAGAGCACGATGGCCCGCCTTCCTCCCGCATCCGAAAGGACGAGCGAATGCGAGGACACCGCCCCCTCCACCACGCGCGCCTCGGACGTGGCGACGCCTTCGGCCGCCAGCCCCGCCAGCACGCCCGCGCCGATGGCATCGTCGCCCACGCGGCCCCACCAGCGGGCCTCGCCCCCCAGCCGCGCGATCGCCACCGCGGCATTGCCCGCCATCCCGCCGCCGAACTCGCGGTAGGAGGAAGCGCGGGTCTTGCCGTCGGTGCCGGGCAGAACCTCGACCCCATAGACCCGATCCAGCACCGCCCCGCCGACGCAGGCCACCCGAACGTTCATCGCGCTCTCCTTCCGCGGCAGGGCCGTCAGCCGACCGCCCGGTCCACCGTCTCGCACAGCCGCTTCAGCCGGTCCACCGCGGTGGTGCGCAGCGCCTCGGACATGTCGGGGGCGCCGATCGTCTCCTTCCAGACCGCGCGTCCGGCGAGGAAGCCCTGCGCGCCCTCGCGGCAGGCCCATTCGACGGCCGTGGGAAAGCGGTCCGGCGCCACGCCCGACGAGAGCACCACCCAGGGCGAGGCGATGGCCTCGGTCAGTTCCGCGCAGCGGCGGCGCACCTCGGCCTCCTCGCCCGCGGCATGGAGCGGCACCTCGGCCTTGTAGATGTCCTGGCCCCGGTTGCCGAGTTCGCGGGCGGCGGCGAGGATGCCGTCGTGCAGATCGTGCGGCCGACCGTCGAGCGGCTTGCGCGAGACGGGCTCGATCAGCGAGATGAGCCCGGCGCGGCGGCAGCGGGCGACGAATTCATCCACCAGCGCGATCCGTTTCTCGGGGTTGCCGTCGGGGCGCCAGACCACGAGCAGCTTCAGCGCCTGCGCGCCCTGCGCCTTCACCGCCTCGGGCACCACCAGATCGTCGAGACCCGCATCGGCCACGATCTCGTCGGCGCTGGCGTGGAACTCGTCGGCGGCGGCGATCAGGCCGCAGCCCGGCGCCACCGCGCCCGCCTCGAGCGCGGGCTGCCAGCCGAAGGGCCGGTCGATCAGCACGGCCGAGGCGTGGGGCGTCAGATGGCGCAGCGCCTCGAGCTTGAAATCCACGAGCTGGCGGTCGCTGACCGGCTCGGACTGGGTGTCGGCGAACATGGCGCGCATCGACTCGCGCTGGTCGATGGCGAGCATGGCGAAGGCGCCCGAGGGACGCTGGAGGGCCGAGAGATCCGGGGTGGAGGCCATGGGAGAGATCCTTTCGAGGGGAAGGGGGGTCAGGACAGTCGGTCGGCCACGGCGCGCGCGACCTCGGTCGTGCGGGCCTGGCCGCCCTGGTCGGGCGTGCGGAGGCGGCCCTCTGCGGTGACGGCCGAGAGCGCGGCGAGAAGCGCCCGGGAGGCCGCCTCCTCGCCCAGATGGTCGAGCATGAGGGCCGCGGACCAGAGCGTGGCCACCGGGTTCGCAATGCCCTGGCCCGCGATGTCGGGGGCCGAGCCGTGGACCGGCTCGAACATCGAGGGCTGGCTGCGGTCGGGGTTGATGTTGGCCGAGGGCGCGAAGCCGAGGCCGCCCTGAATGGCCGCGCCGAGGTCGGTCAGGATGTCGCCGAAGAGGTTCGAGGCCACCACCACGTCGAGCGTCTCGGGCGCCATCACCATCCGCGCCGCGATGGCGTCGATGTGGTAGCGCGAGACGGTCACGTCGGGATAATCGACGGCCACCTCCTCGGTCACCTCGTCCCAGAAGACCATGGAATATTTCTGCGCGTTCGACTTGGTGACCGAGGCGAGCCGCCCCGAGCGCCGCCGCGCCTGCTCGAAGCCGAAGCGCAGGATGCGCTCGACGCCGCGGCGGGTGAAGATCGAGGTCTCGACCGCCACCTCGGCCGGGGTGCCGACATGGATCCGCCCGCCCGCGCCGGAATATTCGCCCTCGGTGTTCTCGCGGATGCAGAGGATGTCGAAGGCCTCGGACTTGAGCGGCCCGGTGGCGCCGGGCAGAAGCCGGTGGGGGCGCATGTTGGCGAACTGGTCGAAGGACTTGCGGATCGGCAGCAGAAGCCCGTGGAGCGAGACCGCATCGGGCACGCGGGCGGGCCAGCCCACGGCGCCCAGAAGGATCGCCGCATGGGGGCGGAGCTGGTCGATCCCGTCCTCGGGCATCATGCGGCCGGTGGCGAGGTGGCGGTCGCAGGACCAGTCGAAGCGCGTCATGTCGAGCGCGAAGCCATGGAGGCTCGCGGCCTTCTCCAGCACCTCGAGGCTCGCGTCGATCACCTCGGGGCCGATCCCGTCGCCGGGGATGAGGGCAATGGCGTGGCGGCGGGTCATCGGCCGAGCCCTCCCATCGCGGTGTATTTCAGCGTCAGGTAATCCTGCATCCCGTGGTGCGAGCCTTCCGAGCCGAAGCCCGACTCCTTCATCCCGCCGAAGGGGGCGACCTCGGTCGTGACCAGCCCCTCGTTCACGCCGACGATGCCGTAATCGAGCGCCTCGGAGACGCGGAAGGCGCGGCCGAGATCGCGGGTGTAGAAGTAGCAGGCGAGGCCGTAGTCGGTGGCATTGGCGCGCCGGATCGCCTCGTCCTCGGTCTCGAAGCGGAAGACCGGGGCCACGGGGCCGAAGATCTCCTCGCGGGCGAAGGTCATGGCGTCGGTCGCATCGGCGATCACCGTGGGCTCGTAGAAGCCCGCGCCGGCCGCGTGGCGCCGCCCGCCGGTGACGATGCGCCCGCCGCGGGCGGTGGCGTCGGCCACCATCTCCTCGGTCCTGGCCACCGCGGCCGCGTCGATCAGCGGCCCGATCTCGGAGCCTTCGCGCGCACCCGGGCCCACCTTCAGCGCGGCGGTGGCTGCGGCCAGCCGCTCGACGAAGGCGTCGTGGATGCCCGCCTGCGCATAGAAGCGGTTGGTGCAGACGCAGGTCTGGCCCGCGTTGCGGAACTTGGCGGCGATGGCGCCCTCGACGGCGCGGTCGAGATCGGCATCGTCGAAGACGAGGAAGGGCGCGTTGCCGCCGAGCTCCATCGACATCTTCTTCACCGTGCCCGCGGCCTGCGCGAGCAGCACCTTGCCCACCGGGGTGGAGCCGGTGAAGGTGATCTTGCGCACCGTGGGGTTGGCGGTGAGCTCGCCCCCGATGGCGCGGGCCGAGCCCGTGACGATGTTCAGCACACCCGCGGGCAGGCCCGCCATCTCGCCCAGCACCCCCCAGGCGAGGCCCGAGAAGGGCGTCTGGCTCGCGGGCTTGGCCACGACGGTGCAGCCTGCGGCGAGCGCGGGGCCGATCTTGCGGGCGAGCATCGAGGAGGGGAAGTTCCAGGGCGTGATCGCCGCCACCACACCCACCGGCTGGCGGGTGACGAGAAGCCGCCGGTCGGGCCAGGGCGAGGGGATCACCTCGCCATAGACGCGGCGGGCCTCCTCGGCGAACCACTGGATGTAGGCGGCGCTCATGCCGACCTCGCCGCAGGCCTCGGCCAGGGGCTTGCCCTGCTCCTCGGTCAGAAGCTCGGCCAGCGCCTCGCGGTGATCGAGAATCGCCTGGGCGAGCCTTCGCAGATGGCTCGCGCGCTCGGCCGCGGTGAGGGCGCGCCAGGGGCCGAAGGCGGCTTCCGCGGCGGCCACCGCGCGCGCCGTCTCGGCCGCGCCCGCATCGGGGACGGTGCCGATGACGGCGCCGGTGGCCGGGTTCGTCACCTCGATCCGGCCGCCCGCGTCGGCCTGGATCCACTCGCCGCCGACGAGGATCTTCTCGCGTCTGAAATCGGTCATGGTCTTTCCTTCAGGGGCATGGCTCCGCCGGCCGCGGAAGGGGCTTCCGCGGGGGCGCAGGCGCAGGGCCGGGGTAGGGTGGGTCAGCCGTTCGGCTTGATGCAGATCTTGAGGCCCTCGCCGCGGTGGGCGGCGTCGAAGGCCTCGGCGATGTTCTCCAGCGGGAAGCGGTGGGTCACGATGTCCTTCAGCCGGAGCCGGGGCAGGATCTCCATCACGCGGTGGTGGGTGTAGGGATTGCGGATCGAGCCCACGACCGTGATCTCGCGCGCGAAGATCCGGTTCGGCTCGATCGCGGCCATGGTGCCCGGGGCGGCCACGCCGAAGAAGAGGACGCGCCCGCCGTGGCAGACGAGTTCCACCGCCTGCGCGGCCGTCTCGGCCCGGCCCGCGGCCTCGATCACCACGTCGGCGCCGAGCCCGTCGGTCAGGCCGTTGATGCGGGCGGCCAGATCCTCGTTCAGCGGGTCGATCACGTCCGGGTAGCCGAAGGCGCGGATCTGCTCGCGCCGGGCGGCGTTCGGCTCGGAGATCACGATGCGCGCGGCCCCGCGCAGTTCGGCCAGCCGGGCAAGGATCAGCCCCGCCGCACCGCCGCCGAGGATCACGACGAGATCGCCAAGCTCCACGCCCACGCGGTCGATCCCGTGCATGCAGCAGCCGGTGATCTCGCCGAGCGCCGCCTCCTCGGGGCCGATCCCTTCGGGGACCTGATAGACCGTGTCCATCCGCACGGTGGCATATTGCTCGAACCCGCCGTTGAGATTGATCCCCCAGGCCAGCCGGTCGAGGCAGAGATGCGGCTTGCCGAGCCGGCAGGGCTTGCAGCAGCCGCAATAGACATGCGGCTCGACCGAGACGAGATCGCCCGGCCTGCAGTTCCGCACCCGCTCGCCCACGCGCTCGACGTAGCCTGCGAATTCATGGCCCAGCACCACCGGGGGCTTCGCCCAGAACTTGCCCTCGAGGATATGCTGGTCGGTGCCGCAGATCGTGGCGGAGTCGATGCGGATCAGCACCTCGTCGGGGCCGGGCTCCTGGATCGGAAGGTCGGTCAGCCGGAGCGTCGGGCCGCCGTCGAAAATCGCTGCCTTCATGGGTCTACCTCTGTCGTCCGGCGCGGATCAGATCCGCAGTCCCTGCGCGTCGAAGGCCATCGTCGCGCCGGGGGTGAAGGAAAGCCGCAGGCGGTCGCCCTCGGCGGGGATGATCTCGCCGGGCAGGCGCACCATGAGCTGCGCCTCGCCGAGCCGCACCGCCACCAGGGTGTCGGCGCCCAAGGGCTCGACCACATCGACGAGCGTCTCGACGCCCGGGCCGTGCGGGTCGGCCAGCTGCACATGCTCGGGGCGGATGCCGATCTCGCCCTGGACCGCGCCCGTGCCGGGGGTGACGCGGCGCACGGCCACCCGGTCGCCGGTCACGAGCGTGGCCACGTCGCCCTCGATCCGGGCGGGGGCGAAGTTCATCCCCGGCGAGCCGATGAAGCCCGCGACGAACCGGGTGCGCGGCTCGCGGTACAGCTCCTGCGGCGTGCCGATCTGCTCGACGGCGCCCCCCTTCAGCACCACGATCCGGTCGGCCATGGTCATGGCCTCGACCTGGTCGTGGGTCACATAGATCATCGTGGCGCCGAGGCGGGCATGGAGCCGCTTGATCTCGGTGCGGACCTCGACCCGGAGCTTGGCATCGAGGTTCGAGAGCGGCTCGTCGAAGAGGAACACGTCCGGCTCGCGCACGATGGCGCGCCCCATGGCCACGCGCTGGCGCTGCCCGCCCGAGAGGGCGCGGGGCTTGCGCTCGAGCAGGTGGCCGATCTGCAGGATCTCGGCCGCGGCCGCCACCCGCCGCTCGATTTCCGCCTTCGGCGTCTTCCGCATCTTGAGGCCGAAGGACATGTTGTCCCGGATCGTCATGTGCGGATAGAGCGCGTAATCCTGAAAGACCATGGCGATGTTGCGGTCGCGCGCGGGCACGCCGTTCACGACGCGCTCGCCGATGGCCACCTCGCCGCCCTGGAAGGATTCAAGCCCGGCGATCATGCGCAGGAGGGTGGACTTGCCGCAGCCCGAGGGGCCGACAAAGACCATGAACTCGCCGTCGCGGATGTCGAAGGACAGATCCTCGATCACGGTCAGGTCGGAGTAGCTCTTTTTCACGTTGCGGACGTGGACGGTGCTCATGTCAGGAAACCTTGCGTGGGGGGCGGGCCGGTCAGCCCTTGACGGCGCCGAAGGAGAGGCCCGAGACGAGCCAGCGCTGCACGGTGAAGGTCAGGACCAGCGGCGGGAGCGCGATGACGGTGGCGGCGGCCATGAGCGCGCCCCAGTTGGTCGTGCCCTCGCCGATGAAGTTGAAGGAGGCGACGATCGCGGTCTTGGTGTCGAAACCCGAGAGCGCGAGGGCGAAGAGGAAGTAGTTCCAGGAGAAGACGAAGCTCATGATCGTCGCCACCACGATGCCGGGATAGATCATCGGCAGCACGAGGCGGACGAGGATCGTGCCGCTGCGGCAGCCGTCGATCTGGCCGCTTTCGACGATCTCGCGCGGGGTGGCGTCGAGATAGGGCAGCAGGATCCAGAGCGCGAGCGGCATGGTGATGACCGCATGGGCGAGGATGAGCGCGGTGTAGCCGCCCGCCATGCCGAGCTTCGAGAACATGATGAACCAGGGCAGAAGGAACAGCGTGCCGGGCGCCATCCGGGCAAAGAGGCTGACCGTCGCCGGCCAGACCATCCGGTGCCAGGAGATCGCGAAGGCCGCCGGGATCGCGATCACCAGCCCGAGGAGCGTCGAGGCGCCGGCCACCACGAAGGAGTTGAAGGTGTTGTGCAGGAAGTCCGTCCGCCCGAACAGCTCGGCATAGTTGCCGGCCGTGGGGGTGAAGAGGAGCTTCGGCGGATAGGCCGTCACCTCCATCGGGCTCTTCAGGCTCGAGAGCGCCATCCAGAGGATCGGCGACATGAAGAGCAGCGCGCCGATGGTGAAGACGGGGGTGGACCAGCGGGAACGGGGCGTGTCGGACATTACCAGGACACCTTCTTGCGCAGGCTGGCGAAGAAGAGCACCGAGCCGAGGACGATGAGGGCGAGCACGATCATCACCGACGAGGCATAGCCCACATCCATGAAGTCGAAGCCCAGCTTGTAGGCCTGGATGTTGAGGGTCGTGGTCGCGTTGCCGGGCCCCCCTTGCGTGGTGATGTAGATGATGTCGAAGAAGCGCAGCAGATCGACCGAACGCAGCACGGCGGCGGTCAGGAGCGTCGGGCCGAGAAGCGGCAGGGTGACGTGCCAGAAGAGGCTCCAGCCCTTGGCCCCGTCGATCTCGGCCGCCTCGTAGACCCGGGCGGGCAGGGCCTGCAGGCCCCCCAGCACGATCAGCGCCACGAAGGGCGTCCATTGCCAGGTGTCGATCAGCGCCACGACCAGAAGCGACCAGCGCGGCGAGGCGAGCCAGAGGAAATGCGGCAGGCCCAGGCTCTCGAGGATCCAGTTGGCCGCGCCGAGGCCCGGATCGAGCACGACGATGGCGATCATGCCCACGACGACGGGCGGCAGCATGAAGGGCGACAGGATCGCCGTCCGCACCAGCCCGCGCACCACATTGTAGCGGTTGAGCGCCAGCGCGAGCGCGGTGCCCAGCACCAGCTGCAGCACGAGCGCCACCACGAAGAGCACGAGCGTCACGCGCAGCGCGCTCCAGAAGGCGGGGTCGGCCACGAGGCGGCTGTAGTGGCCGAAGCCCAGGCCCGCGGGCAGCGTGCCGTTGCCGCCGAGGCTCAGATAGATGGCAAAGCCCAAGGGGAAGATGACCATGGCCAGCGTCATGACGACGGCGGGCAGGATCATCCAGCGGGCCGACATGGCCGATTGACCGGGGGACCGGGGGGGCATGGGGCTCTCCTGGCTGAAACGGGAGGGGACGGCGGCGGCCGGTGCGGGAGGCGCCGCGGGCCCCGAAGGCCCGTGGCGGGGAAACTGTGCCGGACCTGACGGCCCGGGGCAAGCCGCGGACCCGAAGGCCCGCGGTGGCCAGCGCATCAGTCCTGCAGGGCCTGGACCTGCTCGGTCACGGCGCAGGCGGCGGTCTCGGCGTCGGCCTGGCCCAGCACGATCTGCTGCACCACGTTCGACAGGATCTCGCGCGCCTCGGGCGTCCGGGTCAGCGAGGGCGTCTGGTAGAGCGAGGAGCCGGTCTGCGAGATCTCGAGCAGCGCCTCGAGCCATTCGCCGCGCGGGCGGCTCTCGCTGGCCCAGGCGCGGAAGCCCTCGCCGTTGAAGACCGACACGCGCGAGGGGGCGATGCCGCGGGTGGCAAGCTCTTCCTGGTTCTCGGCGCCGGTCGCCCACTGGACGAAGTACCAGGCGGCCTCCTTCTTCTCGGACAGGCCCGAGACGGCGAGGCTCCAGTTGATGACGACGGGTTTCGAGATGCCGGACTCGCGCCCGCCGGGCAGCACGTCCACGCCGATGTCCTCGACCCTTCCCTGATGCTTCATCAGCGTCGAGAATTCGTTCGAGGATTCATTGGTCATGGCCACGCGGCCCTGGCCCAGCAGGTCCATCACCTGGGTGAAGGTGTGGTTGGTCGCGCCCGGCGGGCCGTAGTCGCGCAGCATCGAGCCATAGAGGTCGAGGCCCTTGATTGTGCCCGGCAGGCAGAGCGAGGCCTTGCCGTCCTCATCCATGAAGTCGCCGCCCATGTTGTAGACGAAGGCGCCGAGCGGATAGCCCACGGTGCCGCGCAGGCCGCGGGCGGCCCAGGGCGTGATCGAGCTGTCGCAGGCGCGGATCTTCTCGGCCGCGGCGGGCAGGTCCTCGAGATATTCCGGCTTTTCGACGTTGCATGTCTCGAAGATGTCGCGGCGCCAGTAGAAGAGCGGGCCCTCGACGTTGATCGGCACGCTGGTGATGGCCTCGCCCACCACGCCGCTCTGGCGCAGCGCCGCGCTGAAATCGTCGTAATCAAAGGCCGGATCGGTCGCCTCGCCCTTCAGGAGCGGCGTGAGATCGGCATACCAGCCGTTGGCCTGAAACAGCGGCGCCTCGCGCGAGGGCAGGGTCATGAAGACGTCAAGCTCGCTCGATCCGCCCTGGAGAAGCGTGGTCAGGCGTGTGCGGTACTGTTCCTCGCTGAAGGTCTCGGCGCGCACCCGGATGCCGGTGGCTTCGGTGAACTCCTCGAGCCGGTCGCGCATCTGCTGCGTCCAGGCGAGGTTGTTCAGCATGAGGTTGATCGTCTCGCCCTCGTGCTTGCGCCAGTCGAACTCCTGGGCTGCGGCCGGCACGGCAGCGAGCGCCACGGCCGCGCCGATGATGAACTGTCTCATGTTCCCTCCCTGAAGGCCCGCTTGCGACCGGGCCGTTGGCCGACCCGCTCCACGGGCCGCTGGACCGGTCGCGCCTCCTCGCGCTTCTGGGACCGGATGTGGGGATATGATCGTTATTGGAAATTTTTGTCAATATGAGGGCGGATGTTTTCTTCGCTTTTGTAATCTTGTGGTCGTTCTTGTCCGTCAAGCGCCCTCTCGGCGCACGGGAGGCTGGCGTGATGGACCGCCACCCCATGCCGGGCGAGCAGCTCTGCCGCCGCGCCTTCCGGTGCGCGGTCGGTGACGAAATGATCGACCGCCTCGAGATTCGCCGCCCGCACGATCCCCTTGGTCCCGAACTTCGAGCCGTCCGCCACCAGCACCGTCTGGCGCGCGTTGGCGATCATGGCGAGGATCGGCGGCACGAGGCCCTGGTCATATTCCAGCAGCGCCCCGTCGGCCGAGATCCCGCAGGTGCCGATCACGGCGTAATCGAGCGAATAGCGTTCGATCATGCGCACGGCATCCTCGCCGATCATCGACCCGCTGGCGGGCCGCATGGTGCCGCCGAGCACGCAGACATCGAATCCCGTTTTATCGTAAAGAGTTACAGCTGCATGGAGGTTGTTCGTCACGACCGTCAGCCGCTCGCAGGCGCGCAACTCCTGCGCGGCGAGGGCGAGCGTCGAGCCGCCCGCGAGGAAGAGCGAGGCCCCGTCCGGGATGAGGCGGGCCAGAAGCTGGCCGGCCGCAACCTTCTCGCGCACATGGCTTGCGCTGCGCACCTCGTAGGTGGCGGTGCGGGCCAGGTCGGCCAGCCGCGCCCCGCCATGATAGCGCACGACGCGCCCGTCCTCGCTGAGCTGGTTCAGATCGCGCCGGATCGTCTGGAGCGAGGCGTCGCAGGCCGCAGCCATGGCCTCGATGGTGACATGCTCCTGTTGGCGCAGGAGCCCGAGGATAACGGCGTGCCGCTCAAGACTCCGCATCATGGAAGGAGATCCGATCATTTTCTTTCGTTTCTGGAAGAACTATCCTCGATCCGGGCCCATCTTGCAAGGATCACGACAGGCGCCCTGGCAGCCCCCCGCCGCATGCCCTGCCCGCCGGGACGGGGGCCCTGCAGGCACCCGCCGGCGCCGGGGCTGCCAGCCGGGAACCGTGGCCTGCAGCCGGGCCGCAGGGAGCATATGGTTCCCGACCGGGACCGATGCGGCCGGTCTGCGCCTCCGGACGGGCCGGATTCCTGCGGCATTGCAACCGCCGCGTGCCGACCCGGTCACGAGGAGATGACAAAGCGGAACCAGCCCGCCGCGGGCCCGGAGTTTTCTTTGTGGGCTCTCGGGAATTCTGATACAAGCACCCGTTAATTAAGGACTTTAACACCACGCCCCCGAATCGCTTCCGATTTCGGGGAAAGGAATTTCTTTCGGAGGTTTCATGACGCTTTCCTATGTCGATCCCAATTCCACGACCTGGACGGTCTCGAGCTACGGACAGCCCTCCGTGTCGCGGCTGGGCTACCAGGGGTATGACAGCGGCTCGAGCCTGTCGCTGGCGCTTGCCGGTGGATCGGGCAGCCTCTGGCTGTCCTACGGAGCCGCCACCGCGACCGCCACGGGCCACTCCGTCACCGCCACCGCCTCATCCGGCGGCACGAGCGTCACCGTGGTGCGTCAGGCCGATGTCCTGAGCGACGGGGCCGGGCGCTATTACATGCGGATGGTCGAAACGGTGACCAACACCGGAACCGCCCCGGCCGCCCTCCGGCTCACGGTCGCGGACAACATGTACGCCGACAGTTCCACCCAGCTGGTGCGCACCTCGAGCGGCGACACGACCTATGCCACGTCCGACGACTGGTATCTGACCGACCACAGCTACTACGGGGCCTCCTATCCGAAGTTCGGCCATGTGGTGGCCGGGGGCCGCGAGGCCGATCCCGCGCTGGCCAGCCGCCTCGACTCCGACGATTTCTCGACCTCCTACAACCTGTCGCTCGCAGCGGGCGCGTCGGCGAGCGTCGTCCATTTCGTCCTGGTCGAGCCAACCGAGGCCGCGGCGACGGCTCTGGCCAACTCGCTGGCCACGCTGCCGCCCCACGCGCTCACCGGGCTCACGCCCGCCCAGCTCGCCTCGATCGTCAACTATGCGGTGGATGTCACCAGCAGCACCACGGTCGCGGGGCTCCAGCCCTATCAGGTCAATCTCACCCTCACCGGCACGGCCGCGATCAACGGGACCGGGAACGACAGGAACAACCTGCTGACCGGCAACGACGCGGCCAACGTGCTCACCGGCCTCGACGGCAACGACACGCTCGACGGCCGGGGCGGGGCCGACCGGCTCGTGGGCGGCCGGGGCAACGACACCTACATCGTGGACAATGCCGGCGACGTCGTGGTCGAGATCGCGAACCAGGGCATCGACACGGTCCGCAGCAGCATCAGCTACAGCATCGCCGCCTCGCCCTACATCGAGAACATCACGCTGACCGGCTCGGCGGCGATCAACGCGATCGGCAACGCGACCAACAACCTGCTCATCGGCAACGGGGCGGCGAACATCCTGCGGGGCGGCGAGGGCGACGACACGCTGGATGGCGGCGGCGGCACCGACCGGCTGGAAGGGGGTGCGGGCAACGACACCTACATCGTCGATACCACCACCGACACGATCGTGGACACGGGCGGGGTCGATACGGTCCAGTCCTCGGTGAGCTTCTCGCTCGCGGCGCTCGGGGCGATCGAGAACCTGATCCTGACCGGCCGGGGTCATCTGACCGGCACCGGCAACGCCCTGGCCAACCGGATCACCGGCACCGCCGGAAACAACGTGATCGACGGCGGCCTCGGCAACGACACGATGATCGGCGGCGCCGGGAACGACGTCTATATCGTCCGCGATGCCGGCGATGTGGTGGTCGAGGCCGCCTCGGGCGGAACCGACCGGATCGAGGCCCATGTCTCGGTGACGCTGGGGGCCAATGTCGAGAACCTCGTGCTCCGGGGCAGCGCGGGGCTGAACGGCACCGGCAACGGCCTGGGCAACCTGCTGACAGGCAATGCCGGCAACAACCGGCTGGCCGGTCTTGCCGGCAACGACACGCTGGACGGCGGCGCTGGCCGGGACACGCTGGACGGCGGCGCCGGCAACGACACCTACATCGTCGATACCGCCACCGACACGATCCTCGACAGCTCCGGCATCGATACGGTGATCAGCTCGGTCTCGTACTCGCTGGCGGGCCGGAGCGGGATCGAGAACCTGACCCTGTCCGGCACCGGGCACATCAATGCCACCGGCAATGCGCTCGACAACGTGATCGTGGCGAATGCCGGCAACAACCGGCTCGACGGCGGGGCGGGCTCGGACACGGCCAGCTATGCGGGGGCCACCTCCGGCGTGACGGTCTCGCTGGCCGTCACGGGGGCCCAGGCGACGGGCGGCAGCGGGACCGACACGCTGGTCAACATCGAGAACCTGGAGGGTTCGCGGCATGACGACGTGCTGACCGGCACGTCCGGCGCCAACCGGCTGGTGGGCGGGGCGGGCAACGACCGGCTGACCGGCGGCGGCGGCGACGACACGCTGGAAGGGGGGGCCGGCAACGACACGCTGGTGGACACCTCGGGCGAGGACGAGATGAACGGCGGGGCGGGCAACGACATCTATGTCGTGTCCGGCACCAGCGGTTCGGTCCGGATCGAGGATGGCTCGGGCACCGACACGATCGACGCCTCGCGGGCCACCGGCGCCGTCTCGATCGACCTGACCCCCGGCGGCAGCAGCAACATCAACGGGCGCATCGTGACCCTGGCCGCCGGCGGCACGGTCGATGTTCCGCTGGATGTGCTGTTCATGCAGGACTGCTCGGGCTCGTTCAGCGATGACGTGACCACGGTGCGGACGCTGGTGCCGAGCGTCATCTCGTCGCTCAACGCGATCCAGGCCGACAACCGCTTCGGGCTGGCCTCGTTCATCGACAAGGGCGAATATGTCTATCGCACCGACCTGCGGATGAGTTCGAGCCCCGCGGCGCTGAGCGCCGCCCTCAACGCCCTGTCGATCGGCAGCGGCGGCGACGCGCCCGAATCCCAGCTCGAGGCGCTGATGCAGGCGGCCCTGCGCAGCTCCGAGATCGGCTTCCGGTCCGAGTCGCTGCGCGTGGCGGTGGTGCTGACCGACGCGCGCTATCACGAGGCCGGCGACACCTCCTACGTGCCCAACAACGGCGACACGGTCCTGGAGCTCGAGGATTATCCGACGATCGCGATGGTGAAGTCGAAGCTGCTCGCCTCGGGCATCATTCCGGTCTTCGCCGTGACCTCGGGCAACGAAAGCCATTACCAGGATCTCGTGCGCCAGCTCGGGGTCGGCACGGTGGTGACCCTGGCCAGCGACAGCTCGAACCTGGTGGCGGCGCTCAGCAGCGGCATCACCGAGATCGCCGAGGCGCGGATCGAGAATGCGATCGGCTCAGCCTACAACGACACGCTCATCGGCAATGCGCTGAGAAACGTGCTGACCGGCGGGCGGGGCAACGACACCTACCATGTGCAGGGCGTCGAGGACCGGGTTGTCGAGGCCGCGGGCGGCGGAACCGACCTCGTGGTGAGCACCGGATCCTTCGTGCTGGGAGCGCATGTGGAGCATCTCACCCTGTCGGGCAGCGAGGACATCGATGCGACCGGCAACGCCCTGGCCAACCAGCTGGTCGGCAATGCCGGCAACAACCGGCTCGACGGCAAGGCCGGGGCCGACCGCATGATCGGCGGCCGCGGCGACGACACCTATGTGGTCGAGAGCACCGGGGACAAGGTGGTCGAATATGGCGCGGGCGGCAACGACACGGTGGTCTCCTCGATCTCCTACACGCTCGGCAGCCATGTCGAGAACCTGGTGCTGACCGGCACCGCCGGGCTCTCGGGAACCGGCAATGATGCGGCCAACCGGCTGGTCGGCAATGCCGGGGCGAACCGCCTGCAGGGCGGGGCCGGCGATGACGAGCTGCAGGGTGGCGCGGGGGCGGATACGCTGGCCGGCGGCAGCGGCAGCGACACCTTCGTCTTTGCCCTGTCGAGCGAGGGCGGCGACACGATCACCGACTTCGTGTCCGGCGTGGACAGGATCGGCATCGTCAAATCGAGCTTCGGCGGCTATCTGTCGGACAATTTCAACTACAGCACCGACCAGCTGAACCCCGCGAGCTTCATCACCGTGGCCAGCGCATCGGCGGGCTATTCCAAGCCCTACAACGAGACCTTCATCTTCCGCGCCGACACCCGGACGCTCTATTTCGATCAGGACGGTGCGGGCTCGACCTATGGCGAGATCGCGCTCTTCACCCTGTCGGGCAGCGCGACCCTGGTGGCGAGCGACATTTTCGGCCTCTGAGAGCGAAGCGGACCGGGCGGCCCAGGCGGGTCGCCCGGTCCTGTCCGGCCCCGTCCGGTTCGAAGGACCGGGCCCTGCGGCCCGCCTTGCGGCGGGGCTGCCTGCAGGCGGCGGGCGCAACTGCCCAGCCCGGCCCTGCCCCGCCGGTTCATGGGGGCGAGGCCCGATCAAGCGGCCCGATCGGGGGCGTCCCGGCCCCCGCTGCATCGGACAAGGGGACGGTTCCTGCACGTTCCGCCCGGACATCCGCATCTTTCTGCCCCCGGGGGGTTGGCAGCGACGCGCGGCGCACTCTTTGAAAGAGCCATGTCCAGAAGATCGACCTGTCTCGCCGCCCCGCTGCTTCTTGCCCTGACACTCCTGCTGGCCGGCCTCGCGCCCGCCCTGGCCCAGATCCCGGGGCTGAACGGTCCGGCGGCCTCCGAGGCCGAGCCATCCGCGCCCGCGGCCGCCCTGCTCGAGCTGCTGCGCGACGATGCCGCCCGGGCCGCGCTGATCGGGGAACTCGAGCGCGCCGCGGCCACCGCGGCGGCGGCGGACCCCGTCGCCCCGCCCTCGGCCGAGATCCTGTCGCTGGGGCGGTCGGCCGCGCTCTTCACCCAGGGCATCGCCGAGGCCGCCGCCCGGAGCGTGCAGGACTTCTGGACCGCCCTGAGGGCCGCGCCGGAACTGTTCGACGATCTGGCGGGCCTCGATCTCGGCCTGCTCGGAGGGGCGGTCACCGAGCTTATGCTGCTGATCCTGTCCACGGCCACCATCTTCCTGATCCTGCGCCGGCTGGCCATTCCCACCTACCGGCGGATGGGCGGGCGGGCCCGGGGGGCGAGCGTCACGGGGCGCGTGCTGCTCTATCTGGGCGCGCTGGCCATCGACATCCTGATCGTGATCGGCGCCTGGGCCATCGGCTATGTGGTGGCCATCGCGGTGCTGGGCAGCGCGGGCCAGATCGGCCTGCGCCAGACGCTCTATCTGAACGCCTTCCTGGTGGTGGAACTGGCGCGCACGGCGATGCGCTTCGTGCTGTCGCCCGCGACGCGCGACCTGCGGATCGTGGCCCTCGGCGACCGGGCCGCGCGCACGCTCTCGGCGGCGATGAGCTTCAGCATCGCGCTTCTGGGCTATGGCCAGCTGCTGATCGTGCCCATCGTCGATGACAGCGCCTCGGTCGGGGCCGGGCGCGGGGTCTCGGCGCTGATCTCGATCCTGGGGGTGCTGTTCCTGGCCTTCCTCGCGGTGCGCCACCGCAGGCCCGTCGCCGACTGGCTGCTGCACGAGACGCAGCCGGTGGCGCCGAGCCGCCTGGAGCCCGAGCCGGCGGTGCCGGCGGCCCCGGCCGTGCAGGAGATCGACCCCGACCTTGCCGCCGACATCGCCACGGGCAGCGCCGAGCCGCCGCCGCCGCCCGCAGCGGAACCTGTCGCCCCCGAGCCGCCGCCCCTCTGGGAGGAGACGGCCCATGTGACGCGCCGCTCGCCCGCGCTGGTGGCGCTGGCCCAGTCCTGGCACTGGTTCGCGCTGGCCTATCTGGCGGTGCTGCTCTTGCTGTCGCTGGTCAGTTCGGGGACCGATGCGATGGGGCCGATCTTCGCCTCGCTGCGCATCGCGGGCGTGCTGATCATCGGTTTCATGCTGTCGGGCGCGCTGGCGCGGGCCATCGCCCGGGGGGTGCGGCTGCCCGGCCCGACGCGCGAGAGGCTGCCGCTGCTCGAGGGGCGGCTGAACCGGTTCGTGCCGCAGGTGCTGCTGGTGCTGCGCCTGCTCATCCTGGCGGGGGTGCTGCTGTTCACGCTCCACACGACCGGGCTCATCGATGTGCGCCTCTGGCTGCAGAGCCCCTTCGGCCGCAGCCTGTTTGCCACCGTCGTGGCGGTCTCGGCCATCCTCACGGCCTCGTTCGCGATCTGGATCGCGCTCACCTCCTGGATCGACTACCGGCTGAACCCCGCCTTCGGCCATGTCGCGACCTCGCGCGAGCAGACGCTGCTGTCGCTGCTGCGCAATGCGGTCACGATCGCGCTGATCGTGGTGACGCTGATGTTCTGCCTGTCCGAGATCGGGCTGAACATCGGCCCGCTGCTGGCGTCGGCCGGGGTGCTGGGCCTTGCGATCGGCTTTGGCGCGCAGAGGCTGGTGCAGGACATCATCACCGGCATCTTCATCCAGTTCGAGAACGCCATCAACGTGGGCGACGTGGTCTCGGTCGCGGGCATCTCGGGCGTGGTCGAGCGGCTGACGGTGCGCTCGGTCAGCCTGCGCGACCTGAACGGGGTCTTCCACATCATCCCCTTCTCGTCGGTGGACATGGTGTCGAACTTCATGCGCGATTTCTCGTTCTTCGTCTGCGACATGGGCGTGGCCTACCGCGAGAATGTGGACGAGGTCCGGGCGGCGATGTTCGACGCCTTCAAGGAGCTGCGCCGGCGCCCCGAACATGCGGCCGTCATCCTGGCCGACCTCGAATGGCTGGGGCTCGATTCCTTCGGCGACAGCGCCATCGTGCTGCGCGCCCGCATCAAGACCCTGCCGGGCAAGCAATGGGGCGTGGGCCGCGCCTACAACGAGATCCTCAAGCGCGTCTTCGACGAGCGGAACATCGAGATCCCCTTCCCGCACCAGACGATCTATTTCGGCGAGGCCAAGGACGGCCGGACCCAGTCGCTGCGCGTGGCCCGGACCGAGGGATAGGCGGGCCGCGGCGCCTCAGGCCCCCTCGCGGCCCGCCCCGTCGCGGCCCACCCGGGGGCCCACGGTGCCGCCCAGCTGCAGCAGCGACCGGCCGATCTCGTCCAGCGCAAAGCCGAGCGCATGGAGCCACCGGCCCTCCGGCCCCTGGGCCTCGTCGAGCAGCGCATCCGTCTCGCGCCGCGCCTCCTCGATCCGCCGGATCAGGGCCCGGTCGTCGGTGGGCTGCGGCCGGCCCACATCCATCGCCTCGCGCACGCCCTGAAGGTAGGGGCCGACCTCGGCGCGCATCCGCTCGAGCGCGGGGCGCAGCCGCCCGAGGCGCTCCCGGCCGGGGTCGCTCACCTCGCGCCGGACCACCCGGTCGAGGATCACCAGCGCGTGCCACAGGCTCTCGACCGCCGAGGCGACCTCGTGCAGCCCCGATCCGCCCGGCAGGCGCGGGGCAAAGCGGGTTTCGGCGATGCGGGAATGCACCGTCTCCAAATCGCTCAGGAAGCGCGCATGCAGCGCCTGACGCTCGTCCGTGCCGGGCTCGGTGACGCCGCGCTCGATCAGCTCGAAGAGCCGGGCGCAGTCGTCCACCGCATTGCGCAGCGCCGCGCGGGCGCGCTGGCGGCCGAACACGGGCCAGACCAGAAAGCTCGCCGCGGCCCCCATCAGGGTGCCCACGAGGATCGCGGCGGCCTGCTCCAGCATGTCGATCGCCTCGGGATGGGGGTCGGCCGCCACGACCGCTGCCAGGATCGCGGCGTAGCTGAGCTGCGGCCTCAGCGCGACGATGGCATTGGTCACCACCGCCGCCACCAGCAGGGGAAGCAGCACGCTCTGGCCCGGAAGGCCGGCGGCGGCAAAGCCCACGGCGGTGCCGATCCCCACCCCCACCACCCGGCCGAGCGCGTTGCGCAGCGAGGCGTCGGCGCTGGTGTCGATGGTCAGGAGCGCGGCGATCATCGCCCAGGACAGGTGCGGCGACTGGCCGAAGGACAGGGCGGCCCAGGTCGCCGCGACCGCCCCCACGGTCTGGAGCGACACGCGCAGGACCTGGCGGCCATTGCCGCGAAGCAGGGGAAGGGAGAAGGGTCGCATGGGCGGATCCGGCTGCTGGATCCGAGGGAAACGTCCCCGGCGGGCGCGTGATCCCGCGCCGCGCCCGAAATCCGCGGGGGGCGCTACTCCGCCAGATGCTGCCGCAGGCCCTCGAGGTCGGGCGCCAGGGCCGCGCGCAGCTCGGCCGGCGGCAGCCAGCCCGGATCGATGCCGCGCATGTCGGGCAATTCATGCGCGATGCCCTTGTGGCAGTCGATGCAGGTGTAGCCCTCGGTCTGGATCAGATATTGCGTGTGGATCATCCCAGCCCGGTCGGTCTGGCGGGCGAAATCCATCGCCACCTCGGAATGGCAGTTGCGGCATTCGAGCGAGTCATTGGCCTTCAGCCGCGCCCATTCGTGCTCGGCCAGCCGGAGCCGCTGGTCGAGGAACTTGCGCCGGGTGTCGATCGTGCCGAAGAGATGGCCCCAGACCTCCTTCGAGGCCTGCATCTTGCGCGCGATCTTGTCGGTCCATTCGTGCGGAACGTGGCAGTCCGGGCAGCCCGCGCGCACGCCCGAGCGGTTGGTGTAATGGACGGTCTGCGTCAGCTCCTCGAAGACATTGGCCTGCATCTCGTGGCACGAGGTGCAGAAGGCCTCGGTGTTGGTGGCCTCGAGCGCGGTGTTGAACCCGCCCCAGAACAGCACGCCGCCGACAAAGCCGCCCAGCGTCAAGAACCCCACGCTGAGAAAGCTCGAGGGGGAGGTGGCGATCGCCCAGAAGCGGCGGAGAAATCCCGGAAGGCGCATGTCACCGGGCCCCGCCGCTGGCCGGCATCATCGTCAGCATGTCGCGGAACCGGTTCGTCACCAGCGGCTGGGCGTTGGTCTGCGGCACATGGCAGGCGGTGCAGAAGTAGCGGCGCGGCGAGACATCGGCCAGCATCTGGCCCTCGCGGTCCTGGAAATGGGTGATCGAGATCATCGGCGCGGCGACAAGGCCGGAATACTGCCGCCGGTGGCATTCGAGGCAGCGGTTGGCATTGACCGAGAGCTGGTAGCCCTCGATCGAATGCGGGATCACCGGCGGCTGCTCGGGGTAGTTCCGCCCCACGCGGCGGTCGTCGATGATGGTCTCGGGCAGGGGCGGGGCCGCCACCTCGGCCATCGGCCGCTCGGCGCCGGTCAGGCGCGGCGCATCCTGCAGCTGCGGCGGCGGGGCCCTCATGGGCTGGACCTCCTGCGCCCATGCCGCGGGCACGAAAAGCGCAAGGGCGATGAGGGCGCCGACGGTCAGACGGCTTCGATCTTCACGGCGCATTTCTTGAAATCCGTCTGTCTGGAGATGGGATCGTTGGCGTCGAGGGTCACCTTGTTGATCAGCTGGCTGGCGTCGAACCAGGGCACGAAGACCACGCCGCGCGGCATCCGGTTGCGGCCGCGGGTCTCGAGCCGGGTGCGGATCTCGCCCCGGCGCGAGATCACCCGCACCTCGGACCCGCGGTTGAGGCCACGCGCGCGCGCATCCTCGGGGTGCATGTAGCAGAGCGCGCCCGGAAAGGCCTTGTAGAGTTCCGGCACCCGCAGCGTCATCGAGCCCGAGTGCCAATGTTCCAGCACCCGCCCCGTCACCAGCCAGAAGCCGAACTCCTCGTCCGGGCTTTCGGCCGGCGGCTCGTAGGGAACGGCCAGGATCACCGCCCGCCCGTCGGGCTTGCCGTAGAAGCTGACCCCCTCGCCGGGTTTCACGTAAGGGTCATGCCCCTCGCGGTAGCGCCAGAGCGTTTCCTGCCCGTCCACCACCGGCCAGCGCAGGCCGCGGTTCTCGTGATAGCTGTCGAAGGGCGCCAGATCGTGGCCGTGGCCGCGGCCGAACTCGGCATATTCCTCGAAGAGGCCCTTCTGCGGATAGAAGCCGAACAGCGCCGCCTCGTGGTTGGCATAGTCCGGGTCCACCTCCGAGGCGGGGAAGCGGTCCACCGTGCCATTGGCAAAGAGCACCTCGAAGAGGGTCTTGCCGCGGTAGTCGGGGGCGGCGGTCAGGATCTCTTCGGGCCAGACCTCGTCGGTGGTGAAGCGTTTCGAGAATTCCATCAGCTGCCACAGATCCGAGCGCGCCTCGCCCGGCGCCTCGACCAGCTGGTGCCAGAAATGGGTGCGCCGCTCGGCGTTGCCGTAGGCGCCCTCCTTCTCGACCCACATCGCCGCCGGCAGCACCAGATCGGCCGCGCGCCCCGTCACCGTGGGATAGGCGTCCGAGACGACGATGAAGTTCTGAGGGTTGCGGTAGCCGGGCCAAGTCTCCTGATCGACATTGGGCGCGGCCTGCATGTTGTTGTTGACCTGCACCCAGTAGAAGTTGATCTCGCCGTCCTTCAGCTTGCGGTCCTGATCGACGGCATGGGCGCCCACCCAGTCGGGCAGAAGCCCCTCGGGCAGTTTCCAGATCTCTTCGGCGTGATGGCGGTGCTCGGGGTTCGTCACCACCGTATCGGCGGGCAGGCGGTGGGCGAAGGTGCCCACCTCGCGCGCGGTGCCGCAAGCCGAGGGCTGGCCGGTCAGCGAGAAGGGCGAGTTGCCGGGCTCGGCGATCTTTCCGGTCAGCAGATGCAGGTTGTAGACCATGTGGTTGGCCCAGACGCCGCGGACATGCTGGTTGAAGCCCATGGTCCAGAGCGACATGACCTTGCGGTCGGGATCGGCGTAAAGCTCGGCCAGTTCCTCAAGGAGCGCCGGCTCCACCCCGGAAATCTCGGCGGCCCTTTCCAGCGTATATTCGGACACGAAGGCCGCGAAGGCGTCGAAGTCGGCGGGCGTCATGGCGCCCGCATCGGCCGCCCCCTTGGCCGCCAGCTGAAGCTGATGCTCGGGGCGCAGGCCGTAGCCGATGTCGGTGGCCCCCAGCGCGAAATTCGTGTGCCGGTCCACGAAGTCGCGGTTCACCCGGCCCGTCGAGATGATGTGATGCGCGATGTAGTTCAGGATCGCCAGATCGGTGCCGGGGCGGAAGACGATCGGCGTGTCGGCCAGATCCATGCTGCGATGGGTGAAGGTCGAAAGCACCGCCACGCGCACATGTTCGTGGCTGAGCCTGCGGTCGCTGAGCCGGGTCCAGAGGATCGGATGCATCTCGGCCATGTTCGAGCCCCAGAGCACGAAGGCATCCGCATGTTCGAAATCGTCGTAGCAGCCCATCGGCTCGTCCATGCCGAAGGTGCGCATGAAGGCGGTCGCGGCCGAGGCCATGCAGTGGCGTGCATTGGGGTCGAGGTTGTTCGACCGGAAGCCCGCGCGCATCAGCTTCGAGGCTGCATAGCCCTCCCAGATCGTCCACTGGCCCGAGCCGAACATGCCCACCGCCCGCGGGCCCTTCTCCTTCAGCACCCGCTTGGCCTGCGCGGCCATGACGTCGAAGGCCTCGTCCCAGCTGACGGGGGTGAACTCGCCGTCCTTGTGATAGACGCCGTCGCGCATCCGCAGGAGCGGCGTGGTCAGCCGGTCCTCGCCATACATGATCTTGGACAGGAAATAGCCCTTCACGCAGTTCAGCCCGCGGTTCACCTCGGCCTGCGTGTCGCCGTGGGTGGCCACCACCTGCCCGTCGCGGGTGCCCACCATGACCCCGCAGCCGGTGCCGCAGAAGCGGCAGGGCGCCTTCGACCAGCGGATGCGCAGCGCCTCGGCGCCGCCGGTGACCGGCTGGGCCAGCGCCGCCACGGGCAGGCCGGCGGCCGCCGCGGCCGTGGCGGCCGCCTGTGCCTTGATCAGATCGCGCCGTGTCAGGGTCATGCCGTCTCTCCCAGAGAGTTGAGGGACTCCACCTGCTCGTAGACCATGCAGGCGGAATGGACGCCGTCGAGCAGCGTCAGTTCGGTCAGCGCGGCCCCGGTGGCGCCGCGGCTGGCGGTCTCGATCAGCACGACGAGCCGGCCCTGCTGCGCGATGGCCACCTCGCAGCCCGCAACGCCCGCCACGCGGGCGGCGACAGGGGCCTCGTCGCCCGGCCGCACGCGCAGGATCGCGCTCGAGATGTGCCCTTGAGCCTCAGGCATCGGCCGCCTCCCTTTCCTGCATCCCGACCGCATCCGCCGGGCAGATCGCCACGCAGGCCCCGCAGCCCGTGCAGCGGCTGGCGGCCAGTTCCGGCACCGCCGGCCCGCCGATCCGCGGCCGGAGCCGGATCGCGGCCTCGGGGCAGATGTCGGCGCAGGCCATGCAGGCCACGCCGCCGAGGGTGAGGCAGCCCGCCCCCACGGCGGCAACCTGCGCGAAGGCCGGGCGGGTCAGGTCGAAGACCGGCTCGGGGCAGGCCTCGGCACAGGCGCCGCAGAAGCTGCATTCGCCGCGGCCGAACGCCACCTGCGGCAGGCCCCGCTCCATCAGCAGGATCGCCTCGGGGCAGGCCTCGACGCAGGCCGCGCAGCCGGTGCAGCGCGCCATGTCGGCCTCGCGCGTCCAGGGCGGCCGGATCGGCGCCGGATGCTCCGTCAGTTCGACGGAAAGGAAGCTGCGGCGGTTGAGGGCCATGACCGCCTCAGACCGGGGGGCCGGGCGGGCCGAAGACGATCTGCCACATCCAGATCAGAAAGCCGTAGCCGCCGACGAAGGCGATGGACAGGAACGGCCAGATCACCGCGGCCAGCACGAAGAAGACGAACAGCTCGCCTCTCCTGCCGGTGCGGGTCATCTCGGTGGTGCGGGGGGGATCCTCGGCCATCTCTCGCCTCACATCGGGTTGCGCCGGAGCCAGCGCCGCAGGAGCGTGATGCCAAGCGCGATCAGCCCCGCCATCAGGGCCGCGCCAAGGACATGGTTGCTCATGTAGCCAAGCTCGAAGCTGCCGTAATCCAGCCAGCTCCAGATCATGCCGATCGGGATCCCCACCAGGGCGCCGAGCAGGAAGCTCACGACAAGCGGCGCGCGGCCATGGGGTTCCTTGGATGATCCTGGGTTCCTCATGGAAAAAGGTTACCGCCCATTTCCCCTTTTGGCAACAACCAGAGCGTGAACGGATTTTTCCCGCCTGAATGGCTGTATCGCCCAGAATACGTCAGAGAAGCAGGGCATCGTCCTGACCTGCATCCGGTCTGGCAAGCCACAGCAGAACGCCTATATCGAGTCCGGCCTGAACAACGCGATCAGGCGGCCGCGAGGCTGTGCCGCTGAAACCCTGCCTGCCGGAGCACCGCCAGGACGATGGTTATGACGGCGGCAAGAAGCGCCCTCAGATGGGGGAGGATCTTGCGGATGCTGTGCCCGCAGCCGCAGAGGACCGCAAAGAGCGCGTCGCCGAGGGCGCCTTTGAGGAAGCAGCGCGACAGCCTTCCGTCGCTCTTCATGTGGCCGATCTCGGGCTCGATGCTGCTGCGCCGTCGGAGCGCCTTCGCCAGCGAGGGCGTCATGCCACGGCGGGTGCCGCTGATCAGGACCTGGCTGTGCTCGACCCCGTGGCCCTTGTAGCCACGATCGACGACGGCACGTTTGGGCGGGCGGCCGGTGAGGATGGCAACCTGCTCCAGCGCCTCGCCGAGGGTGTGGCCGTCGTAGGGGTTCCCGGGCAGCGAGCGCGTCCCCACCACGAACCCGCCCTTCAGCGTGGTTGCGATGCTGACCTTGGTGCCGAACGCGTAGCGCACGCGGGCCTTGCCTTTCGAGATGCAGTCGACCTCGGGCTCGTGCAGTGAATAGATCTTGCCCGGGTCCTTCGGCCGCTGGTGCAGCAGCCGGGACACCAGCACGAGCTTGTCGAGCACCCGCTCGCGCAGCGGCCCCTCGGGGATCTCGTCGTGCTGCCGGCGCAGATCGCGCATCACGCGGCCCGTATAGCCTTTCAGCGTTCTCAACGCCTTGCGCATGCGCCGGAACTGCTTCGCGTGGGCGTAGCGGCCGACCTGCGCCGCCAGCCGCGGCGCGAGGCGCGCGTAGCTCTGGCGCAACTCGATCTCACCAGCTGACCCCGCGCCCGCTCATACAGCCGGATACGCGCCGTCGAATTCACCCCCAGTCACCACGGCGACAGCTCGGTCCTGCCCGAGTTGCTGGACCAGATCCCCGACGGCGAGGAAATCGGCATCGTGACCGGCGACGGCGCCTACGACACGCGCCGCTGTCACACGGCCATCGTCGAGCGCAGGGCCGCAGCCGTTATACCGATCCGCAAGAACGGCTGGCCGTGGAAGGAGGACGGCCCCGCTGCCCGGGCCAAGAACGAGACCCGGCGCGCCACCCGACACTACGGCAGGGCATTCTGGAAGCGATGGACTGGCTACCACGCCCGCAGCCGGATCGAGGCGAAGACGCGCTGCCTCAAGGCCTTCGGCGGACGCATCATGCCGTGGGATCCCGACCGCCAGACCGCCGAAATCCATATCCGCGTCGCTCTCACCAACCGCTTCAACGCCCTCGGCACCGCCGAGATCGTCCGCGTCGCATAACGTCAGGGGGGGAAAGGGGGCGCTATGCGTCAAGCTGGCGCTCTGCAACAACGCCGAATCACGCGAACGGCCCGAAATCAATGGGGCTGGAGCCCAGGACCCTGGCCGGATAGCGGTCAGACCGGAGGCTTGCGGTAGACTTTCGCTTTTATCCGGTTTACGCCGTTTCCGACACATCAAGAGCCGCGGGTGGCGGATGATGAACCGCTGACCTAGGCTCGAACTCGAGGGATCTCCTTGCCGGAAAATCTTGATATTCTAATACCCCATTACCGCGATCCTGAGGGGCTTGCGGCTTCTCTTAAATCCATTGCCGAACAGAATTGGCAAGGCGAGATGCGGGTGGTTGTAATTGATGATGGATCGCCCGATGAAGATTATGCGCAAGTCGAGAAAATCTGCTCGGATTTCCGGGATTTTGGTGCCGCGGCGTTGGTGCTGGACCGCAACCCGCAGAACCTCGGCCGCCCGAAGACCCGCAACCGTCTGCTGAGGCATGCTGACGCTCGCTATGTCGCCTGGCTTGATGCCGGTGACATCTGGTATCCGGACAAGCTTGCGATCCAGTTCGAGCACCTTCTGCGGCTGCGCTTCGCCGGAAAGGATGTTGACGCCATCTGGGTCAGCTGTGCCTACGACTGGCATCAGGCAGGACAGGCAAAACCCCGTATGATCCAGCAGAAGACCGATGGAGACCAGATCCAGAGCCTGCTTATCGGAGCCAAGTTGCGAGCTTATCTCTGGACGCTTTTGGGCACGGCCGAGGCTTTTCGCATCGCCGGCCGGTTCGACGAGAATCTGCCGCGCCTGCAAGATCTGGACTACTTCCTGAATTTCGTCCGCGCCGGCGGGCTGATCGACGTTCCGCCGTCGCGGTCGGCACAGTGCTGCTATTTCAAATCCGACATCGGTCGCAATGCGCGCGAGATCCATGCCTGTTACGATCTGATCCTGCGCAAGCACCGTCCGGTGATCCTGCGCTATCCTGCGGCTGTGCGCTCGGAACTCGACTACAAGGTCAAGCGTCTCTCAGCGCGCTTTGCCCGCTCCAATGGCGAATATCTGCGCGCGGCGAGCTATCTCGGCCAGGCTGTAGTCACCAGCCCCGGACATTCGATCCGAGTTCTCAACAATGTCCTGCGCGGCAAGCGGAAGGGAGCCGGTCATTGAGCATTTTAGATGTTCATCTTCTTGTCGGGGATCCGTCTCTTCTGACGCCGGATCTTGTCCATGGACAGGATCTGGCCGCTCTGTTCGAGACAGAACTCCGCTGCGTCCCGGCCTATTGGCTGTCATTGAAATGTGGCCGGTACAGTCACAATTTTCTGGCCGATGACACGGAGGACAATCGAATCGAGGTTTTTGCGCGCAGCCTCGTAACGGATTACGTCAGGGGGCCTCGACCCTTCCTGATTATCCCGGGGTTGATTGACGAGCCTTCGGCCGTTGCACTTACAGACCGCAAAGACTGGGGTACAGTTCTTGTCGCTTTGGCGCATGCGATCCGTGCCTTGGGAGTGGACTGCATCTTCTATCTACATCTGCTGACCATCCCGTTCGCCAGCGAGACCATGACCCGCTTGGAGCGTCTGCGGAACTGGCTCGAAGGTCTTGGGCTCAACGCCCGGATCGCAGAAGATGCCATCGTAAGAGTGGCTTCTGGCATGCAACACTCTGCCAGGCTCGAGCGAAATTATCTCTCGGAGCAGCTTTCAGCAACCGTTGCAAAACGCTGCGAGCATAGCGGTCTTGCCGTGTCAGATATGGATCTGCTGAAAATATTTTCCGGGCAGTGCCTCGAACGATTGGCAAGAACCGGATTGCGACCAGGTGTGCCTCTTGATGACGTCCTTCTGGATCGGCTGGTTGATGCCGTGATTGCTCAGGCGATGGGCTCTGTCCTTCCGGCCTCTGCAGGCCAGAAGAGGAAATGATGAGCCTCTCGCCTTCCTCGCCCGTTCTCGATCCGAAGGCAAAACGCATTGCCTTCGTGATCGAGAAGCTTGCCCAACGCAGTGGCGGTGCAGAACGTGTCCTGATCGAGACCGCCAATGCCCTGAGCCGGCGCGGCCATCATGTCGAGATCATCTCGCACGAATACCGTGGCGTGCCGCCGTTCTATGCGACCGCCCCCGGAGTAATCCTGTCCAATCTGCGCATGCCGCAACAAACACGCTGGAAACAGTTGCTGCACCCCTTCCGCGAAGCGATGCATCGTCTGCCTGACCTGCCGGTCTTCGACCGGGTCGTCTGGCTCAGCCGCAACGGTGCCTTCTGGCGGAGATTACAGTTGCATCTGCGGGCAGTCCGGCCCGATGTGGTAATCGGCTTCATGCCCCCCGCAATCAGTGCTGTTGCGCTTGCCAAGACCGATCACCCGATGCGTCGTGTCGCGTCCATGCACAATGCACCGGAGCAGGATTTCCATAACCCCGCGCGATGGGATCCGAGCCGCCTTGACCGCCGCCGCCGCCTTGCCCTGATGTCGAAGATAGACAAGATCGCCGTGCTGCTGCCGGAATATCGCGATTGGTACCCGGCAAATCTGCAGGACCGTGTCCTTGTGCTGCCCAACGCGGTTACCCCGATCGCGCCTGAGGTGCTCGCTGCCAGCCGTCGAGGTCACACCATCATCTCCGTCGGCCGCCTTGCCACGGTCAAGCGTCATGGCATGCTGATCGACAGCTGGTCGCAACTCGCCGAAAGATTTCCGGACTGGAAATTGAAGATCTTCGGAGAAGGGCCGATCAAGGCCGAACTTGAAGCTCAGATCCGTGCCCGGGGGCTTGAGGGTAAGGTCATCCTGATGGGACACCGCTCTGATATCGCGCAGTACTATCTAACCGCGTCGATCCTGGCTCATCCGGCAGAGTTCGAAGGCTTCCCGCTTGCCGTCACGGAGGCTCTCGCCTCAGGGTTGCCAGTTGTCGGCTTCGAAGATTGCAGCGGGCTGAACCGTCTTGTCCAGGATGGCGTGAGCGGACGTCTCGTCTCGGCCGAGGGCGACAGGGCCGAGAACTTCGCAAAGGCGCTTGGTCAGCTGATGACCGATGCCGAGTTGCGCCTGTCATTGGGGGCCGCCGGGCCAAGCAGTGTTGCGGCCTATGCGCCCGACAAGGTTATCGATATGTGGGAGGAGATGCTGTTTGGCCCCTGAGGTCGAACAGTCTGTTCCGGAACGGATGTCATGACCGATCTTCCTCTGCCTGCAAAAGTCTGCCTGCTGCCGGGCACCATCGGCGGCGGAGGCATCGGAATGGTGATGCTGGCTCTCGCTCAAGCGTTCCGAGATCAGGGTATTGCCGTCGATCTGGTTCTGACGGGTACCCTGCCACCTGAACTGAGCGCTGGACGGATCCTGCCGGAAGGGGCGCGGCTGGTCATGCTGTCGCCTCGGGCGCGCGGCGCGCTGCCGCCTCTCGTGCGCTATCTGCGCAAGGAACGGCCCGATCTGATGATCTCGGCGCGCGACTACATCAATCTTCTGGCGCTGGCGGCGCATCGTCTGGCGCGTCTCGGTCCCGCATGCCGTCTGATCTGGAGCTTTCACACCCACCCCGCCTCGCAGCGGACGGAGATGCGCATGCTCGAGCAGGGTCTTTACGAGATCCTGCGCCGCTTTCTGCGCGCTCCCGATGTGCGGGTCTGTGTCTCGGAGGGAATTGCCGATAACCTGGCGCGGGTTAGCGGCCTGCCGCGCGCAGCCTTTCAAGTGATTGACAATCCGGCCTGGAGCCCGGCGCGCGCGCAAGCCGCAGCCGAGCCTTGCCCCCATCCATGGCTCGCTGCACGTGCGCCAGGCGACAGAGGTCCTGCCGCGCCCGTCATTTTGGGAGTCGGGCGGCTGGTCGCGCAGAAGGATTTTTCCACCCTGATCGCCGCCTTCGCCCAGCTGCGTCAGAGGCGGTCTGGAGCTCGACTGATCCTGTTGGGTGAGGGGCAGGAGCGCATAGCCCTGCAGGCCCAGATCGCCCGGCTGGGGCTGCAACAGGCAATCGACATGCCGGGACATGTCGCTAATCCGCTCTCCTGCCTGTCACGGGCGGACCTGTTCGTCCTGTCCTCTCGCTGGGAGGGGCAGCCCGTCGCCCTGATCGAGGCGCTTGGCTGCGGCTGTCCGGTTGTCTCGACCGATTGCCCGACGGGGCCCGCCGACATTCTGGGAGACAAGCTTGGCCTTCTGGTGCCACCTGGCGATGCCCCTGCGATGGCGGCGGCAATGGAGCAGGCCCTCCAGTACCCCCGCCCCGCGCCTGATAGGGTACAGGCGATCCTTGCCCGCTTTACCCCGGCCCGCGCGGCCGCGGCCTATCTGGCGCTCGCCCGATGACCGATCTTCCGGTGCCCGAGATCAGCGTGATCATTCCGATCTACCGGCAATGGGAGTTTCTGCCAGATCTGATCGCAACCCTTGCCGCACAGGAGTTTCCCCTGCGTAGCCGGGCCGAAGTCCTGTTGATCGACAATGATCCGGCCGACCCCACCCCCCGTCCTGCCCTGCCAGACTGGATCCGGTTGCTGCCCTGCCCGGCTCCCGGATCCTATGCCGCGCGCAATATGGGTGCGGCCATGGCGAGGGGACGCCTTCTGGTCTTCACCGATGCCGATTGCCGCCCGCATCCGGGCTGGCTAAGCGCGCTGTATGCGGCGGCGGAAAACAGGGATCCGGGAGGCCTTCTGGCCGGCCCAGTGACAATGCCAGTGCCAAAAGGCGCTTCGGTCTGGCAAATCTTTGACGCCGTGCGCGGGATTCCGCAGGCGGCCTTCGTCAGCCGCGGCTATGCCGCGACCGCCAATCTTGCAATGTCCCGCACCCTGTTCGAGATACTTGGTGGCTTTGATGCCCGTCGTCTGTCCGGCGGCGATGCCGAATTTTGCCGCCGGGCCGGACGGCAAGGCCACGCCCTGACGCTTGTGCCCGCCGCCACCGTCGATCATCTGGCCCGCGACAACTTCACCGCCCTCGCCCTGAAGGCGCGACGAATCAAGGGGGGGCAAGTCGCCTCAGGTCCGCTACGGCGACGGTTCTTCTGGACTCTGCGCAGCCTTGTGCCGCCGCTGCGCGAAGCCGGGCATTACCTGCGCTCCGACCATGCACTGCGCCACCGGCTTATCGCAATCGGGATTCGCGTCCTGTTATGGGGGGTTGAGTTGCACGAAATCACCCGCCTGCTCCTGACCCGCCGCCCACCCGAGCGGCGATAGACGGCGCATTCTGACGGGCCCGCGTCCGCGCCGATCACGGCACACGCCCGCCGCTCGCTCATCTCGTGGTTCTCCACG
>NZ_VDEK01000173.1:0-390 GCF_007668225.1 Cereibacter sediminicola | reverse complement strand
CCGCCGCGGCCGGGGCCGTGCTGGAGTAGATGACCTTGCCCTTGCCGTCAGCCGTGGTCTGGGCCGCCGTGATGCTGGACGACAGCGACGTGCTGGCCGCCGAGATGGCGCCGTCGGTGTCCGCCTTCGTGTAGTAGTTGTTCGACAGGTTGGCCGAGACCGTTGCGGCGGCTGCGGCTGCGTCCGTCGCCACCTTGTCCGTGACCGCCACCCAGGCGCTGCCGTTCCACCGCTTGGGCGTATTGGCGCCGCCAGTCGTGTCGATCCACAGGTTCTGCGCCAGCCGATCCGCCGCGGCCGGGGCCGTGCTGGAGTAGATGACCTTGCCCTTGCCATCAGCCGTCGTCTGGGCCGCCGTGATGCTGGACGACAGCGACGTGCTGGCCGCCG
>NZ_VDEK01000172.1:0-392 GCF_007668225.1 Cereibacter sediminicola | reverse complement strand
GTCGCCGTCCATCGACCGTCCCGCTCTGGTCGACCATCCACGTTGTCGACTGCTCGCAGGTTGTGGCGCCGGAGAACGCCACCTTGAAGCTGCTGAGCTCTCTCACAACGTTCTCTCCGTCGTCGAAAGGCGCAAACGTGACGGGGATCCCGTCTGCCGTGACGTTCCGTTGCCCAACGTAGAGAGGACACGAGCCGTTCCGGTCGATCAAGGTGAGAGGTCCGCCGTTGTCAGTGATCGCGGGCTTTATTATGTACTCCACGCCGCGTCGGAGGGGTTGTCCAGAACTGTCCAGCACAGCGGAATTCTGTGCTGAAGTGGCTGATATCGCCATGATGAGCCATACAAGGCTTAGCCTTCCGATCAAATTCTTGTTCAACTTCATTTTTCTT
>NZ_VDEK01000171.1:0-392 GCF_007668225.1 Cereibacter sediminicola | reverse complement strand
TAATTTTATTCTCTTTTTTTGATTTGATTTTTTGCTGTTTACTTCGCGACTTTAACGGACCCACCTGCATCACGCATCTTCGAGCGAAGATCGCTCATTTGCGAAACGGTGAGACCGGTATAGTGGGCCACGACGACCGAACCGGACTCTTTGAAAGCGCCGTTCAGCCACGCGACAAATTCGCGCTTTTCCGCTCTATCCACTGTCTCTCTCCAGTTGACAGGACCACATGGCCCTGCCGGGTTGCCTTTGCCGGACGAACTTCACAGTCAGTCCGACGTTCGAGGATCCTGTCCCCTTCAGCTCCACCTGCAAGCAGGCTTCACCCAAAGGCAACTACGGTTCAAACCTTGCATGCACATTCGTGCGAAACAGGGTTATTCCACGTCTCA
>NZ_VDEK01000170.1:0-402 GCF_007668225.1 Cereibacter sediminicola | reverse complement strand
CGCGCATTCCATCATCATGCAACAAGAACAACAACAAGGCGTGCCGATCCTGCGGCCACTATTTCAGCTCGCCCAGGGTCTGGGTATCATCCAACCTCAACAACCAGCTCAATTGGAGGGGATCAGGTCATTGGTATTGAAAACTCTTCCAACCATGTGCAACGTGTATGTCCCACCTGACTGCTCCACCATCAACGCACCATTTGCCAGCATAGTCGTCGGCATTGGTGGCCAATGAAAAATGCAAGAGTTATGCTAATAGGTAGATGGATCATCGTTGCTTAGCTGATGCACCAATCGTTGTAGCGATGACAAATAAAGTGGTGTGCACCATCATGTGTGACCCCGACCAGTGCTAGTTCAAGCTTGGGAATAAAAGACAAACAAAGTTCTTGTTTGCCA
>NZ_VDEK01000169.1:0-408 GCF_007668225.1 Cereibacter sediminicola | reverse complement strand
TGATCGCCGCCCTGGAAAGGGCATTGGGCTGGTCCACCATAGCGACAGGGGTTCCCAATACCTGTCCATTCGTTACAGCGAACGTTTGGCGGAAGCCGGGATCGAACCTTCGGTGGGCAGCGTCGGCGATAGCTACGACAACGCCTTGGCCGAGACGATCAACGGGCTGTTCAAGGCCGAGGTCATCCACCGTCGTGGGCCATGGCGAAGCTTCGAGGCCGTCGAATATGCCACGCTGGAACGGGTGGACTGGTTCAACAACCGCGTCGATGCAATGCATCGACCCTCGAGCCGATCGGGAACATCCCGCCGACAGAAGCCGAGGCCAACTTCTACGCTGCTCTGGAAGCTGCACCCATGGCCGCGTAACTAAACGAAATCGGCCTCCGGCAAACCCGGCGCGGTTCA
>NZ_VDEK01000168.1:0-409 GCF_007668225.1 Cereibacter sediminicola | reverse complement strand
AGGTGCCCGCCTCGCAAGGCCCCCGGCGGATACTTGTGGGTAACTTCAAGCCGGCAAAGGCCGCGGGCCGGCCGGTCTCTCAGAGCGGCCTGCTGGTTGTCTTCGGCTTCCGGGGCCTCGGCGCCCATTTCTTCGCCAGGCGCTCGAAGCTGTCGAGGATGCGGCCGATGCCGGCGTCGTCCGGGTCGAACGTGCCGCCATGGAGGTCCATCATGTCGGCGTGAGCTTCATGGTTCGGATCGGCGCGTGCCTCGAGGAATTCGGCATAGCCGGGGGCACCCCCCACGTCCTCGGGAGGACAGGCGCCGATGGCACGGACAAGGCGCGGGTAGTCGGCGCCGGGGAGAGCGTCGTCGATCTTCTCGACCCTGATCACATGGTGCCAGTTGTCGCCGAAGTCGTAGATGTA
>NZ_VDEK01000167.1:0-415 GCF_007668225.1 Cereibacter sediminicola | reverse complement strand
TCGAAGACGATCATGGCCAGCAGGCTCGGGCCGGCCCAGCCGCGCGGGATCGGGTGGAATGGCGCCGGCGCTTGGCTGGTTCGGGCGGCCCTCGAACCAGTGGCGGGCACGCCCTCACTCTCGCAGGCCCGGCAAGTAAACTTCTCCCGAACCGTCTGGATCACCTTCCACTGCCGCGGCAGTTCGCGCCGGTCCGCGAAGCGGCAAAGCGTCCAGTGGACGCTTTGAGGCAAGAACGGGCGGAGCCCATCGAGCGTCTCGTTCGGCGGGGCGATCGTCCACTGGAAGATCACCTTTTCCGCCTCACTGTCTTCCCCCAGCTTCGCGATGCGGTCCGATCCGCGAGCCGGGTGCAGGAGATCGGCGCCGGAACCACCACCCGCTCGCGCGGCAGGTGCTCGGGGAAGGGCTTGCG
>NZ_VDEK01000166.1:0-416 GCF_007668225.1 Cereibacter sediminicola | reverse complement strand
CTCGCTCGCGCCACCCACGTCTTTTCAATGGGTTGAGTGGAGGTAGGCGCCTCGGCCGACGGTTTCTTGTTGTAACACGTTTCGGCGATTTTCTACTTGAGACGCAGGGCGTCTCGCGCATATTGTTCGTCCAATGTACACGCGGATCACCACATCGGGCGGCCGAAGCTATCTCCAACTCGTCGAGGGCCATCGCGACGAGGAGGGCAAGGTCCGCATCCGTGTCGTGGCAAACCTCGGCCGGCTCGACAGGCTCACACCGGGCAAGCTCGACCCGCTGATCAACGGCCTCAACCGCGCTGTCGGCCGGCTGGAGAACACCGCGGACGAGATCACGCACGACCCGGCCCGCGCCTTCGGCGACGTCTTCGCTCTGCACGAGCTGTGGAAGGACCTCGGCTTCGACCACGCGCTGG
>NZ_VDEK01000016.1:0-80325 GCF_007668225.1 Cereibacter sediminicola | reverse complement strand
ACCCCCCGAGGATATTTTTCCGGAGTGAAAGGGCGAAGGGGCCGGCCTTCCGTGGGCGCGCCGCTCGTGCGGTTGTTCCGGCTGATGTTCGCCAGTGGGGTGGCTGTTGGGGGGCTTTGGCTGAGGGGGCGAGGCCTCTTCCCCCAGCTTACCGATGGATCCTGTGATGATTGAGACGTCCGCCCACACCAAGCTCGATGATGCGCAGGCCCTTGCCTATGGCTGCACGATGGCCGCCTTCGGAATCACCATCCTCACGCATCTTGGCCTGGTGACGGGCCAGACGGCGGGCCTTGCCGTTCTGATCTCCTATGTGACCGGATGGGGCTTTGCGCCGGTCTTCTTCGTGATCAACATCCCCTTCTACTGGCTGGGCTACCGACGGATGGGGCCGGCCTTCACGATCAAGACCTTCCTGTCGGTGGCGCTGCTGTCGGCACTCGCCCAGGTCATGCCCCAGTGGATCTCGTTCGCGCATCTGGACCCGGCCTTCGGGGCGGTGCTGTTCGGTCTGACCTCGGGCTCTGCGCTGCTTGCGCTCTTCCGGCACGGGGCGAGCCTTGGCGGAATCGGGATCCTTGCCCTCTATCTGCAGGACAGGACCGGCTTTCGCGCCGGCTGGACCCAGCTCGCCTTCGATGCCGTGCTCTTTGCCGTGGCGCTCATGCTGCGGGAGTGGCCGCTTGTCGCCTGGTCCTTCCTCGGCGCACTGGTCGTGAACCTGGTGATCGCGATCAACCACCGACGTGATCGCTATATCGCGACCTGAGGCTTCTTCTCCGCTGTGCCGGAAAACTCTGGCCTTTCTGCGCTGCGTCATGTAACGCCGCGCACGAACCCCTGATCCCTACCCGAGAGAGTACCCCGATGGAGCTTCGCAACATCGCCATCATCGCGCACGTCGACCATGGCAAGACGACCCTCGTGGACGAGCTCCTCAAGCAGTCCGGCGCCTTCCGCGACAACCAGGCCGTGGCCGAGCGCGCGATGGACAGCAACGACATCGAACGCGAGCGCGGGATCACCATCCTGGCGAAATGCACCTCGCTGGAATGGGCGGGAAAGCGCATCAACATCGTCGACACCCCCGGTCACGCCGATTTCGGCGGCGAGGTCGAGCGCATCCTGAACATGGTCGATGGCGTGGTGCTGCTGGTGGACGCCGCCGAAGGGCCGATGCCGCAGACCAAGTTCGTGACCTCGAAGGCGCTGGCGCTGGGGCTGCGGCCGATCGTGGTGCTGAACAAGGTCGACAAGCCCGACGCCGAGCCCGACCGCGCGCTGAACGAGGTCTTCGACCTCTTCGCCAACCTCGGCGCGGATGACGATCAGCTCGATTTTCCGGTACTTTACGCCTCGGGCCGCTCGGGCTGGGCCGATGAGCAGCTCGACGGGCCGCGCAAGGATCTGTCGGCCCTGTACGAGCTGGTGCTGCGCCATGTGCCGGCGCCGAAACAGCTCGCCGCCCGCGACGAGCCCTTCCGCATGCTGGCCACCACCCTCTCGGCCGACCCGTTCATCGGCCGCATCCTGACCGGACGGGTCGAGGCCGGCACGGTCAAGGCAGGCGACACGCTCAAGGCGCTGTCGCGCACCGGCGACCGGATCGAGCAGTTCCGGGTGTCGAAGGTGCTGGCCTTCCGCGGCCTCTCGCAGACGCCGATTGACGTTGGCGAGGCGGGCGACATCGTGACCCTGGCCGGCATGTCCAAGGCAACCGTGGCCGACACGCTCTGCGCGCCCGAGGTCGATGTGCCGCTGCCGGCCCAGCCGATCGACCCGCCCACAATCTCGGTCACCTTCGGGATCAACGATTCGCCCCTCGCCGGCAAGGACGGCAACAAGGTCCAGTCGCGGGTGATCCGCGAGCGGCTGATGAAGGAGGCCGAGATCAACGTCGCGATCAAGGTCACCGACACGCCCGGCGGCGAGGCCTTCGAGGTTGCGGGCCGGGGTGAATTGCAGATGGGCGTGCTGATCGAGAACATGCGCCGCGAGGGGTTTGAACTGTCGATCTCGCGTCCGCGCGTGCTGTTCCGGGAAGAGAACGGCCAGCGGATGGAGCCGATCGAGGAAGTCACCATCGACGTGGATGACGAATTCACCGGTGCGGTGATCGAAAAGCTGACCGGGCCGCGCAAGGGCGAGCTGGTCGAGATGAAGCCTGCGGGCGCCGGCAAGACCCGGATCATCGCGCATGTCCCCTCGCGCGGGCTGATCGGCTACCACGGCCAGTTCCTGACCGACACCCGTGGCACGGGCGTCCTGAACCGCGTCTTCCACGAGTGGGCGGCCCACAAGGGCCCGATCGAGGGCCGCCGCGTCGGCGTGCTGGTCTCGATGGAAAACGGCAGCTCGGTCCCCTATGCGCTCTGGAACCTCGAGGAGCGGGGTCATCTCTTCATCGGCGCGCAGGAAGCCGTCTATGTCGGCATGATCATCGGCGAGCACTCGCGCGAGAACGATCTCGAGGTGAACCCGCTGAAGGGCAAGAAGCTCACCAACGTCCGCGCCTCGGGCACGGACGAGGCCGTGCGCCTCACCCCCCCCGTGCGGCTCTCGCTCGAACAGGCGATTGCCTACATCGATGATGACGAACTCGTCGAGGTGACGCCCAAGATCGTGCGGATGCGCAAGCGCCATCTCGATCCGCATGAGCGCAAGCGCGCCGCGAAGGCCGCGGAGTGACGGAGGGCGCCCCCGCGGCGCCCTTTTTCATTCCTCAGGCCGCTTCGGCCAGGGCGGCGGGTCGGAAAGGCTCGATCCTGACCGTCTCACCCTCGAAGGTGCAGAACGATGCGGGGGCAACGGGCAGCCAGTCGCCCTCGTCCTGCTCGAGCGGCTCGGACACGACCGCCCGGCCACCGCGCCGCAGGCTCCAGCGGTGATAGAGCGTCGGCGCCTGATCGTCCGAGGCATAGCGCACCGCATGAAGCCGCTCGCCGTCCGAGAGCGCCGCCGTGAGGCGGATGTGGGGGACGTTCCCCTTCTCGCGCGAGAGCCGCTCCAGCCGCTGAACCGCCCGCTCGAGCGCGCCCTTCGGATCCTGCTCGAGCCCCTCGGCCAGGGCCACGAGGAACAGCACCTCGCTGTCCGTGGCCCCCTTGCGGTGCCCGTAGAGCGCCTCCGGGATCAGCATGTCGGCGTCGCGCCGGAACAGGTCGTAGCCGCCGACCTGTCCGTTGTGCATGAAGCTCCAGCGGCCGACCACGAACGGGTGGCAGTTGTTGCGGCTGGTGGCGGTGCCGGTCGAGGCGCGGACATGCGCGAGGAACAGGCCCGACTTCACCTGCGCGGTCAGGCTGCGTAGGTTCGGATCGCTCCAGGCCGGATAGACGTCGCGATAGAGCCCCGGCTCGGTCCGCTCGCCATACCAGGCGATGCCGAAGCCGTCCGCGTTGATCGCGGTGCCACATTCGGTCGCGCAGTGGCTCTGGTGGATGAGGGAGTGTCCGGGGCGGCTGACGACTTCCTCGAGGAAGATCGGCGCCCCGATGTAGGCAGCCCAACGGCACATGATCAACGCGCTCCGCCAGCGCGCAGCGGTTTCGGCATGATCGCCCTGCCCCATCTACTGCTCGTGGTCACGATATCCCAGACCACGAGCCGTCGCATCATGAAACCGTTACGAAAGCGCCCCCCGCGACAGAGAGCGCAGGAGCCGGGCCGTCACTCGACCTCTTCGACCACCACGAGGTCCCGGACCGAGGCCCCGCGCGCATGATCGAGCGCCGCCTGATATTCGGCCGAGTGGTAGCAGGCCACCGCCGCTTCGACCGAGGGAAAGCGCGCGACGACGTTGCGGGACCGGTCTCGTCCCTCAAGCTGCACATGGCGGCCGCCGCGGGCAAGGAAGACACCCCCATGCGCGGCAATCGCCGGCCCTGCGCCCTTGGCGTAGCGGCCATAGGCCTCGGCATCGGTTACGTCCACATTCGCAATCCAGAGCGCAGTCGCCATCTCAGCCTCCGATCACCGCTTCAACCGCGCGAATGGCCGCTTCGGCCTGCGACGCGTCGGCCGCACCCGCCTGCGCCATGTCCGGCCGGCCGCCGCCCCCGCGCCCGCCAAGCGCCTCGGCCGCGGCCCTGACCAGCGCCACCGCCGACAGCCGGTCGGTCAGGTCCGGCGTGACACCGGCGGCCAGAGCCGCCTTGCCCGCGGTGTCCGAGATCAGGAGCACGGCGCCAGAGCCCACGCGCGCCTTCATCTCGTCGATGAGCCCCGGCATGTCCTTGCCCGGCACGCCCTGGACGATCTGGGCGAGGAACTTCACGCCGCCGATGTCCTTGGCCTCGGCTGCCGCACCGCCCCCCATCGCCGCCTCGCGGCGCAACTGCGCCACCTCGTTCTGGAGCTGCCGACGCTCATCCACCAGCGCCTTGACGCGGTCCACCAGCTCGGCCGGAGACGCCTTCAGGGTGGCCGCCACCTCGGCCAGCCGCTTCATCTGCTCGTTGAGATGGGCCAGTGCGCCCTCCCCGGTCAGCGCCTCGATCCGACGCACACCGGCGGACGAAGCCGAGTCACCAAGGATCACGCACAGGCCGATGTCACCCAGCCGCGCCACATGCGTGCCACCGCACAGTTCCAGCGAATAGGCCTGGCCGTCCGTGCCCTTGCCCGAGCCGGCGAGCGTGCCCATCGAGACCACGCGCACCTCGTCGCCGTACTTCTCGCCGAAGAGCGCCTGGGCGCCGAGCGCCCGCGCATCGTCGGGCGACATGATCCGCGTCTCGACCATTCCGTTCGAGCGGATGAACTGGTTCACCTCGGCCTCGACCGTGGCCAGTTCCTCGGCGCTGAGCGCCTTGGAGTGGCTGAAGTCGAAGCGCAGCCGGTCGGGAGCATTCAGCGAGCCCCGCTGCGCGACATGATCACCGAGCGCCCGCCGGAGCGCCTCGTGCAGGAGGTGGGTGGCCGAGTGGTTCGCGCGGATCGCCGAGCGCCGGGCGTGATCCACCTCGAGCGCCGCACCCTGACCCGGCCGGATCTCGCCCTCCGTCACTTCGGCAAAATGCAGGAAGAGCCCCTGCCCCTTTCTGACATCCGTGATCCGGGCCCGGCCCGTGTCGGTGCGCAACTCCCCCGTGTCCCCGACCTGACCGCCGGATTCGGCGTAGAAGGGGGTCTGGTTGAGGACGATCTGCACCGTCTGACCGGGCGTGGCCGAAGCGGTCTCCGCCCCGCCCGCGACGATCGCGAGGATCTGCCCCTCGGCCTTTTCCGTATCATACCCCAGGAATTCGGTCGCCCCGTGCTTCTCGGCCAGATCGAACCAGATCGCCGCATCCTTGGTCTCGCCCGAGCCGGACCAGCTGGCGCGGGCCTTGGACTTCTGCTCGGCCATCGCCGCCTCGAAGCCCGCGACATCCACCTTGCGCCCCTTTTCGCGCAGCGCGTCCTGCGTCAGGTCCAGCGGGAAACCGTAGGTGTCGTAGAGCTTGAAGGCCGCCTCGCCCGGCAGCGGCGACCCCTCCGGCAGACGATCCAGCTCGTCCTCGAGCAGCCGCAGGCCGCGGTCGAGCGTCTGGCGGAAGCGGGTCTCCTCGAGCCTCAGCGTTTCCTCGATCAGCGCCTGGCCGCGGGTCAGCTCGGGATAGGCGGCCCCCATCTGCCGAACCAGGGCGGGAACGAGGCGGTGCATCACGGGATCCTGTGCGCCCAGCAGATGGGCGTGACGCATCGCGCGGCGCATGATCCGGCGCAGCACATAGCCGCGCCCCTCGTTCGAAGGCATCACCCCGTCGGCGATCAGGAAGGAGGTCGAACGAAGATGGTCGGCAATGACGCGGTGGTGGGTCTTGCCTGTGCCGTCGGGATCGGTCGAGGTTGCATGCGCCGAAGCCTCGATCAGGCTGCGCATCAGGTCGGTGTCGTAGTTGTCATGCTTGCCCTGGAGGAGCGCGCCGATCCGTTCGAGGCCCATCCCGGTGTCGATCGACTGCTTGGGCAGCGGCGTCATCGACCCATCGGGATGCTGCTCGTTCTGCATAAAGACGAGGTTCCATATCTCGATGAACCGATCACCATCCTCATCCGCGGAGCCGGGCGGCCCGCCCCAGATCGAGGGACCGTGATCGTAGAAGATCTCGGTGCAGGGGCCGCAGGGGCCCGTCGGGCCCATCATCCAGAAATTGTCGTTGGTCGGGATGCGGATGATCCGTTCATCCGGCAGGCCCGCCACCTTCTTCCAGATCGAGGCGGCTTCGTCGTCGGTGTGATAGACGGTAACGAGCAGCTTCTCCTTGGGAATATCGAAGTCTCGGGTCAGAAGCTCCCATGCGAAGGGGATGGCCTCCGACTTGAAATAGTCGCCGAAGGAGAAGTTCCCCAGCATCTCGAAGAAGGTATGATGCCGGGCCGTGTAACCCACATTGTCCAGGTCATTGTGCTTGCCGCCCGCACGGACGCACTTCTGCGCCGTTGTCGCCCGGGTGTAGTCGCGATGCTCAAGCCCGGTGAAGCAGTTCTTGAACTGCACCATCCCCGAGTTGGTGAACATGAGCGTCGGGTCGTTGCGCGGGACGAGCGGGCTCGACTCCACGACCCTGTGCCCGTTGCGTCGGAAATAGTCGAGGAAGGTCGAGCGGATATCGTTCAAGGACGGCATGAAGGAAGCCTCTGTCGGGCGGATCTGCGGTTCGCCGTCTCGTTTAATGCTGCGCGCCGAGGCTGTCCACCTCGACGCGCAGAAGCGTTACATGTCCACCAGATCGTCGTCCTTGCCGATCTCTCCGGTCGAGAAATCGAGCCCGTGCGAGGCGCGGATCTTGTCCTCGATGTCACCTGCAACCGACGGGTTGGCCCGCAGGAAGGCCTTGGCGTTCTCGCGCCCCTGCCCGATGCGTTCGTCGCCGTAGGAATACCAGGAGCCGGATTTCTCGACAACGCCCGCCTTGACACCGAGATCGACCAGCTCACCCATCTTCGAGATGCCCTCGCCATACATGATGTCGAACTCGACCTCGCGGAACGGCGGGGCCACCTTGTTCTTCACCACCTTTACCTTGGTCGTGTTGCCGATCACATTGTCGCGGTCCTTGATCCCGCCGGTGCGGCGGATGTCGAGCCGGACAGACGCATAGAACTTCAGGGCGTTGCCGCCCGTCGTGGTCTCGGGACTGCCGAACATGACGCCGATCTTCATACGGATCTGGTTGATGAAGATCACCATACAGTTGGACCGGCCGATCGAGGCGGTCAGCTTCCGCATGGCCTGGCTCATCAGGCGGGCCTGCGAGCCCATCTGCATGTCGCCCATATCGCCCTCGATCTCGGACTTCGGCGTCAGGGCCGCGACTGAATCCACCACGATCAGGCTGACCGCGCCCGAGCGGACAAGCGTGTCCACAATCTCGAGAGCCTGCTCACCCGTGTCCGGCTGGGATATCAGAAGCTCGTCAAGATTGACCCCGAGCTTCTTGGCGTAAGCCGGATCGAGGGCGTGCTCGGCATCCACAAAGGCGCAGACGCCACCCTTCTTCTGCTCCTCCGCCACCACATGCAGCGTCAGCGTTGTCTTGCCCGAGCTTTCAGGGCCATAGATCTCGATGATCCGCCCCTTCGGCAGACCCCCGATGCCGAGAGCGATGTCGAGACCCAGCGATCCCGTCGAGGTCGCCTCGATCTCCATCACCGGGCTGTTGGCGCCCAGCTTCATGATGGAGCCCTTGCCGAACTGCCGTTCAATCTGTGCCAGCGCGCTCTCGAGCGCCTTCGCCTTGTCCATCTCGCGCCTTCCGTTCAAGTCGAGCAGGTTCGCCGTCGCCATGTCCTGTTCCTTATTTCACAGCCGCGCTGGGGCAGCAATCGCTTCGCGAGTTCACTTAATGTTCCGGCCGACTATGAGACCGAAACTCGAACATTACAACCGGATTCTCCGGTAGATGCAGCTTTCGACGAAAGGGGTTAAGCACTGGTTCACGACGCCGGAACCCGCAGGGGTTCAGGAGCAACAAGGGGACAGGATGCTCATATTCTGGGAACAGCGGCTGGTGTTTCTCGCCACACCGAAGACAGGAACGACAGCGATCGAGACGGCCCTCGAATCACTGGCCGCCGCATCGATCCAGCGGCCACCGCTGCTGAAGCACACGTCGGTCGAAAGTTACCGGCGCTTCATCGGCCCCTATCTGGAGGCGGCTTCGGGCGAGCCGTTCACCGTCGTGGCCCTCATGCGAGAGCCACGGGCGTGGTTGGGCAGCTGGTACCGCCACCGCCAACGGGACGATATCGTGGAGGCGGCCAAGAGCACCGCCCACGTCACGTTCGACGAGTTCGTGCGCGCCTATGCACTGGATCCGCGACCGGAATTTGCGGCTGTTGGCTCGCAGGCCGCCTTCCTGGACGCGACGAATGGCCAAGGCCTCGACCGGCTGTTCCGTTACGAGGAGATCGGACGCTTCATCGATTTCCTGGAAGAGCGGCTTGGCTGCGAAATCATCCTGCCTCGGCTGAATGTCTCGCCCGCAGCCCCGCTCGACCTGTCGCCCGAGACGGAAGACCTCGTGCGACGGACGATGGCGCGAGATCTCGCCCTTTACGCATCGCTCGACTGAAACTCAGTGCACCTGCCCCTGCACGGTCGCCGTCAGATCGTTGAGCGAAAACGGCTTGGGCAGGAACACCGAGTTCGGGATGCGCGCCTGGGATTCCGCCAGGCAGTCCTCAGCATAGCCGGACACGAAGATGACGCGGACGTTCGGCCGTTCGATCAGCGCCTTGCGGACCCAGGTGGGGCCATCCATCCCCGGCATCACCACGTCGGTCACGAAGACATCAACCTCGAGGCCGGGATCCTCGAGCGCGCGAAGGGCATCTTCGGCATTTTCGGCCTCGATCACGGTGTAGCCACGCATCCGCAATGCGCGGGATGCGAAGGCGCGAACGGGTGCCTCGTCCTCGACCAGCAGAACCACCCCTTCACCGCGGCGGAGGCTTGTGGAATCTGCGGGAACAGGCGGCGCGGCCTCTGCCGGAAGGAGTTCCTCGTTGATGGGGAAATAGAGGTGAAAGACGCTCCCCCGACCCGGGTCACTGTCAACGAAGATGAAGCCGCCCGACTGTTTCACGATCCCGTAGACTGTGGAAAGCCCGAGGCCCGTTCCCTCGCCGGTCCGCTTGGTGGTGAAGAACGGCTCGAAGATCTTCTGCAGCCGGTCAGGCGGTATCCCCACGCCCTCGTCCTGCACATGGATCGCGGCATACCGACCCGGCGGGACCACGGCGCGGTCACGGCGAAGTTCGTCGGCAAGCGTCAGGGCCTCGGTCTCGATGCGAATGACTCCACCTTCCGGCATGGCGTCCCGGGCATTGACCACGAGATTCATCAACACCTGCTCAAGCTGACGCTTGTCGGCCCGGATGGGCCTCAGTTCGGGCGCATGCGCAAGGCGAAGCGTCACCCGCTCCCCCACCAGTCGGTTGAGAAGATGCGTGAGATCCGCCAGCACTTCCTGCAACTCGATCCGCTCGGGCTTCAGCGTCTGCTTGCGGGAGAAGGCGAGCAACTGTCCCACGAGACTCGCCGCCCGGTTGGCGTTCTGATGGATCTGCACGAGGTCGGCGAACTCGGGATCCTCACGATCGTGACGCAGTAGGAGGAGATCGCAGTGGCCGGAGATTGCCGTAAGCAGGTTGTTGAAGTCATGAGCGATCCCGCCGGCCAGCTGACCGATCGCCTGCATCTTCTGACTCTGGACGAACTGGGCCTCGAGCGTCTTGAGGGCGGTCGCATCGTTCAGGACAGCCAGCACCACAGGCCGCCCCTGCTCGACAATGCGACGCAGGGCGATCTGGAGGAAAACCTCCTCCTCCGAGCGGCGGAGGCGCAGCACCTCTGCTCCGCCAGGCATCCGCTCGCCCGCCACATCGGCAAGCCAGTCGTTCACGGAACGGCCGAGCCCCTCGAACAGGTCGGAGAAGATCGGCCGCGCATCGGGGCCGATGCCCAGCAGGTCCCGCGCCGCGCGGTTCGCGACACGCAGTCCCCCGTCCCCGCCGAACTTCATCAGGCCCACCGGCAAATGCTCGAAATCGGCAAGGCCCGTGTCCTGCGTCACCGCGTCGGGCACCGGCATGAGATAGATCTCGCGCCGCTCGCCCACGCCCTCGACCTCGGCAAGGATCGCGCGGACGGGGCCATCGGGTGAGGCCACCTCGACCTCCTCTCCCGAGCGGGGCGCGAGATCCGTGAAGACGCGGTCCAGCCGCTTGGGACGCTGCCCCAGAAGACGGCGCATCGCCTCATTGGCGAAGAGGACAACCCCCGACTTGTTGGCCACGAGCATCGGCAGGCTCAGTCCTTCGGCCCCGCGACCGGCAACCGCGGCGCGATCCTGGAACTCTTCCAGCCGCCAGAGGAAACGCCCCGGACCGATGCGATGGACCGAAAGGCGCACATGCCCGCGCCGTGTCACCACATCCTCGCGCGCGGAGCCCATGTTGGAGGCGCGCGACTGCAAGCGGAACAGGACGGAGGCCGGGCTTGCGAAATGGTCGCCCAGCGAGGCCACGAGCGTCCCGCCGCTGCGGTCGCCGAACCGGGCGGTGGCCGCATGGTTCTGGTAGCCGATCTGGCCAACCGCATCCGTCGTGAAGCAGGGCGCCGCATCCTCGCCCAGAAGGCGGGCGAGACGCAGGTCAAGCCCGCGGTCGCGCAGCCCGTCCCAGACCATCACTCCGCGGGCGATCAGCACGACGCCCAGGAAGGTCATCGCCACCACCGCCGCGCCCAGCTGCATGTTCAGGTCGGAGGCGAACACGGCGGTGACCACGGCGCCACCGACCACGGCCAGCAAGAGCCAGAGCCGCGATCCGAAGCCTTCCGCTGCCCCAACGAGATCTGCAGCCTGTCTGTTCACGGGCACCCCCTGCGACCGGATTCGCCTGGGGCCCATTCGGCACAGGAATTGTTAACCACAGCTTAACCGCAACCGGGAACCGCCCTCGCTAATCCGCGAGTTTCAGCCAATTCGCTGCAACAGGTCGAGAAAGAAGCCGTCTCCGCCGTCCAGCGGGGTCAGACGCAGCTGCCGCACCCGCCGCCAGCCGGCGCTTCGCGCAAGGAACGCGTCGGTCTGCAGACCGTTCTCGCGGGCGAGCAGCGAGCAGGTGGCGTAGGCCAGATGACCGCCCGGCCGCACGAGGGCCGACGTCTCGTCGAGGATCTCCGACTGGATGTCGCACAGGGCATGAAGACGCTCGGGTGTGAGGCTCCATTTGCCCTCGGGCGCGCGGCGCCAGCTGCCCGAGCCCGAACAGGGCACATCCGCCAGCACGAGATCAAAGGGGCCGTGACGGGCGGGCTCGCCCGGCGCAAGGAGCCGGACATCCACCCCGGCGCGGGCCGCGCGGGCCGGCAGGTCGCGCATCCGGCGCGGATCGGCATCATGGGCCCACAGTCGCAGCTGGGCGCGGCCGGCCATGGCGAGGCTCTTGCCGCCCCCTCCCGCACAGAAGTCGAGCACCCTCGCCCCATCCGACAGCGGCAAGGCCTCCACCACCGCCTGCGAGGCCGCGTCCTGAAGTTCCACCAGCCCGTCGCGGTAGGCGGCCGACGTCTGGATCCTGCGGGCGTTCCCGGTGACTTCCAGCGCCGTGTCCGCAAGCGGATGGGGGCACGTCGGGATGCCCTCGGCGGCCAACCCCGCGGCCACCGTCGGCCGGTCCCCCCGCGCGAGGTTGACCCGCAGGAACACCGGCGCCCGATGGCGCAGTGCCTCCATCACCGGTGCAAAGTCGGCGCCGAGGCTCGCTTGCAGATCCGGTGCAAGCCAGTCGGGGCAGTCGAGCGCCTCAAGCTCGGAGGCGGCCTGTGGCGCAAGCTCCGGCCCTTCGGGCGGGGCGGGCGCGTGGCCTTCGCCGGTGAAGAGACCCGCCACCTCCTGCCCCGAGGCGCGCAAGCCCCCGAGGATGAGGCCACGCCCCGTCCCGGCGCCCCCCAGCCGCGCGAAGGATCGCCGGCAGCGCAAGGCGTCGAACACCAGATCCCGCACCGCCGCCCGGTCGCCCGAGCCGGCAAACCGGCTCGCCCGCGCCCAGTTGGTCAGGGCCTGCTCGGCCGGCGCGCCGGTCAGGATGCGGTCGAGGATGCCGATGGCGGCGGACAGGCGGGCGGCGGGGGTCATGACACGGCTCTGGACAAGGCTCTGGTTCGGGCGGGGCAGCCGAGGCATGACACGGGCGGCCGGGCATGGCAAACAGCATCTGGAACGGCAGCGAGGATGGAATGGCGCTCAACTTTCGGCAGACCGAGATCCTGGAGATTGCCCGCAGCGAGGGGCGCGTGGTGGTCGAGCAGCTCGCCGAGCATTTCGCGGTGACGCTCCAGACGATCCGGCGCGACCTGACCGAGCTGTCCGACGCGGGCCTGCTCGACCGCGTGCATGGCGGGGCGGTGCTGCGCACCGGCGTGTCGAACATCGGCTACGAAGAGCGGCGCCGGATGAACGAGGCGGCCAAGGCCGCCATCGGGCGCGCCTGCGCCCGCGCCATCCCGGACAATTCCTCGATGATCATCAACATCGGCACCACGACCGAGGCCGTCGCGCGTGAACTGCTGAACCACCGCAACATCACGGTGGTCACGAACAACATGAACGTGGCGAACATCCTTGTGGCCAACCCCTCCTGCGAGGTCATGGTGGCGGGCGGGCAGCTGCGCCGCTCGGACGGCGGGCTCGTGGGCGATCTCACGATCCAGTTCATCGAGCAGTTCAAGGTGGATTACGCCATCATCGGCACCTCGGCGCTGGACCGTGACGGCGACATGCTCGACTTCGATCTGGCCGAGGTGCGGGTCTCGAAGGCGATCCTGCGCCAGTCGCGGCAGCGGTTCCTCGTGACCGACCACAGCAAGCTCGACCGCAAGGCGCCGGTCCGTCTGGCCTCGCTGGAAGAGCTGGACGCCGTCTTCACCGACCGGCCGCTGCCCGAGGACCTCGGCCGCCGCTGCGAAAGCTGGGAGACGCGGGTAACCGTGGCCGCGTGAGCCCGACGCCTACAGGGCGTGCAGCGTGCCCTTCGCGAGGTTGTGGATCCGCGAGACCCGGGCCCCGTCCCATTCGAAGGCAAAATGATCGCCCTGGGCGGGCGCGCCCGCCACGTCCGGCCAGAAGAGCGCGACGCAAAGGCCCTCGGGCGCGCGGGTGCTGGGGTAGAGGATACCGGCCGCTCCCTCCTCGCGCAGCCGCGCGCCGAACGCCTGGCTCGTCCGATAGTCCTGCGGATCGAGCAGGTCGCCCCTCTCGGGTCCGACCAGTTCAAGCTCGGCGTCGAGATGCCCGACAAGCTGTCGGAACTCCGAGGTCCAGCCCGGCGCCTCGGCCGTCGCGGCCATGAAGCGGGCGTGGTGATGGGCCACCTCGATCAGCGCGGTCTCGAGCGTGTCGGCGGCGTAATAGACCCCGAAGCTGCCGTCGGAAAAGCGGCTCGGCCGGTCGGTCGAGACATGGGTGAAGGGTGCCATCGCCCAGGAGGCGCCCGGCCCCGACACGCGCCGCGCGGGCGGCACGAGATCAAGCCGGCCGAGGCTGTCGCGCAGGCGCGGGTTGGTCTTGGCTTCGGCCGAGGCGATCGCCTCCCAGTCGGCGGGATCGGCGATGTCCTCGAACAGGTCGATCGGCGGAAAGCGCGAGCGGATGATCCGGTGCGTCCGGTCCCAGACCACGCGGCGGCGGGGCACCTCACCAGCCCCCGCGCTCGGCGTCGAGATAGCTGCGCACCCGGAGGAGGTCGGTGATCTCGCCCCCCAGCATGACCTGAAGCGCGGTCACGCCGCCGAACGCCGTGTTCGGCCGGCGCACCCAGCCGTAGGCCTGTTCCGGCTCGCAGAAGATCAGCCGCAGCGCCTTGTGGATCCCCATCAGCAGCGACAGCCGCGTCTTCTGGTCGCGCGAGATCCGGCCGGGCGCGCCCGCCTTCCAGCGCGCCCAGGTGCGCGGCGACAGCTCACCCAGCAGGACCGAGGCCTCGCGGTCGGAAACATCCCACAGGCGAAAGAGGTTGACGACAGCGCGCGCCATCGCCGCCGCCTCGTCATCCGTGATCCGGGGGCTGTCGGGTTCGGCGGGCGTCTTGCCCAAGGGGCGAAGGGCGAGCATCCAAAATCTCCTTTTCGGCAAGATATATGATGAATTTCGCCATATGGCAAGATCTCCTGCCGCCGCTGTTGCAGATCCCCTTGCAACAAGCGGCCGAAGGATCATATTCGCGCCAGCCCGCAGGACGGGCCGAATCCGGTGACCGGGCCCCTCTGGCGAGAGAATGCGGCGCTCTCGCGATGTCGGCACCCAAAGCGTCAGCTGCCGCCGGGACGCATCTCTCCATCATGTGCCAGATCAATCTCATCCCCTGCCCGGGCGGCCCCGCGCCGTCACGGACCCTCACGGAGTCGGCCGCATGACGTCCGCCGGTCAGAAGAGCACGGTTTCCTACTTCACCTGGGCCTTCATCTTCACCGCCCTCGGCCTCGCGCTCGGGGGCTATCTCGGCTGGGCCACGACCGGCACGATCGAAGGCACGGCCACGATCTTCTTTATCTGCTGCGTGCTGGCGGTGCTCGAGATCTCGCTCTCGTTCGACAATGCGATCGTGAACGCGAACAAGCTGAAGACGATGACCCCGAAGTGGCAGCGCCGCTTCCTCACCTGGGGGATCCTCATCGCGGTCTTCGGGATGCGGATCGTCTTCCCCCTGCTGATCGTGGTGATCGCGGCGAGCCTCGGCCCGTGGGAGGCGGTCAAGCTCGCCGCCACGCAGCCGGCGGAATATTCCCGCATCATGCACGAGGCGCACACGCCGATCGCGGCCTTTGGCGGCACCTTCCTGATGATGGTGGGCCTGACCTACTTCTTCGACCAGGAAAAGGACATCCACTGGGTCCGCTGGATCGAGGAGCAGGCGAGCCGCTATTCCTCGATCCGCGGGGTCGAGGTCGCGGTGGTGCTCTGCGCGGTGCTGGGCTTCTCGCGGCTTCTGGAGGGGGCGGAGCAGCAGGTCTTCCTCAATTCCGCAATCTACGGCCTTCTGACCTTCCTTCTGGTCGAGGTCCTGGGCGGCTTTCTCGATCATCGGCAGCAGGCGCTGGATGCGGCGGCCAAGGGCGGCGTGGGCGCCTTCCTCTATCTCGAGGTGCTGGACGCCTCCTTCTCGTTCGACGGGGTGATCGGGGCCTTCGCGCTCAGCCAGAACCTGTTCGTGATCGCCATCGGCCTCGGGATCGGCGCGATGTACGTCCGCTCGATGACCATCATGCTGGTCGAGCGCGGGACGCTGGCGCAATACCGCTACCTCGAGCACGGCGCCTTCTACGCGATCCTGATCCTGTCGCTGATCATGTATGTCCAGACCCTGACCCATATCCCCGAGGTCATCACCGGGCTCGGCGGCGCCGGCCTGATCGGGATCTCGCTCTGGTCGTCGATCCGCTGGAACCGGCGCCACTCGGGCGAGCCGCCCGAAGGAGCGGCGGTCCAGAACATGTGACCGTGACACTCTCGGGGGCCGGTTCCGGCCCCCGGCATCGACCTGGCCGCGCGATCCGTCAGAAGCGGCAGGACACGTGGCTCTCGGCGATCCGAAGCCGTTCCAGCTCTTCCTCGCTCGTGCGGTAGCGCATCCAGGGGGCCATCGGGCGATCCTCGGCGCGCATTCCCCCCATCAGCCCGATCAGGCTCTGGACAGCGGCGGTGGTCAGGGCAGTCATCTCTTGCTCGTTCTGCTGTTTCACCTGCCCAAAATCTGGTCGGTTTGCAAACGACGCTCCTTGACGCGCGTCAATGACGGGGCGAGATGCGACGCCCCGTCTCACCAGAAGCCCCGCCCTGTCAGGTGCGGAAGACGCGGTAGATCGCCGGGATCACCAGCACCGTCAGCAGCGTGGAACTCATCAACCCGAACAGGAGCGAGATGGCGAGCCCCTGGAAGATCGGGTCGGCGAGGATCACGGCCGCCCCGATCATGGCGGCCAGCGCCGTGAGCAGGATCGGCTTGAACCGGATGGCCCCGGCCTCGATGAGCACCTCGAGCCGGTCCTGCGCGGGATCGGCGTGACGGATGAAATCGACCAGCAGGATCGAGTTGCGCACGATGATCCCCGCCAACGCGATGAAGCCGATCATCGAGGTGGCCGAGAAGGGCGCGCCAAACATCCAGTGCCCCGCCATGATGCCGAGGAAGGTCAGCGGCACCGGCGTCAGCACCACCAGCGGCAGGCGGAAGCTGCCGAACTGCGCCACGACGAGGATGTAGATCCCCAGGAGCGCGATCCCGAAGGCGCCGCCCATGTCGCGGAAGGTGACCCAGGTCACCTCCCACTCGCCGTCCCAGAGCAGGACGGGCCGCGACTCGTCCTCGGGCTGGCCATGCAGCGCGATCACGGGCTTGGTGCCCTCCGGCCAGTCCATCGCCTCGAGCCGGTCGGCCACGGCGAGCATCCCGTAAAGCGGCGCCTCGAAATCGCCGGCAAACTCGGCCGTCACCATCTCGGCGGCGCGGCCGTTGTGGCGGAAGATCGGCCAGGAGGCCTGCTCCTGGGTCACGCGCACCACGTCGCCCAGCTCCACCACGCCGCGCGCGCCGGGCAGCAGGTCGGCCGGGATCGGCGTGGACAGGAAGCGTTCGTCCAGAACCCGGTCGCCCTTGGGGCGCGCAAGCAGGATCGGCACCGGATGCCGCCCCTCGCCGCGGTGGGAATAGCCCACCACGCTCTCGCCGTTCAGCAGGCGGATCGTGTCGAAGACATCGGATTCCTGCACCGAGAAGAACTCCAGATCGTCGGGCTCGATGGTGGCCCTGAGCCGCACGGGCGGGGTGCCGAAGCTGTCGTCCACATCGACGATGAAGGGGACGTCCTCGAAGGCCTCGCGGATGCGGGCCGCCGCCTCGCGCCGCGCCTCGGGTGTGGGGCCATAGACCTCCGCCAGCAGGGTCGCGATCACCGGCGGGCCCGGCGGCGGCTCGACCGTCTTCAGCACCGTCCCCTCGGGCACCGGCACCAATTTCAGCCGCTCGCGGATCTCGAGGGCGATCTCATGGCTCTCGCGGTCGCGGGCGTCCTTGGGGGCGAGGTTCACCTGCAGGTCGCCCTCATGAGGGCGGCCGCGCAGGTAGTAGTGCCGCACCAGCCCGTTGAAGTTGAAGGGCGCCGCCGTTCCGGCATGGGTCTGGACCGAGACCACCTCGGGCAGGTCCAGCACCGCCCGCGCCACATCCTGCACGACGCGGTCGGTGGCCTCGACCGAGGCGCCCTCGGGCAGGTCGATCACCACGGCGAGTTCCGACTTGTTGTCGAAGGGCAGCAGCTTGACCGTCACATGCTGCGTGTAGAGCAGGCCCATCGAGCCGAAGGACACGACCACCGTCACCAGCAGGAACAGCAGCGCCCGCCCCTTGGTCTTCAGCACCGGCCGCGCCACGGCGGTGTAGAGCCGCCCCAGCCGGCCGCCGGGCGTCGCATGGTCCTCGCCGTGCACCGGCGCGCGGCCGGCGATCTTCAGCATCAGCCAGGGCGTGATGATGACCGCGACGAAGAAGGAAAAGATCATGGCGGCCGAGGCATTGGCCGGGATCGGGCTCATGTAGGGCCCCATCAGCCCCGAGACCGCAAGCATCGGCAACAGCGCCGCAACCACCGTCAGCGTGGCCACGATGGTCGGGTTGCCGACCTCGGCCACCGCCTCGATCGCTGCCTCGGCGCGCGGCTTCGCGCGGTCGAGCCCCCAGTGCCGGGCGATGTTCTCGATCACCACGATCGCATCATCCACCAGGATGCCGATCGAGAAGATCAGCGCGAAGAGCGACACCCGGTTCAGCGTGTAGCCCATGAGCCAGGCCGCCGCGAGCGTGAGCAGGATCGTGACGGGGATCACGATGGCCACCACCATCGCCTCGCGCCAGCCGATGGCGACCCAGACCAGCGCGATGATCGAGATCGTGGCCAGCCCGAGATGGAAGAGGAGTTCGTTCGCCTTCTCGTTCGCCGTCTCGCCATAGTCGCGGGTCACGATGACCTGCATGCTGCCCGGGATGAGACTGCCCTCGAGCGCCTCGATCCGATGCAGCACCGCCTCGCCCACCACCACGGCGTTGGCGCCCGCCCGCTTGGCGATGGCCAGCGTGACGGCCGGGGTGCGGACGATCCCCCCCTCCGCGCCGCGGGTGACATGCGAGACCAGCGCCTCGGTCATGTCCGAGACCATCTCGACCATCGCCACGTCGCCCACATAGACCGGGCGGCCGTCGCGCGTGGTCAGCAGAAGGTTCGCGATCTCGGCCGGCGAGGTCAGCGTCCGGCCCGCGATCAGCGCGACCTGCTGGCCCTCCTGCCGCAGAAGGCCCGCATCCTGCGCCGCATTGGCCCCGCCCACCTTCGCCGCAAGGCTCTGGAGCGTCACCCCGAAGAGCGCGAGCTTCTCGGGATCGGGCGCCACGCGGATGACCTCGGGCGTCTCGCCCACAAGATAGGTGAGACCGACATTCTCGACCTTGGCCACCTCGGTCCGAAGCTCACGCGCGACGCGCGTCAGGTCGTTCGCCGTCACCTCGGGGGCAGCGGGCACCAGCGTCAGCGACAGGATCGCCACATCGTCGATGCCCCTTCCCACGATCAGCGGCTCGGCGATGCCTCGGGGAATGCGGTCCATGTTGGCGCGCACCTTGTCATGCACGCGCAGCACGGCCGCATCCGACGAGGTGCCCACCACGAAGCGCGCCGTGACCATCGCCTGATCGTCGGATGTCTGGGAATAGACATGCTCGACCCCGTCGATGGCCTTGACGATGGTCTCGAGCGGCTCGGTCACCAGCTTGACCGCATCCTCGGCCCGAAGTCCCGGCGCCTGCACATGGATATCGACCATCGGAACCGAGATCTGCGGCTCTTCCTCGCGCGGGAGCGAGACGAGCGCCACGAGCCCCACGGCCAGCGCCGCAAGGATGAAGAGCGGGGTCAGGGACGAGCCGATGAAGGAGCGGGTGAGATGGCCGGCAAGGCCGAGCGGCGGGCGGCGGTCACTCATCGGACGACACCAGCTCATCGCCCGGCCGGAGGCCCGAGAGGACCTCGACCATCGCCCCCCCCTCCGCCTCGTGGCGCTGGCCGATCACCACCGTCCGCTCGACCGACCCGCCCTCGCCCGCCACCGTGACGAAATCGAGCCCCGCCCGCCGTGAAACGGCAGCTTCGGGCACCAGAAGCGCCTCGCGCGTGCCCACCGGCAGCCGCACCAGCACGCGGGCCTCGACGAACCGCTCGGACAGGCCCGGCACCTCGACGTCGGCGATCACCCGGCCGTTCTCGATCAGCGGATAGAGCCGGGCCAGCCGGCCCTCCTGCGGGCCTTCCGCGCCTTCGATCACGATGGCGTCGCCCTCCTGCAGCGCCCGTGCGTGGCGTTCGGGCACCGCAAGCCGCAGGAAGAAGCCGCCGCCGCCAATCGAGGCGATCTCCTCTCCGGCCAGCACCACCGCACCCGCGGCCGCCGGCACGTTCAGCACGAGCCCCGACAGGGGCGCCAGCACCCGGCCCTCGGCGGCCTGCTGCTCCAGCACCTTGCGCTCGGCCTCGTTCGCCGCGATCCGGCCCGACAGCACCTGAACCTGCGTCCGAAGCGCGTCCGACTGCTGCGACGTCGAAACCCCGCGGGCCAGCAGATCCTCGACCCGTCCCAGCTCGGTGCGCGCATTGGCCAGCTCGGCCTCGAGCGCGGCGCGCTGCGCATCGACGGCGGCGAGCTGGAAGCCGATCTTCTCGTCCACCACCTCGGCCAGCACCTGCCCCGCCTCGACCCTGTCGCCCTCGGCGACCGAGAGGGACACCAGGGTTCCGCCCAGCCGCGCGCGCGCGGCGATCCGGTCGCGCGCCTCGATCCGCCCGTACACCGCCTTCCAGTCGGTCACTGGAACCGGCCGCAACGGCTCGGCCAGCGTCTGGAGGGGAAGAAGCGACAGGAGCGCCGCGAGGATCAGGCGTGTCATGGCGGATGTCCGATGCAGGGCCGCGGGCGGCATTTCATATTCCTGTTATGGAATATAACAACCGGCGTGGCCATTCAAGGCGCGCGGGATGAAATGCCGGATGAGACCGTCCGGCAGCGGTCAGATCACAACGACGCCGTTGTGCTTGGCCTTGTGCTCGGGTTCGACATGGATGCTGACGCGGCTGTTCGGGATCAGCAGATGCAGGGCATCCTCGATCCGGTCGCAGATCTCGTGCGCCGCGGCGACGGTCGTCTCGCCCGTCACGACAAGGTGGAAGTCGATGAAGGTCGCCTGCCCGGCATGGCGCGTCCGCAGGTCATGCGCCTCGACCGCGCCCACCGCCTCGCGCGAGATCACCTCGCGCACGCGCGCCAACAGCTCGTCCGAGACCGACTCGTCCATGAGGCCGCTGACCGAGGCCGAGACCACGACCCAGCCCGACCAGAGCACGTTGACCGCCACCAGCGCGGCCAGCGCCGGATCGAGCCACGACCAGCCCGACAGGATCGCCGCCAGAACGCCGACCGTGACGCCCACCGAAGACACCACATCGGCCAGAAGATGCCGGCCATCCGCCACCAGCGCCGGCGAGTGCAGCCGCCTCCCGCGCGAGATCAGCACCCAGCTCCAGAGCGCGTTGAGCAGGGTGGCGGCGCCGTTCACCACCAGCCCCTCGACCGGCGCCACCAGCGGCCGCGGCTCGAGGAAGCCCAGCGTCGCCTCGCGCAGGATCAGAAGCGCCGCCACGATGATCATGGCGCCTTCCAGCACGGCGCTCAGGAACTCAGCCTTGTGGTGGCCGTAGGGGTGGTTGGCATCGGCCGGAATGGCCGCCACCCGGATCGCCACCAGCGCCACCCCGGCGGCGGCCACGTTCACGATGCTCTCCATCGCGTCCGACAGAAGCGCGATCGAGCCGGTCATCCACCAGGCGAGCGTCTTCAGGCCGAGAACCACGGTCCCGACGAGCAGGCTGCCCAACGCAAGCTTGAGGGTCTGGGACATGGCCGGCTCCGGGAGGCGCTGGAGGGGCACGACGCGGAAACGATGCGGCCGCCCGTTGCAGGCGGCCGCTCTAGCAGGATTCGCACGGATCAGGCAAGTGCCTGATCCGGCTTGAGAATGTGTCGCAATCTCAGGCGTCGATCCATTCCGCGCCCGCGCGGGCATGGAGGTATCCGTTGGCCAGCTGCCCGCCCGGCGCCACGGCCCGCGCCGCGGCCTCGAGCGCGTCGGAACTGGCCCCGGCCTTCACCGCCGCATCGAAGGCGCGCGCAAGCCCCACCATGTCGCCGGTGTGCGGCGAGAGGCGAAGCGCCGAGACACCCGCCGCAAGCAGGCCGGGGATCTCGCGCCCGACGAACGAGGTCGCGCAGGACAGGGTCTGCACCCCGTTGACCGCGAGGAACCGCTCGCCGTCGAGCGTATCCACCTCGCGCCCGTCGGGATCGGCGTTGCAGATGAACTGGCAGCTGTCCTTGATCCGGTCATGCAGCCGCGCGTGGTAGCAGCGGCCCGAGATGGCGAGCGGCTGGCGCCCGAAGCCCCAGACCTCGACCGCGACGCCCCGCTCCTTGCCGGCCTGCGCGAGAGTCGCCACCGACTCCATCGGCAGCTCGTTCGGCAGGCAGATGCGCCTGGCCCCGCGCGCGGCCAGCCAGTCGAGCGTGCCCACGTTGTAGCAGTTGATCAGCGGGCTTACCGAAAAGGGCGCGCCCTCGGGGATGTAGGCCAGCGCCGTCAGGTCGGCGATCTCGACGCCCGCGCCCGCGTCGATCAGTTCCTCGGTCAGTTGCCGCTCGCGCTTGAGCGTGACGAGGGCCAAAGACGAGAGCCAGACCTCCTTGCCGGCCGCGCGCAGACGCTCGACCGCGACCGGGATCTCGCCCTGCCAGAAGGGCAGCCGTTTCGAGCAGACCACCTCGCCCAGCACGACGCGGGCGACGGGCGCCTCGTCGGCGATCTTCGCGTAGAAGTCGCGCACGCGCTCGGCTTCCCAGAAGAAGAGGTTCGGTCCGAGTGTGAGATCCATGGCCTTACCTCCAGGTCTTGGCATAGGCGCCCGTCGTGGTCGCCTGCCCCTCCGAGAGCGCGGCCAGCGCCCCCTGCGGCATCGGCTGGCCCGCGGCCAGCGCATCGACGGCGGCGCGGAAGCTGCGCACCACCTGCGCGACATAGGACCGCGAGCGTTGCCGCCCCTCGATCTTCAGCGCGGTGACGCCCGCCTTCGCCAGCTGGGGCAGGATGTCCTGCGCGTTGAGGCTGACCGCATCCTCGAAGATGTGGCCCACCTGGTCGCCCGAGGTGAAGCACCCCTTGCAGAGCGTCGGATAGGGCGCGGGCTGGTCCTTGCCGACGCGGTGAATGGTGAAGTCGCCGAGACGCGCGGCGAGCTGGTCGCCCTCCTCGACATATTCCACTTCGGTCGCGGGCGAGCAGACGCCGTTCATGTTCGGCGACTTGCCGGTGGCGTAGGACGAGAGCGAGCAGCGCCCCTCGGCCATGACGCAGAGGCCGCCGAAGACGAAGACCTCGGTCTCGACCTCGGGCGTCTCGCGGTTGATCGCGGCGATCTCGGCCACGGTCAGCACGCGCGGCAGCACGACCCGCTTCACGCCGAACTCGCGGCCGTAGAAGTTGATGATGTCGGAATTGGCGGCCGCCGCCTGCACCGACAGGTGCCGGCGCAGGTTCGGATGGTTCCTGGCGGCGTAGGCCAGGAGCCCCATGTCGGCGAGGATCACCGCATCCGCGCCCGCCGCCTCGGTGGCGGCGATGTTGCGGTGCCAGAGGGATTCGTCGCCCGCCCGCGGGAAGGTGTTGATCGCGACAAGCACCTTCGCCCCGTGACGATGGGCGAAGGCCACGCCCTCGGCCAGTTCCTTCGGCGAGAAGTTCAGGCCGGGAAAGTTGCGGGCGTTCGTCTCATCGGCAAAGCCGCAATAGACGGAATGGGCACCGGCTTCCACGGCGGCGCGCAGCGCGGCGGGGGTGCCGGCAGGGCAGACGAGTTCCATCAGATCACTCCCGAGGCGCGGCGCAGGGCCACGCCGGTTTGACGTTCAAGGGCGGCCGCGACGGGGGCCAGCGCGCGCGCAAGCGGCGGCGCCACATGCTGGATCTCTTCCAGCAGGTCGAGTTCGGCGTTGTCGATGGCGTTTCTCAGCGCCAGCGCCGCCGCCGTGTCGCCCGCGATCACCAGATCGCGCGAGAAGAAGAGCGCGTCCCCGTCCACCGCCCCGTGGACGAGCGCAAGCAACGCCGATAGCTTGCCCGCGATGCGGCAGTCGGCGCCGCTCGCGTCCTTCTGCAGCCGGATGCGGGGCTGGCCCGCAGGCAGGGTGAGAATCATCACCACCGGCAGGTCGGTCGGGTCGAGCGCGAAGCTCGCGTTCACATGGACCCCCAGACGGCTGATGATTTCAGGGTGGCGCGCGGCGATGCGGCGGGCGAGCAGCGTCAGCGCGACGGAGGCCGGCGGCTTCGGCAAAAGCCCCACCAGCCGCGAAAGCGGCGGGGCGAGCGTGGGCAGACTGGTCATGGCACACCTGTTCCGATCGGATCGGCGCCTGCTCTAACATCCATGCCGCAGGTCCATATTGATGTAGGTCAAGCAATTGATCCGGTTGCGCTGCTAGGCCGCAAGGCCAGACAAGTGAGGTTTCATGCGCAGCCTGCCCATCTTCCCGGATCTCCGGGCCTTTCTCGACTGGTGCGCCCGCAAGGGCGACCTGACCCGGATCGCCGAGCCGGTCTCGCTGCGGCATGAAACCACAGCCGTGGCCTCGAAGGTTCTGCGCGGCGGCGGCCCGGTGCTGCGGTTCGAGGCGTTGCGCGACACGTCGGCGACCATGCCGCTCGTGGCCAACCTCTTCGGCACGCGCGAGCGGGTGGCGGCGGGGCTGGGGCTGTCGCTCGAGCAGATTCCCGAACTGGGAGCCTTCCTTGCGGCGCTGCGCGCCCCGGCCCCAGTGGCGGGGATGCGCGACGCGCTCTCGCGCTGGCCGCAGCTTCAGGCCGCGCTCAACACCCGCGCCAAGCTGGTGCGCTCGGCCGAGGCGCAGGAGGTGGTGCACGAAGGGCCCGCCGCCGATCTCGGCATGATCCCGGTTCCGACCTGCTGGCCGGGGGACGCGGGCCCCCTCGTGACATGGCCGGTCGTGCTGACCCGGCCGCACGGCACGGCGATGGACGAGACTCTCCACTACAACGCCGGCGTCTATCGCGCGCAGGTCATCGGGCGGGATCGGCTGATCATGCGCTGGCTCGCCCACCGCGGCGGCGCGGGGCACTACCGCACATGGATGCGGGCGGGCGAGCCGATGCCCGTGGCGCTGGCGCTCGGCTGCGATCCGGCGCTGCTTCTGTCGGCGGCCCTGCCGCTGCCCGAGCAGGTCTCGGAGCTGACCTTCTCGGGCGTCCTGCGCGGGGCGCGCACGCCCCTCGTGCCGGCGCGGACCGTGCCGCTTCTGGTGCCCGCAACCGCCGAGATCGTGATCGAGGGCTGGGTGCATCCCGGTGACATGGCCCCCGAGGGCCCGTTCGGCGACCACACCGGCTATTACAACTCGGTCGAGGATTTCCCGGTGCTGCGGGTCTCGGCCATCACCCACCGCAAGGACCCGCTCTACCTCACCACCCACACCGGCCGTCCGCCGGACGAGCCCTCGGTCATCGGCGAGGTGTTCAACGACCTCGCCATGCCGGTCTTCCGCCAGCAGATCCCCGAGGTGAAGGACCTCTACCTGCCGCCGGCCGCCTGCTCCTACCGCATCGCCATCGTGGCGATCGACAAACGCTACCCCGGACAGGGGCGGCGGGTGATGCTGGCGCTCTGGGGGATGCTGGCGCAGTTCTCCTACACCAAGATGGTGATCGTGGTGGATGGCGACATCAACCCGCGCGACTGGGACGATGTGGCCTGGGCGATGGCCACCCGGATGGATCCGTCGCGCGACGTGGTGATCCTCGACAAGACGCCGATGGATTACCTCGACTTCGCCTCGCGCGAGCCGGGGCTCGCGGGCAAGATCGGCATCGACGCCACGAACAAGATCGGCCCCGAGACGCACCGCGAATGGGGCGAGGTGATGGCGCAGTCGCCCGAGGCCGAGGCCTTCGCCGACAAGCTGATCGCAAAGCTGAGGATCAGGGCATGAGGGTCGTCCTGGGGGTCTCCGGCGCCTCGGGCGCGGCTCTGGCGCGGGCGGTGGCGCGGCATCTGGCAGCCCTGGGCGCCGAGATCGACCTCGTGATCTCGAAGGCGGGCGAGCGGACGCTGGTTGAGGAGATCGGCCCCGAGGCCGCCGACGAGTTGCGCGCAGCCTGCACCCGCGTCCACGGCATCATGAACGTGGGCGCGGCCATCGCCTCGGGCTCGGCGCCGGTGGGGGGGATGATCGTGGCGCCCTGCTCGATGCGCTCGCTTGCCGCCATCGCCCACGGGCTTGATGACAACCTGCTCACGCGCGCGGCCTCGGTTCAGCTGAAGGAGCGGCGGCGGCTCGTGCTGCTGGCCCGCGAGAGCCCGCTGACCCTCGCCCATCTGCGCAACATGACGGCCGTGACCGAGATGGGCGGGATCGTGGCCCCGCCGGTGCCGGCCTTCTACCTCAGGCCCGAGGATCTTGCGGCGGTGGTCGAGCAGATCGCCGCGCGGGCGGTGGATCTGCTGGGCCTCGGGCGGCCGCAGGCGCGGGCCTGGGAATAAGCCCGCGCCGCCCCGGCGTTCAGGCAAGCAGCTCGTCCACGATATGCTCGGCAATGGGCAGGGCAGAGGTGGCCGCCGGCGAGGGCGCGTTGCAGACATGAAGCGCGTGGCGTGTGCGCACGAAGACGAAATCGTCGATCATCCGCCCGTCCGCCCCCACCGCCTGCGCCCGCACCCCGGCCCGGTAGGGCGCCAGATCCTGCAGCCGGATCCGGTCGCAGTATTTGTGCACCTTGCGCAGATAAAGCTGGCGGACCAGCGAAGCCGAGAGTTCCTCGGCCGCCGCCCCCGCGTTGCGGCGCATGAGCTTCCAGAAGCCCTTGTAGCTCAGGCTGTCGGCCAGATCCTTCACCGAGATGATGCCGTTCGTGTAGCCCTCGCGCGCCATGGCGAGCACGGCGTTCGGGCCCACGGTGAAACCCCCGTTCATCTTGCGCGTGAGATGGACGCCGAGGAAGGGCCGCGCCGGATCGGGCACCGGATAGATCAGATGCTGCACCAGATCCTCGGGCTGGTTCTTGATCGCGAAATATTCGCCGCGGAAGGGCACGATGCGGAAATCGAGGCTGGCACCGAAGGCCCGCGCCAGCCGGTCGGCATGAAGGCCGCCGCAGAACACCGCCTTGCCGGCCGAGATTTCGCCCTCATTGGTCTCGAGCCGCACCCCCGCCTCGGATTCGGCGCCGCCCAGCACCTCGGTGTCGAGCCGGATCTCGCCGCCCCGGTCGCGGAACAGCTCGGCCATCCGCTCGGCCACGCGGCCGTAATCGACGATGCCGGTCGAGGGCGACAGAAGCACCCCCACCGCCTTGATGTTGGGCTCGAGCCGCCGCGCCTCCTCGCCCGAGAGCCTCTCGATGACGATGCCGTTGGCCCGCGCCCGCGTCTCGAGCGCGCCCATCCGCTCAAGCTCGGCGGCGTCGGTGGCCACGATCAGCTTGCCGCAGATCCGGTAGGGGATGCCGTGCTCGTCGCAGAAGGCCTTGGTCGCGGACACGCCACGGGCGCAGAAGCGGGCCTTGTGGCTGCCGGGCGCGTAATAGACCCCCGCATGGATCACGCCCGAATTGCGGCCTGACTGGTGGCGGGCCACGGCGGGCTCCTTCTCGAGCACCGTGATCCGCGCGCCGGGATGCAGGGACTGAAGGCGAAGCGCGGTGGCAAGGCCCACGATGCCGCCGCCGATGATGACAAAATCGCTGCTGGTCAAAATGACTTTCTCCGGGATGAACTGCCGCCATTTCAGCGCAGGTCACCCCGTCTGCACAAGCCCGCGATGCATCATTCCGCGATGCAGATCTCGTTTCGCCAGATGCCGAGCGCCGTGCGCAGGACGAGCGCCGAAACCACCAGCACCAGAAGCCCGAGAAGCCCCGTGCCGATCCACAGATGCGCCTCGGATCCCACGGCCGAGGCATGGGCGAAGCTGGCGATGGTCAGCGCCGCCAGCGGGAACGACAGCGCCCACCAGCTCATGGCGAAGGGCATCTTCAGGAACTTCGCGGCCTGCGTCACCACGATGGCGGCAAAGACGTAGGCCACCGAGAGCAGGATGTGGCCAAAGGCCCCTCCCTCCCCCGCAAGCCGGAGCCAGGCGAGGTAGGAGACCGCCGGCGGCGCCACGAGGATCATCAGCGTCGGCACCATCTTGCCGGGCAGCGGGTCGTGGAACATCAGCCGGTTCATCACCAGCGTCAGCAGCACGATCCAGAACAACAGCCCGCCGGAAAAGAACAGCCAGGCGATCTCGACATGGCCAAAGGGCACGCCCGCTATCGGAACGATGACATTGCCCACCGCCGGGATGAACCAGGCGGGGGTCAGCTGTCCGGGCTGGAACGGCCGGTGTCCGATCCAGGCGCTGATGACGGACAGCGCAAGCCCCCCCTGCAGCACCGCCCCGGCGATCCAGACCCAGCGCGCGGCCTCGGGCGCGCGCTCGTGCAGGGCGACCGACGCGAGCAGCAGCGAAATCGAGATGGCCGGGAAGAAGGCGATGCGGACCGGATGGTGCCACTCGGCCGAGACCGCCCCCGGATGGAGCAGAAGCTTGAGAAGATAGAAGAAGGAAACGAGCCCGATCATCCCCAGCGACAGGCCGAGGACGAAGGTCGAGACCTCGGCTCCGCGCCCGTAGGCAAGCTCGGCCGCATGGAGCGCGATGGTCAGGCCCAGCATCCCCATCCCCACCGCAAAGAAGGTGACGGGGAAATGCGCGAGCCGCCCTTCGACAGGATGTGCCTCGACAGAACTCATGCGACTCGCCCCTACATATTCCTCGATGCGAATGTGATAGATGGCGCCACGCCGAAACGCAACCGGGCGGGCAGCGGCCGGAGGAAGCGGCCGCAAGTTCAGGCGGTTGTCCGCTGGGCACCCGCGCCGTCACCCGACGGGAAGGGCGCGGCCGGCGGCTGCCACCACCTTATCGAGCGGGCCGCTGGCATCGACGGCGATCCAGTCTCCGGCCCGGGGCGTGCGGGCAAGCTGGTCCCGCACCACCCGTTCGTCCGCGTCCGAGGCGTCTCCGCGGCGGGCCGAGACGCGCGCCACCAGCACATCGGGCGCGGCCTCGAGCCACAGGGCCCGCACGGGCACGCCCAGATCACGCGCCACGGCCGCCACCGCCTGCCGGTCGGCCGGGTCGAGAAAGGTCGCGTCAAGGACCACCGGCCAGCCCGCCGCAAGGATCGTGCGGGCCCGCGCCAGCATCCGGTCATAGACCGCATGACGCGCCGCCTCGGCGTAGGCCGCATCGGGCAGCCGCTGCGCAACCGGCGCGCCGGCCGCGGACTTGCGCTCGAGATCGCTGCGCAGGTGGACCGCCCCCGGCGGCAGGCCGATCCGAGGCGCGAGTGCCGCGGCAACCGCCGTCTTGCCGCTGCCCGAGACCCCGCCTATGGCAATGAGCCGGGGCGGCGGCGGCTCCAGCAGCCGGCAGGCCATGTCCAGCAGCCCCCGCGCCTCTCCCTGCGAACGGCCCACCATGTTCCGGGCCGCGTCGGTCTGGATCAGCACCATGGCCCGGATCGCCGCCCGCACCGCCAGAAAAAGGGGCAGCGCCGCGAGACCCGCATCCTCCTCGCCCGAAGCCTCCAGAAGCCAGGCCCCGAGCGCGATGCCCGCCGCCCGCGTCAGGCCGCGATGATCGAGATCCATCAGCAGGAAGGCGAAGTCGTAGAGGATGTCGCAGGTGCCGAGCGTCTCGTCGAACTCCAGCGCGTCGAAGGGTACCGGCTCGCCGTCGATCAGCACGAGGTTGCGCAGATGCAGATCGCCGTGGCAGCGCCTCACCCGGCCCTCGGCCGCGCGCGCTCGCAGAAGCGGCGCGAGGCGGCGCAGCAGGGCATGCGCCCGCCGGCCGAAGCGCGCGATCCGCTCGGGGCCGAGCGCATCCTCCATCTCCGCAAAGACCCGCGACAGCTCGGCGAGGATGTCCTCGATGAGCTGCGACCCGCAGGCCTCGCGCCGGGGCGCAGCCCGGTGATAGCCCGCCAGCGCCCGCCCGAGACGGCCCGCCAGATCGTCGTCGAGACCACCCCTCTCGGCCACGGCCAGCAGCTCGTCCTCGGCCGGAAAGCGCCACATGCGCAGCACCCACTCCACGGGCTCCCCTCCGCCGCCGAGCGCGAGCCCGCCCGCCTCGCGCGTGATGGGCAGGACGTCGCGATAGATGCCGGGCGCGGTGGCTCGGTTCAACTCCAGCTCGCGCCGAAGCATCCGGTGACGCAGGTCCGCCGTCGAGAGATCCATGTAGTCGTAGCGCACCGCCCGCTTGATCTTGAAGGCCTCGCCCCCCGCAAGGAACACGAGCGCGCCATGCGTCTCGACCACCTCGACCGGCGCGCCGCCGTGGCTCGCGGGATCGGACAGGAAGCGCACCACCTCGGTCTGGTCCTGCATGGGCGTGACCCTCTGATTTTCCGCCAGCGTGCCAGCGGCGGGCGCGAAGTCAACGCGTCGCACCGTCGCCACTTGACTGGGGTCAATGACGCGCGGCATGGGGCGTGAAAGGTTGCCCCAAGGCCCGTTTCAGAGAAGGAGTCTCACGATGACTTTCTCGAAAAGACCGAACGCCACCAGCGCCCTTCCCGAGAACGGCGGGCTCCGTCAGGCCAGCTTCCTGCTGCAGGGCGGCAGCAGCAACGCCTTTGAGCTGTGGCTGCGCCTCGTGAACGAACTTTCGCAATTTGGCGCAGACCGGATCTGCGAGACGGTCAAGACCCAGCAGCAGATGATGCACTGCCGCAACATCCCGGAAATCGCCCACCTTCGGGCGCAATGGTTGCAGAAGGCGATGGACCAGTATGCCGCCGAGGCCGGGCGCCTGGCCGAGATCTGGCGCGAGGCGGTCGAGAGAACGGTCAGGATCCGGGCGGACTGACACCGCCCGGCCCTGCGAAGGACAAGACAACGCGAGGGATGACCCGTGCGCGGCCAGAGGGGGTTTGTCATCGGCCGGTGAGACCCCATCTTCTCCCGAGACCGAAGCCTCGCGAGAACCTCATGCCTGCACCCGAAATCACCGTCGCGTCCTACAATATCCACAAGGGCATCGGCACCGACCGCCGGCGTGACCTGAAACGCACCGCCGCCGTGATCGCGGAACTGGACGCCGATCTCGTGGCGTTGCAGGAGGCCGACCGGCGGTTCGGCGACCGGGCGGGGCTGCTCGACCTGGAGCATCTGCGCGCCGAGACGGGGCTCATGCCGGTTCAGGTCGAGGGCAGCGGGCGCGCGCATGGCTGGCATGGCAACCTGCTTCTGGTGAGGGAGGCCGAAGTCGAGGAGGTGCACAAGATCGTGTTGCCGGGCTTCGAGCCCCGCGGGGCGCTGATGATCGACCTGCTGATGCACGGCCGGCCGCTGCGGGTGATCGCGGCGCATCTGGGTCTTCTGCCGGGCTCGCGGGCGGCGCAGACGCGCCACCTGCTCGAGCGCATCGAGGCCGGCGCCCCCCGCCCCACCCTGCTGATGGGCGACCTGAACGAATGGCGCGGCTCGGGCGCGGCGATGAGCCATCTCGCGCGGCACTTCACCGGCGCCGTAATGGTGCGCAGCTTTCCTTCGCGGTTCCCGATCCTGGCGCTGGACCGACTGATGACCTGCAAGCACGGACGCCTTCAAGACGTGGTGCCCCATGACACGCCGCTCGCGCGGCGCGCCTCGGATCATCTGCCGATCAAGGCCCGGCTTCACCTGCCCGAGCGGATCGCGGCCGCGTCATGATCGACGGCTGGCTGGGCGCGCTCCTGTGGGTGATGCTCGCGGCCGCGGCGGTGGCGGCCCTGTCGGCGCTGACCTGGCGCAGATGGCGCCAGTTCGCGCTGAAGGCGCGCGGCGCCGTGGCGACCGCCCTGCCGAAGACAGGCCCCGCGACCCCGCTCGACGCGCTCTTTGCCCCGCTCGAGGCCGCCAATCCCGGCACGTCCGGCCTGCTTGCGCTGATCGAGAACCGGGATGCCTATGCCGCGCGCGCCCTGTCGGCGCAGATGGCGGGGCGCTCGCTCGACCTGATGTATTACATCTGGCGCACCGACCTGACCGGCTGGCTGCTGATCGAGGAGCTGCTGGCGGCCGCCGATCGCGGCGTGCGGGTGCGGCTACTGCTCGACGATGTGAACGTGCAGGGCTTCGACCGCGCCTTCCTGGCGCTCAACCAGCATCCCAACGTCGAGGTGCGGCTCTTCAACCCGATCCGCAACCGCGGCCATGTCATCCGGCGCACGCTCGAGATGCTGCTGGGGCTGTCGCGGTTCAATCGCCGCATGCACAACAAGGCCTGGATCGCCGACGGGCGCCTGGCCATCGTGGGCGGGCGCAATATCGGCGACACCTACTACGACGCGGAAGAGAGCGGTCTCGCGATGTCGCGCGACGCCGACGTGATGCTGGCAGGGCCCGTGGTGGCCGAGGTCGAAGGGCTCTTCGACAGCTACTGGAACCTCGGGATCACGCTGCCGATCCTGGCGCTCTGGCCCGAGTTCAAGGTCAACGTCGGCAGCTTCCAGCGCCGGATGATGCGCCACAACCGCGCCCCTGCGGCGCTCTCGTTCCTGCGCCGCACGATGACCGGGCGGGACGCTCCCGGGCTTCTGACCCGCCGGCTGCGCTGGACCGACAAGGTGACGTTGCTCGCCGACCCGCCCGACAAGGCGCTCGGTCACCGCTCGGGGCCCTGGATGGGCGAGGCGATCACCACGCTCCTGCGCGGCGCGCAGCACGAGGTCCGGCTCATCACCCCCTATTTCGTGCCGGGAAACGACGGCTGCGACCTGCTGGCCGGGATCGCCCGGCGCGGGGTGCGCCTTGCGATCATGACCAACGCGCTGTCGGTGACGGACATGGTGCTGGTGCATGGCGCCTATCGCCACTACCGGCTGCCGCTGCTGAAGGCGGGCGCCGAGTTGTACGAGTTCGGCCCCCTGCCGCGTGCGACCGGCCGGCGCGACCTGCTGCACACCAAGGTCTTCCTGATCGACGGGCGTCAGGCGGTGGTCGGCTCGCTCAACTTCGACCTGCGCTCGGCCTTCATGAACACGGAACTGGGCGTTCTCTTCGAGGAGCCTGACCTCTTTGCCGAACTGTCCGGGATGTTCGACCGCGAAAGCGCGCCGGATCAGGCGCACCGGCTGTCGGTGGAACAGGGGCGGCTGCGCTGGTCGGTGATCGAGCGCGGGCAGCCCGCCCTGGCCCGGTTCGAGCCGGACTCTCCGGCCGCCCTGCGCGCGGTCTCGTGGGTGGTGGGGCACCTTCCGATCCAGAGCTACCTCTGACCCCGTCGCCGCCTGCACCGCCTCTGCAGGGCCACTTCACGAAATATTCATACACGAATATTCGTTTGCAAGCTCCTGCTACAAAGCGACTAAATTCAGTTTCTGCCGCCGGTGCGGCAAGCTGCCGCAGTTGAACCTGGCCCGGTCCGCGACGGATTTCGGGGGCGTTACCGTGTGACGTTCGCCCGCCCGTTGTGGGCCTGTAGCAAGGAAAGACTGATGAGACGAGTTCTTCTGTCCACCCTGGTGGCCGCCCTTCCCGCCGTCGCGATGGCCGCCGATGTCGAGCGTGTCGTCGAAGCCCGCAAGGGCTTCTTCTCGCTCGTGGCGCTCGAGTTCGGCCCGCTGGCCGCGATGGCGAAGGGCGAGATGCCCTATGACGCCGACGCAGCCAAGGCCCATGCCGCCGACCTCGTGGCACTGACCAAATACAATCCCTCCGACCTCTATGCCCCCGGCACCTCGGCCGACGATGTGAAGGGCACCGGCGCCAAGGCTGCGATCTGGCAGGACATGGACGCCTACCAGAAGAAGGGCATGGCCTTCTTCGAGGCTGTGGCCGCGCTCGAGCCGGTCGCGGGCAACGGCCAGAAGGAGCTTGGCGCCGCCGTGAACAAGGTCGGCGCCACCTGCAAGTCCTGCCACGACGACTTCCGCGCGAAGAACTGAGCCATGAGCAGCCCGGACATCTCATCCTCCGCCGTCGAAACCGTCCGCATCTGGGACCCGCTGCTGCGGATCTTCCACTGGGCACTGGCGGCGTTCGTCGTCCTCTGCTGGGGTCTTGGCAAGTTCGGCCCGGACATCATGACGCTGCATTTCTATGCGGGTTATGCGGTGATCGGGCTGCTTGCCTTCCGTCTGCTCTGGGCGCTGGTCGGCCCGCGCCCCGCCCGCTTCACGAGCTTCGTCTATCGCCCGCGCGAGATCCTCGCCTACGCGGCCGAGGCGTGGCGGCCGACGCCGTCCTACTGGCGCGGCCACAACCCGCTGGGCGGGCTCTTCATCGTGGCGCTGCTGGTGGTGCTGGCGTTGCAGGCCCTGACCGGGCTGGTGGCCGACCCCGACGACTTCGTGAACGTGGGGCCGCTCGCCTCCTCGGTGCCCTCGTGGGTCGCCAGTGCGGCCCCCGGCTGGCACGAGTTCCTCGGCAACCTGACCTTCGCGCTGGTGGTCCTGCATCTCGTGGCCATCGCCTTCTACAAGCTCTGGAAGCGCGAGGACCTGATCCGGCCGATGCTGACCGGCCTCAAGACGGTCCGCCGCTGACCGCGGCAGGACCACCGGAAAGGGCGCCCTGCTGCCCGCGGGGCGCTCAGACCTGCAGCCCGTAGCCTGCGAATTTCTCGACCACCGCGGCGATCTGCTCATCCGAGAGGATCCGCACCTCGCCAACCTGCAGGCAGCCGAGATACTGCCGGGCCAGCGTCTCGACCTCGACCGCCGTCCACATCGTCCGCGCGAGCGAGGGCCCGATGGCGATCATCCCGTGATGCTCGAGCAGGCAGGCCAGCCGCCCCTCGAGCGCGGCCACCGCATGATGGGACAGCTCTTCCGAGCCGTAGATCGCATAGGGCGCCACGCGGACCGTGGGCCCGCCCGCGGCCGCGATCATGTAATGCACGGCGGGGATCTCGCGGTTCAGGATCGCCAGCGTGGTGCAGGCCGTCGGATGGGCATGGACGACCGCATGGGCATCGGGCCGCGCGGCCAGGATGTCGCGGTGAAAGCGCCACTCGCTCGAGGGCCGGTGCCGCCCGGTGGCCGTGCCATCCATCGCGAGGAAGACGATATCCTCGGGCTGAAGCCGCTCGTAGGCGATGGCCGTGGGGGTGATGAGCAGCCCCTCGCCATGCCGTACCGAGATGTTGCCCGACGTCCCCTGATTGAGGCCCGAGCGGTTCATCTCGAGACAGGCCGCGATGATTGCCTCGCGCTTGGTCCGTTCGTCCGCGTCCATGGTGCCCTCCTGCATCCGGGCCCGGCTTAGGCGAGCCGGACCCCGGCGTCAAAGGCGCCGCGCGTCGCAGCGTGCCGCCGTTTTCCGTGCGCTGGCGCAACGTTCTCGCCCGTTCCTGCCGCTAGCAGCACCCCAGGAACACCGGAAGGAGACGCCATGTCCGACATTTCCCTCACCCTCGACAGCGAAGTGGGCGAGGTCGCCGCCCGCCTGCCCGGCGCGGCGGGCCTCTTCCGCCGTCACGGCATCAGCTTCTGCTGTGGCGGCGGGCAGAGCCTGGCCGAGGCGGCCGGGAACCGGAACCTCGCCCCCGAGGCGCTGCTCTCCGAGCTTCAGGCCCTGGCCACGGCCGCCCGGGCCGAAGCGCCGGCCGAGACCGCAGCCCTCATCGAGCACATCCTCGCGCGCTACCACGAGACCCACCGGCGCGAGCTGGCCGACCTCATCCCGCTGGCCGAGAAGGTCGAGGCGGTCCACGGCGACCATGAAGAGGCGCCCCACGGGCTGATGCTCCTGCTCGACGACATGCGCGACGGGATGGAGGACCACATGCAGAAGGAAGAGCAGATCCTCTTCCCGATGATGCGGATGGGCGGCGCGCCGATGATCTTCCAGCCGATCGCCGTCATGCGGGCCGAACACGACAGCCACGGCGATCAGCTGCGCCGGCTCGAGCACATCACCCGCGGCTTCACTCCGCCGGAAGGCGCCTGCCGCTCGTGGCACGCGCTCTATGCGGGCGTGCGCAAGTTCGCGGACGATCTGGTCGCGCACATGCATCTGGAAAACGAAGTGCTGTTCCCGCGGTTCGAGCGCCAAGCCACCGCTTGACCTTGAGGCGGGGGACGGGGAGAACCTTCGGCATCGTCCCTGCCGGAGGTTCTCTCTTGTCCCCGCCCGCTTTCCGCCCGAGGATTCTCGTCGCCGTCCTGGCCGTCGTCGCGGTGGGGCTGGCGATCCTGATGCTCGAACGCGCGCGCGCGGGGATCGAGCGCACGCCGATGATGATCGGCACGACGCCCGCCACGCTCTACCGCGCCGCCGGCGGGCCGGAGGCGCCGCTTGCCGTGGTGACGCACGGCTTTGGCGGCTCGCGCCAGATGATGGAGGCGATCTCGCTCACGCTGGCGCGCGCAGGCATGGCGGTGGTCTCGTTCGACTTCCACGGCCAGGGGCGCAGCGTCATGCCGATGTCGCCCGATGCCTTCCCCAACGAACAGGGATCGAGCGGAACCACCGTCCAGCTCGTGCGCCAGACGCTCGAGGTCGTGGAGGCGGCGCGGGCCCTGCCGGGGGTGGCGGGACCACCGGCCCTGATCGGTCACTCGATGGCGACCGACATTCTGGTGCGCACCGCGGACCGTCTGACCGACGTGGGGCCGGTCGCGCTGATCTCGGCCTATTCGCGCGAGGTCACGCCCGAGACGCCGGCCCGGCTCCTGATCCTCTCGGGCCAGCGCGAGGGCGGCCTGCGCGAGGTGGCGCTCGGGATGGTGCGGCAGGTGGCGCCCGACGGTGCGGAGGGCGAGACGGTGGAGGCCGGCCTCGTCGAGCGGCGGGCGGCGGTCGCGCCCCTCGTCGGACATGCCGGCGTGCTCTGGAGCCCGACGACCCTGCGCGAGATCCGCGACTGGATGGCGCCAAACCGCGCCGCCCCCGTGGCGGCCACAGGGCCGTGGATCCTGCTGCTGCTGGCCGGGCTCGTGGCCCTCGTCTGGCCGGCCGCCGCGCTGCTGCCGGACCGCAGCAAGCACGGGCCAGAGCCGGGCTGGCGGCTCTTCCTCGTGCTCATCGCCGCCCCGGCGCTGCCCGCCGCGCTCCTGTCGCTGAACCTCGGCGCGTCCGTGCTGGGGCTGGCGGGGATCGGGCGGATCGCCCTCTTCTTCGGGGTCTGGGGCGTGATCCAGCTTGGCCTGCTCGCGCATTACCGCGGCCTCGACCGGCGGGTGAACCTGCCCACGCTGGCGGTGCTGCTGGCGGGCAGCCTGCTCTTCGCGCTGGCGATGGATCGCTATGCGGCGGCCTTCCTGCCCACCGGGCCGCGCCTGCCGCTGATGGGGCTGCTCGCGCTCGGCACCCTGCCCTTCATGCTGGCCCACGCCCATCTCGCCCATCGCGCGCGGCTGTGGCGGAGGCTCCTGCTGGCACTGGCCCCGCTTCTGGCCCTCGGCGGAGCGATCGCGGCGGAACCCGAGCGGCTGGGCCTGTCCTTCACGGTGCTGCCGGTGTTCCTGCTGTTCCTGCTGGTCTTCGGCACGATGGGCCGGTGGATCGCCCGCGTGACCGGGCCCGCCACCATCGGCCTCGGCCTCGGCCTCATGCTCGCCTGGTCGATCGCCGCCTCGACCCCGCTCTTCGGAGCGGCCTCGCGCACGGTGTTCTGAGCGTCCGGTCTCAGCCGACGGGCGCCCAGATCACCTCGTCGATGCGGGGGGCGCCGGTGGCCAGCATCACCAGCCGATCAAAGCCAAGGGCGATCCCGCTTACGGGCGGCATCAGGGCCAGCGCCGCGAGGAACTCCTCATCGAGCGGATAGGTCTCGCCATAGACCCGCTCCTTCTCGGCCATCTCGGCCTCGAAACGGCGGCGCTGTTCGGCCGGATCGGTCAGTTCGCCGAAGCCGTTGGCGAGTTCCACCCCGCAGGCATAAAGCTCGAAACGCTCGGCGACGCGCGGATCGTCCGGCGCGCGCCGCGCCAGCGCCGCCTCGGCCGCGGGATAGCGGTCGAGGATCGTGGGCCGCCCATGCCCCAGATGCGGCTCGACCTTCTCCACCAGCACCCGGCTCAGCATGTCCGACCAGCCGTCGTCCGACCCGGCCGAGAGGCCCGCCCGCGTCATCGCGCGGCGCAGCGCCGCGGCATCGGGCGCGCCCTGCCCGTCCACCGTGGCCAGCAGGTCGATCCCGGCGTGGCGCGCGAAAGCCTCGGCCACCGACAGCCGTTCGGGCTCGGCGAAGGGATCGCAGGTCCGGTTGCGGAAGCGCAGCTCGCGCGCGCCCGCCGCCTCGGCCGCTAGCCGCAGGAAGGCCGCGCAATCCGCCATCAGCACCTCGTAGCCCTCGCCCACCCGATACCATTCCAGCATGGTGAACTCAGGCGAGTGCAGCACGCCGCGCTCGCGGTTGCGCCAGACATGGGCGAAGGCCGCGATCCGCGTCTCGCCCGCCGCCAGCAGTTTCTTCATCGCGAACTCGGGCGAGGTGTGCAGATACATCCGCCGCCCCTGCCCGTCGTTGCCAATGGCCGAAGTCTCGAAGCCGTGCAGATGCGCCTCGTTTCCGGGGCTGACCTGAAGTGCCGACGGATCGACCTCGGTGAAGCCTTCGGCCACCAGCCAGCCGCGGATCGCCGACTGGATGCGGTTGCGCGCCAGAAGCAGCGGGCGACGGTCGGCGTGACGGTGGGGCTGCCACCACGAGGAAGCGGACATTCGGCGGCTTTCGTCTGGAAATTCTGGCGCGGATGGGATAGGCGCACGGCCAATCCTGCGCGTTCTACGATGCGCCCCCTCCCATCGCAAGGAAGAGACCCGTGAAAGTCATCGCCTCGAGCCTCCGCAAGGGCAATGTCGTCGATATCGACGGCCGGCTCTATGTCGTCCTCACTGCCCAGAACTTCCACCCCGGCAAGGGCACGCCGGTGACGCAGGTGGACATGCGGCGGATCTCGGACGGCACCAAGGTCTCGGAGCGCTGGAAGACGACCGAGCAGGTCGAGCGCGCCACCGTGGACGAGCGCGAGTATGACTTCCTCTACGAGGACGGCGAGGGCTACCACTTCATGGAGCCCGAGAGCTACGACCAGGTCGTGGTCTCGCCCGACGTGGTGGGCGACGGCAAGGTGTTCCTGACCGAGGGGATGCGCGTCTATCTGCAGACCCACAACGACGTGGCGATCTCGATCGAGTTCCCGCAGAAGGTGGTGGTCGAGATCACCGAGACCGAGCCGGTGGTGAAGGGCCAGACCGCGTCGTCCTCCTACAAGCCGGCGATGTGCACCAACGGGCTGCGCGTGATGGTGCCGCCGCACATCTCGGCCGGCACGCGCATCGTGATCAACACCGAAGACCTGAGCTACGTCGAGCGCGCCAAGGACTGATCCGCACGGCATGGCCAGACATCAGAAGGGGCGTCCCGAAGGACGCCCCTTCCTTTTCTCCGGGAGAGGCTGACTCACGTCCCGGAGATATCCTCGGCCGCACGCCGGGCGCCGACCTCGATCAGCCGCGCATGGGCGGCCGCGATGCCCGGCGCAAGTTGGCCCGCCAACTCCTCGGGGAACACGGCGCGAAGCGCGAGCAGCGCGGGCACGCCCTCGGCCGCCCGTCGGCGCAGCTCGTCGGCCAGCGGGTCCTTGACCTCGATCAGCTGGCCGTTTTCGTCCGTGCCCGAGACATAGCGCATCCAGCCCGCCACCGCGAGCATCAGGCCCGGAGAGGGGCGGTCCGCGGCGAGGTTCTCGGCCAGAGTGCCAAGGATGCGCTGCGGCAGCTTCTGGCTGCCGTCCATCGCGATCTGCCAGGTCCGGTGCCGGATCGCCGGGTTCGAATAGCGCTGGAACAGCTGGTCGGCGTAGGCGGCCAGATCCACCCCCGGCGGGGGCGTCAGGGCCGGGATGATCTCGTCCCGCCACAGATGCTGGACGAAGGCGGCAAAGACCGGATCGGCCACCGTCTCGGCGATGGTCTCGTGCCCCGCGAGATAGCCGAGATAGGCCAGCGAGGAATGGGTGCCGTTCAGCATCCGCAGCTTCATGTGCTCGAAGGGTGTCACGTCCTGCACAAGCTGCACGCCCACCGCCCCGAGATCCGGGCGGAGGCCGTCCACGAAATCGTCCTCGACGACCCACTGGCTGAAGGGCTCGTGCATCACCGGCAGGTTGTCCTCGATGCCCTGTGCGCGCAGCCGCTCGATGTCCTCGGGCTTGGTCGCGGGCACGATCCGGTCCACCATGGTCGAGGGGAAGCGGCCCTCGGCTGCGATCCAGTCGGCGAGGGCCGGATCGATCCGGCGGGCGAGGTCCAGCACCACGCCCCGCACCACGCGGCCGTTCTCGGGAAGGTTGTCGCAGCAGAGCACGGTGAAGGGACGCAGCCCCGCCTCGCGCCGCCGCTGCAGGGCGCGCACCAGATAGCCGGGGGCCGAGCGCGGCCGCGCATCGGCGAGGTCATGGAGGATGTCGGGATGGTCGGGATTCAGCGCGCCGGTCGCGGGATTGTGGCAGTAGCCCTTTTCCGTGACCGTCAGGCTCACGATCTTCACGCCGGGGTCCGCCATGGCGGCCAGGACCGCCTCGGGGTCCTCCTTCGCCACCAGCACCTGCCGCACGACCTCGACCCGGCGGACGGTCTCGCCCTCGGGCCCCTGCTCGACGGCGTGGTAGGCAAAGCCCTGCGGGGCCAGCGCATCGCGCATCGTGGGCGACTGAAGGCTGACGCCAAGGATGGACCAGTCGCCGCCCGAGGCCTTAACCGCCTCCTCGACATAGATCGCGCCGTGGGCGCGGAAGAAGGCGCCAAGTCCCAGGTGGACGATTCCAATCTCAGCGGGCAAGCCAGCCTCCATCGACATTCAGGATTGCGCCATGGACATAGGCCGCAGCGGGTGAGGCGAGGAACACCGCCGCTCCGGCGATGTCCTCGGACCGGCCCCAGCGGCCGGCGGGGATGCGGTCGAGGATGGCGCGGTTGCGCGCCTCATCGGCCCGCAAGGCCTCGGTGTTGTTGGTCTCGATATAGCCCGGCGCGATGGCGTTCACGTTGATGCCCTTCGCCGCCCATTCGTTCGCCAGCAGCTTGGTGATCCCCGCCACGCCATGCTTGGCGGCGGTGTAGGAGGGCACGCGGATGCCTCCCTGGAAGCTGAGAAGCGAGGCGATGTTGATGATCCGCCCCCCCGTCCCCCGCGCCAGCGCCGCGCGGGCGAAGGCCTGCGCGGTGAAGAACACGGCCTTCAGGTTCACGTCCATCACCGCGTCCCAGTCCTCTTCGGTGAAATCCACCGCATCGGCCCGGCGGATTATGCCGGCATTGTTCACGAGGATGTCGATCGGCTCGGCCTCGAAGACGTCGCGGGCCGCCATCGGGTCCGCGAAGTCAAGCCGCAGCTCGCGCCCGCCGGTCAGCGCCACGGTTTCCGCGCAGGAGGAGCGGCCGGCGGCGATCACCTCGGCCCCTGCCCCGGCGAGGCCCACGGCGATGGCCTGACCGATCCCGGTATTGGCTCCGGTGACCAGCGCGCGCTGGCCTGCCAGCGAGAAGGAGATCACCGCAGATCCTCCATCGCGACGGGTTCGACGTCGCGATAATCCACGTTGTCGCCGGCCATCGCCCAGATGAAGGTGTAGGCGCCGGTGCCGCAGCCGCAGTGGATCGACCAGGGCGGCGAGACCACGGCTTCCTCGTTCTTCATCACCAGATGGCGCGTCTCTTCGGGCTCGCCCATGAAGTGGAACACGCGGGCATCGGCGGCGAGGTCGAAGTAGAGATAGACCTCCATCCGCCGGTCGTGGACATGGGCGGGCATGGTGTTCCAGACCGAGCCGCCGTGGAACTGGGTGTAGCCCACGACAAGCTGACAGGACGGCATCACCTCGGGATGGATGAACTGGTTGATCGTGCGCTCGTTCGCGGTCTCGGGCGCGCCCATCTTGACCTTCTTCGCATCCGCCAGCGTCACCAGCCGCGCGGGATGGGCGGCGTGGGCGGGCGCCGACAGGAGGTAGAACCGCCCCTGTCCGGCGAAGGTCACCGGCCCCGCGCCCATCGGCAGGTAAAGCACGTCGCCGCGCCCCATCTCCCAGGTCTCGCCCGCGGCCGAGACGGTGCCGGGGCCGCCGATGTTCACCACCCCCATCTCGCGCCGGTCGAGGATCGAGGCGGTGCCGGTGGGCTTCACCTCGTCCAGCACCAGCGGCTCCGGCCCCGGCACGGCACCGCCCACGATCATCCGGTCGTAATGGGTGTAGACCAGCCGGATCGCGCCCTCGTGGAACAGGTCTCCCATGTGGAAGGCCTCGCGCAGGCCGGCGGTGTCCAGTTGGCGGGCGGACACGGGGTCCATCGCGTGACGGATCTCGATATGGGTCATGGGAAGCTCCTTCAGAGGAAATCGTCGCGGCGCGGGGCGAAGCTGTCGACCAGCATCCCCGCCTCGAGGCAGCGGCAGCCGTGGGTCACGCCCGAGGGGATCATCAGGCTGTCACCCGGCCCGATCTCGTGCGTCGCGTCCCCGAGGAAGAACAGGAAGCGCCCCGACTGGACGAAGGTGGATTGCACATGCGGATGGCTGTGCATCCGGCCCTCGGCGCCTTCCTCGAACCGGAAGGCCACCAGCATCAGCGCGGGATCGTCGGCCAGAACCTGCCGCGTCACGCCGGGATCGGTGGAAACGATGGGAAACATGGAAAAACCTCAGCGGAACTGCGCCGGCAGCCAGAGCGACAGCGTGGGAATGTAGGTGACGAGCAAGAGGACGATGACGGCCGCGCCGTAGAAGGGCCAGATCGTCCGCATCGCCTGCCAGATCGAGATCCTGCCCACCGCGCAGCCGACGAAGAGCACCGCCCCCACGGGTGGCGTGCAAAGTCCGATCCCGAGGTTGAGCACAAGGATCACCCCGAAATGCACCGGGTCCACCCCGAAGGCCTGCGCCACCGGCAGGAAGATCGGCGTGGTGATGACGATCAGCGGCGACATGTCCATGAAGGTGCCCAGCACCAGCAGCGCCACGTTGATGAGAAGCAGGATCACCAGCGGATTGTCCGACAGCCCCTGCATGAAGGCCACGATGGCCGTCGGCACCCTGAGATAGGCCAGCAGCCAGCCGAAGGCCGCCGCGCAGCCGATCACCAGCAGCACCATCGCCGTCGTGCGCACAGCGCCCAGAGTGGCGTGGACGAACTCCGACCAGGTCAGCGTGCGGTAGATCAGGATGGTCACCAGCAGCGCATAGACCACGGCGATGTTGGCGCTCTCCGAGGCGGTGAAGATCCCCGAGCGCACGCCGCCGAAGATCAGCGCCACAAGGATCAGACCCGGCACGGCGGCCACGAAGATCGCCCCCAGCGCCCGCAGGCCGGGGAAGGTCTCGGTCGGATAGCCGCGGTGGCGGGCGACGAAATAGGCCGCGATCATCAGCGCCACGGCCAGAAGGAAGCCCGGAATGATGCCGGCGGTGAACAGGTCCGCGATCGAGATCCGCCCGCCGGCCGCGATCGAATAGATGATCATGTTGTGCGACGGCGGGATCATCAGCGCGATGATCGAGCCCAGAACGGTCAGGTTCACCGCATAATCGGCGCCATAGCCGCGCTCCTTCATTTGCGGCACCATCAGCCCGCCAACCGCCGAGGCATCGGCCGCGGCCGAGCCCGAGACGCCGCCGAACATGACCGAGGCCACCACGTTCACCTGCCCGAGCCCCCCTCGCAGGTGGCCGACCATGGCGCCCGCCAGCGCCACCAGCCGGCGCGCGATGTCGCCCCGCACCATCAGGTCGCCGGCGTAGATGAAGAAGGGAATGGCCATCAGCGCATAGACCGACACGCCCGAGTTCAGCCGCTGGAACACCACCACCGGCGGCAGCCCGAGGTAAAGCACCGTGAGGAAGCTCGAGACGCCAAGGCAGAAGGCGACCGGCGTGCCGATGAGCAGCAGGAAGACAAAGCTTCCGAACAGGATGAACAGCTCCAACGTCAGGCCCCTGTGGTGGTGGTTTCAGGCTCTTCCGGCGCGTCCTCGCCGAAGCGGGCGGTGTGCAGGCCCGCGGCCCGGCGCAGGATGCGCTCGATCGAGAAGAGGACGAGAAGGACGCCGCCCGAGATCAGCGGTGCGAATTCGAAGCCGCGGCTGATGCCGAGGCCGGGCATGTAGTCGTTGGCCGCGCGGGCGGCCAGCGACCAGCCATACCAGAACATCCCGAAGCCGAAGCCCACCACGAAGAGATCCGAGATGGTGTGCAGCCAGGGCGCGACGCGGCGCGGCAGGAAGTACAGCAGCACGTCGAACGAGAGGTGATAGCCCTCGCGCACGCCCACGGCGGCGCCGAGGAAGATGAACCAGGCCATGATGGTTACGGCCGCCGGTTCCGCCCAGTGCAGGCTGTCGTTCATCACGTAGCGCACGAAGACCTGCGCGAAGACGAAGACCGTCATCAGCACGAGCCCGGTGCCCGCAATCCAAAGCGCGACCCGCGCCAGCCCGCCCATGACGAGGGCAAGCCTTCTCAATCCGTCCTGCACATTGCACCTCGTCGAAGGAAGCGGCCCGCGGAACAGCGTCCGCGGGCCGACAGGTCAGGTCACTCGGTTTCCTGGATGCGCTTCACGAGATCCTGGTATTCCGGCTTCGTGACATACTTCTCGTAGACCGGCGCCATCGCCTCGATGAAGGGGGTCTTGTCGATGTCGCGGATCACCTCGGACCCGGCGGCGAGCACCTTCTCTTCCGACGCCTTCTCCTGCTCGGCCCAGAGCTGGCGCTGCACCGGCTCGGACTCCTCGGCGGCCTGGCGCAGGATCTGCTGATCCTCGGGCGAGAGCCCGTCCCAGGTCGATTTCGAGATTGCCACCAGCTCCGGCACCATCAGGTGCTGGTCGAGCGTGTAGTATTTCGCCACCTCGAAATGGCCCGAGCTGTCGTAGGACGGCCAGTTGTTCTCGGCCCCGTCGATCACGCCGGTCTGGATCGAGGAATAGACCTCGCCGTAGGGCATGGGCGTGGCGTTCGCGCCCAGCGCCGACATCATGTCCACGAAGACGTCCGACTGCATGACGCGGAACTTCATGCCCTTCAGGTCGTCGATCGAGGCGATCGGCTTCCGGCTGTTGTAGAAGCTGCGCGAGCCGCCGTCATAGTAGGCCACGGCCACCAGATCCTTCGCCTCGAAGGCGCGGGCCAGATCGTCGCCCACCGGGCCGTCCATCACGGCATGCATGTGTTCGACCGACCGGAAGAGATAGGGCAGCGACAGCAGCTGCGCTTCCGGCACGATGTCGTTGAACGAGCCGAACGAGGCGCGCACCATGTCGATCACGCCGAACTGGGTCTGCTCGATCGTGTCCTTTTCCTCGCCCAGCTGCGACGAGGGGAAGACCTCGATGCAGATCCGGCCGTCCGACAGCTCTTTCGCGCGCTCGGCCATGTGCTTGACGCCCTCGACGGTCGGATAGCCGTCCGGATGGGTGTCCGAGGAACGCAGCGTCACCTCGCATTCGGCGAAGGCCGGCGCGGCAAGCGCCACGCTCGCCAGCAGGGCTGCGGTCAGGGTTCTGGTCATGGTTTCTCCTCCCTTGGTCATTGTCTCAGAGCCGGTATGCCTGTTTCGCCAGCCGGTAGGCCAGGTCCTGCGCCACCTCGAAGGCCTCGTCCTCGTCGAGGCGCCCGGTGGCGACCAGCGTCGCCAGGAACGCGCTGTCCACCCGCCGGGCCACGTCATGCCGGGCGGGGATCGAGCAGAAGGCGCGGGTGTCGTCGTTGAAGCCCACGGTGTTCATGAAGCCCGCCGTCTCGGTGGTCATCTCGCGGAAGCGGCGCATCCCCTCGGGGCTGTCGTGGAACCACCAGGCGGGGCCGAGCTTCAGCGCCGGGTAAACGCCGGCCAGCGGCGCCAGCTCGCGGGCATAGGCGGTCTCGTCCAGCGTGAAGACGATCACCGTCAGCCGCGGATCGCCCCCCATAGCCGATAGAAGCGGCCGCAGCGCGCGGACGTAATCGGTGCGGGTCGGAATGTCGAAGCCCTTGTCGCGGCCGAAACGGTCCATGACGGGCTGCGAATGGTTGCGGAAGCTGCCCGGATGAATCTGCAGCACCAGCCCGTCGTCAAGGCTCATCCGCGCCATCTCGGTCAGCATCTGCCCGCGGAAGGCGTCGGCCTCGTCGGGCGTGCAGGCGCCCTTGAGCGCCTTGGCAAAGAGCGCCGCCGCCTCGGCCTGCGGCAGATCCTCGGTCCGGGCGGTGGCGTGGCCATGGTCGGTCGAGGTGGCGCCGAACTCCTTGAAATACGCCCGGCGCTTTCGGTGGGCCGCGAGATAGCCCGGCCAGGTCGCGGTATCCTCGCCCGTCAGCTCGCCCAGCGCCGCCACATTGTCGGCAAAGCCTGCGAAGTCGGGATCGACCACCGCATCCGGCCGGTAGGCCGTGATGACGCGGCCCTGCCAGCCGCTCTCGCGGATCATCCGGTGCCAGCGCAGGTCGTCGAGCGCGCTTTCCGTGGTGGCGATGACCTCGATCCCGAACCGCTCGAACAGCGCGCGGGGCCGGAACTCGGGCCGGCTCAGGCAGTCGGCGATATGGTCATAGCTTGCATCCGCCGTCTCGGCCGAAAGCCGGCGCTCCAGCCCGAAGACCTCGGAAAAGGCATGGTCCAGCCACAGCCGCGAGGGCGTGCCCCGGAAGAGGTGGTAGTTGGCCGCGAACAGCCGCCAGATCGTGCGGCCGTCGGTCTCGGTCGGCCCGCCATCGGCGCGCGGCACGCCCATCGCTTCCAGCGGGATGCCCTGCGAATGCAGCATCCGAAACACGTAATGGTCCGGCGTCACGAAAAGCTGGGCGGGGTCCGGGAAAGCCTCGTTCTCGGCGAACCAGCGCGGATCGGTGTGGCCGTGCGGCGAGACGATCGGCAGGTCCTTGACCGATGCGTGAAGCGAGCGGGCCAGCGCCCGGGCGCCCTCCTCGATCGGAAACAGCCGATCTGCGTGCAGCAGCCCCATTGCCTTCCGCCTCCTCCCTGCGTCAAGCCATCAGATAACGGTGGCATTTGGCCGCCGTGTCTGACTAATATGCTAGTATGCTTCACCTGTCAACGGAGAGGACATGACCGACGCGATCACGCTGCCGACGCTCGAGGCACCCATCCGGCCCTCGGTCACGGATCAGGTCTTCGACCAGTTGCACGACCGGATCATCGAGCTTGACCTGCCTCCCGGCACCAAGCTGTCCGAGATCGAGGTCGCGCGTCAATTCGGCGTCTCGCGCCAGCCGGTGCGCGACGCCTTCTACCGGCTGTCCAAGCTGGGCTTCCTCGCGATCCGTCCCCAGCGGGCCACGACCGTCTCGCAGATCTCGACCCGCAGCGTCATGCAGGCCCGCTTCATCCGGGCCGCCATCGAGGCCGAGACGGTGCGCGTGGCCTGCGAGCGTCTGACCGAGGCGGACCACGCCGCACTCTGGCAGATCCTCGACCTTCAGCGCGAGGCGTCGGCGGCGGGCGACCGGCTCCGCTTTCACGCGCTCGACGACCAGTTCCACCGCGAGATCTGCGTGCGGTCCGGCTGCGGCTTCGCCTGGGAGATCATCCGCGAGAACAAGTCTCACATGGACCGGGTGCGCTACCTGTCGCTGGCCTTTGCCTCGAAGGATGCCTACGCCGACCATCTCGAGGTGATGCAGGCCATCGAGGCGCGCGACGCGCCCGAGGCGATGCGGCGGATGCACCGGCACCTCAACCGCATCAAGATCCAGATCGAGCGGATCCGCCTCGATCACCAGAGCTATTTCGCACAGGAGGACGCATGTCTGCCCGATCTCTGAAGAAACGCATCGTCTCGGTCGGCGAATGCATGGTCGAGATGGCGCCAACGGGCGAGGGCACCTATGCGATGGGCTTTGCCGGCGACACGCTGAACACGGCCTGGTATCTGCGCCGCGCCCTGCCGGCCGACCGGCCGGTGGACTATCTCACCGCTGTCGGCACCGACCCGATTTCGGCGCGGATGGTGGCCTTCTTCGAGGAGGCGGGGCTTGGCACCGCCCATGTCGCGCGCCTTTCGGACCGGACGGTGGGACTCTACCTGATCGAACTGACGAACGGCGAGCGCAGCTTTGCCTACTGGCGCGGGCAGAGCGCGGCCAGGCTGCTCGCCCGCGATGTCGCCGCGCTGAAGGCCGGGTTCGCGGAGGCCGCGCTGATCTACCTCTCGGGCATCACGCTGGCGATCCTCGATCCGGCCGACCGCGCGCGGCTCCTCGAGGCCCTCGCGGCCGCGCGGGCGGCGGGCAGCGTGGTGGCGTTCGATCCGAACCTGCGCCCGCGGCTCTGGCCCGATCCGGCGGCCATGTGCGCGGCCATCACCGAGGCCGCGCGCCATGCCGACATCGTCCTGCCCTCGCACGAGGACGAGGCCACCTTCTTCGGCGACGCCGACGCGGCCGCCACCGCGGCGCGCTATGCGGACGCCGGCGCGACGCTCGTAGTGGTCAAGGACGGCGCGGGCCCGATGGTGACGCTGACCCCGGAAGGCCAGCAGAGCCACCCCCCCGAACGTGTGCAAAATGTGATCGACACGACCGCCGCGGGCGACAGCTTCAACGCGGGCTTCCTTGCGGCGCATCTGACCGGAGCGCCGCTCGCGGACGCGGTCCGGGCCGGCGCCCGTCTTGCCGCCCGCGTCATCGGCGCCCGCGGGGCGCTGGTGCCGTGACGGCGCCGGCCCTCACCCGTCGGCCGGCGCCACCTCGGGCATCGCCTCGAGCCGCAGGCTCCAGATCCGGCATGTCTCGTCCCAGGCCGGGGCCACCCCGCGCTTGACGATCACGGCCGCGACCAGCGGCGCCACGAAGGCGGGGCAACCAAGCCCCATCAGTGCCGCTGTCATCGCCCCCACGAGGCCCGCCTGCGGCAGACCCAGCGCCTGCTGCAGGGCCTCGCGGTCGCCCTGCCCCGCCTCGGTGCACATGAGCGTGTGCAGCTCGCGCTCGAGCCGGGTGACCACCGCAAGCCCAAGGTCGCGGAAGGGCAGCTGCACCGTCTCGGGCAGCGCGACCGGCAGTTCCAGCGCGAGGGTTCCTCCGACCGAAGGATCGACCTCGAACAGGGCCTGCCGCCGGCCGATCTCGGCCACCAGCGCCTCCTCCTCGGCATCGAGCAGGGTGGCGGCCGCCTCCGGCTCTCCGGCCGGCAGGGGCCGCTCGGCCATCGGCATCTCGGGGACCGCGAAGACGGTGGTCTCGGACATGCCCTCCACGGCGGCGAGGATGACGCGCGCAGGCCCCACGAACCCCTGCGAGGTGGGATGCAGCTCGTCATACCAGCCGGCGTCGGGCACGCGACCGCGGCAGTCGGCCACCGTCACCCGCCCGCCGAACCGCGCCGCCATCCCGGCCAGCGCCTCGTGGAACCGGTCGATGAGCACCCGGATGATCTGCCGCTGAAAGGCCCGATCGGCGATCCCCATCGCGGCCATCGGCCGGCCGAGCCAGCGGCCCCCGTTCGGGATGACGTGATCGTAGCTGTGGCAGACGACCCGCTTCGCCCCCGCCCGCAGCGCCCCCTCGATCAGGTCGGCGTAGATGTCCACCGTCCCCCTCAGGATGCCGTCGAAGGCGGGCCCGACATGGCCCGCGGCATCCACGGCGGGATCGAAGGGCAGCAGGTATTTCTGCAGCGCCCCGCCGCCGAGCACATCGTTGCCGCCACCGCTGAGAAGCAGCAGGTCCGGCTTCTGGGCCAGAACCGCCACCGTCACCTCCTCCTGCCGGGCCATGTCGCGCAGAAGGTCGCCCGCCGCGCTCACGCAGTAGATCGCCCAGCGGTCGAAGAGATGGTCGATCACATCGTCGAGCAGGAACGGATACTGGAACCAGCTGTCGCCCTCGGCCACCACCTTCAGGCCGTTCCAGTTGCCGATCTTGCGGGCGTAACGCTGCTGGCGCCGCCAGCGCGCCACCCCGTTGAGCGAATTGAGCGCCATCGCGGCCTCGGTTGCCGCATAGGCCACGCGGGCGGGGTTGGCGACGACCGTCGGCTCGTAGGGCGCGCTCTCGAGCGGATCGAGTTGCAGATAGGGCCGGATCGCCTCGTCCGGCACGTCAATGTCCATCAGCATGGCTTCGAGCTGGCTTCGGTCGATGCGGTTCATCACTCTTCTCCCTCTCGGAACACGTCGAGGCCGAGATCGGCCTCCATCTCGGGCGACAGGATGCCGTCCGCCCAGCCGAGCCTGCGCTGCTGGAGGGCCACGAAGGCCGAGCGGGTTACGGGCCCCACCAGCCGCTGCCGGTCGGGTGCCAGCCCCATCTGCGCCTGAAGCCGCGCCACCGCCGCCCCGGCCGATCCGAAGCGCAGACGCCGCAGCCCCTCCGCCGGCGCGCCGCGCAGGCCGGCGGCAAGGGCCGCGTCGGCCCCGGTCAGCAGCATCACGCTGAACTGCCGCCCGTCGTCCGAGGCGGCGAAGGTCCGCCCCATGCCCAGCGCCACCCGGAAGTCGGCCCAGAGGCCCGAATGGCTGCGGCTGCCCCGGTCATAATCGCCCGGCAGCGTCAGGCAGCCGAGCGAGGAAAAGCCCTCGCGCCGCCGGCCGGGATGGATGTTGTCGGCCGGCGCGCAGCGGTGCCAGAAGTCGCGCCGGTCATAGACCACGTCCTGAAGGCTGCGCAGCGCGACGACCTCGGCCGCTCCCGTGGCGGTCGAGGCCAGCCGCAGCACGCCGCGGATCTCACCCGAGGTGCCCGCGCGGTGGGTGCCCACCGTGTAGGTGTAGCAGCCCGTCGGCAGCAGGTTGCCCTCGAAGATCCCCTGCCGCGCCTTCTGGACGCCGGTCACCAGCGCCCTGGCCTCGGGCACGGTCGAGGCGCGGTAGGCGTGCATCCGGCCCGCCCCGCGGTCGAGCACGCCGATGACGCAGCGGTAGTCGCGATGGTCGGGCCGCTGGTCCACCAGCGTCAGCACCTCCACATCCTCGCGCCGGTCGGCCCCGGCGATCCGGCAGCCGCGCAGCGCGAAGACGAGCGGCCCGGGCCGCACGAGAAAGGCGTTGAGCCGCACGAGCCTCTCGAGATCCGCCGCCGTCAGGTCGAAGGTGGCGCCCTGCCCGGCGCGCGGAAGGTGGCGGTAGTCGGGATGGTCGTCGTCGTTGGGGTTCCAGCGCACATCCGAAACCGTCGGCCCCGGCGCTTCGGTCAGCGCCGGCTCCTCGACCGTCTCCTCGTCGTCGCTGACATCCGCCACATCCTCGTGCTGCTCGGCCAGCGGCGCGGCGGGCGCCTCCACCTCGGCGTGCTGGCGCAGCGCCACCACCGCCTCGGTCAGCCGCTCTTCGGAGAGGCCGGCCTCGAACAGGTCGGCCTCCTCGCGCCGCCTGCGCGCGAGGCTCGAGCCCTCGCCCCAGACCCGGCTCATGGCGCGCAGAAGATCGGGGATGCGGGCCATCTCGGACCGCTCGCCCGAGGCCATCGCCCGCGCGATCGCGCGCATCTCGCGGAAGCGGTCCTTCGACGAGACGAAGCCGCCCGAGCCGCGGTTGAACACGAGGCTGAGCAACGCGCCGCGCGCGTGCGGATGAAGCCGGTCGAGATGATCGAGCGAGCGGTAAAGCTGGGCCACCAGCTTCGGCATCTTGCCCTCGTCGAACTGGGCGATCGCCACCTCCCACGGGATCGCGATGTCGGCGAGCGAGCGGACAAGCGCGCGCGCCTGCGCCACCTTGGCCGGGCGTCCGGGCTCGTCGGTGCGAAAGCCGATCGTGCGCGCGAGCCTCTCGATGGCGGCTCCGGGCAGGCGGCCCTGCCAGTCGGCGCGGAATTCGTCAGGCCGATGGTAGCCGAGGTCGTAGCCGCAACCGATGGTGATGCCCGAGGCGAACTCGGGCCAGACCGGGCGCGCCTTGATCACCCGCTCGTAAAAGGCCCGCCCGCCGGTCTCCCATCCCACGATGAAGCCGCGCGCCCTCTCCGAGATCGCGTCGCTCCAGGGGATGTCGAGGACCGTGGCCTCGACCGTTCCGGCGTCCGAGGTCTCGGCCTCGCGATAGCCCAGCATTTCGAAGAGATCTTCCGCGGACGGCGCCGCGGGATGGGAACCGATATCCATGGCAGAATGGCCCTTGGGGCGCCAAAAGCGCCCGGAAAAATTCAGGTCCGGCAACTGGAGGGCACAATGACGGCAACCGCCGCACCCGCCATGGTGGGCGAATCATGACCCTGCGTCAACATTCCGAATGGGTCAGCTTCAACCATCGGGCGACTACCCTTGGCCGCCCTTCGCCTGTATCCTCCCTCGACAAGACAAGGACATTTCCAAGCCTCGCCTGACCGGCGTCTTTCGACGCATCCGCCCGGACGGGCCATTGATCCAGCGGCCGGCGGGCGCGACGCCCCCGGCATCCGTTTCCGCCCCTTCCCGGCAGGAGGAGCCGATGGAAAGGCACGACAGATCCTCGATCGAGTCACTGGCGGCCGAGATCATGCCGCGCCTGTCGCCGGACGGCAGCCCGTTCGAGACGGCCGAGATCGGGCGCGACGGGCCGGACCTCTCGCCCTCGGCCATTTCGGCCCGGATCGAGCGGTCCGAAGAGACGCTGCGCCGCGCCGCCGAGATGGATCTGGCCACCGCAGACCCGGACCTGACCCGTCAGGTTCTCGTCAACGGCCGCGAGGGGCTGGAACTGATCGCGGGGCGGCGCGACCGGACGCACGCGCCGATGGACGCCGTGGCGGCCGCGCTTGAGGTCATCGTGCGGACGGACGGCTCGCGGCCCTCCTTCCTCGTGCGCGAGGATGCGCCCGACTTTGCGACCAGCCCGGCCGGCGGCTGGGCCGACCTTCTTGCCGATCCGCTGCGCGAGGCCGAGGTGCGCACTGCCCTGGCCGCGGTCGGACGGATCGACATCACGCACCCGCTGATGCCCTACGCCGGAACCGGATGGCTGGTCGCCCCCGACGTGATCGTGACGAACCGCCATGTCGCGCAGCTGTTCGTCGCCTTCCCCGAGGGCGAGGCGCCGCGGCTGCGGACCGAGCTTGATCCGCGCTTCGACTTCGGCCACGAGTTCGCCGGCCGCGACAGCGCGGATGCACAGCCGCTGCGCGAGCTGCTCTTCTGCGGTGCGCGGGCGATCCCGCCGGTCGGGATCGACCACGGCTGCCTTGATCTCGCCGTCTTCCGGCTGGCCGCGCCGGTGCCCGGGACGCGCCGCCCCCTCGCGCTGGCCGAGGGGCGGCGCGTGGCCCTGCCCCAGACGCAGGTCTTCGTGGCGGGCTATCCCGCGCGCCCCGATCCCGCCTCGCTCGGCACGGTGTCCGAAACCGACCGCGTGCTGCGGCTGCTCTTCGACAAGCTCTGGGGCTTCAAGCGGCTGGCTCCGGGCGAGATCACCCCCTCGGCGCTCGGCGGCCGGACGCTCAACCACGACGCCTCGACGCTCGGCGGCAATTCAGGCTCGCTTGTCATGGGGCTCGACAGCCTGCCCTTCGTGACCGGCCTTCACTACGGCGGAAGCTGGGGCGGCGACCGGACGAACTGGGCCCATGTGCTGGGCGCCGTCCTCGACGAGCCGGGCCTGCCCGGCCTGCCCCACACCACCCTCTCGGGCCTCTGCGCCGCCGAGGGCATCGCGCGCAGGGCCTTCTGATGCCCCTCGACGCGCGCCAGATCGAGAGCCTGAGCGCGGTGCTGAGCCGGCTCTTCACCCACGCCGACCTCGAGCGGCTGATGCTGACGGCCACCGGCGACGGGCTCTATGAGGCCTGGGTGCCGGCGGGTCTGACCGTGCGGCGGACCCTGTTTGACCTTCTGCAGGAGCTGGAACGGCAGGGTCTCGCCGCACGGGTCCTGTCCGAGATGCGCGATCGCCGCCCACGCAGCGCCGAACTGCGCGCAGCCTTGGCCACCGCCTGCCCCGAGGCGCTCGACGCGCAGCCGCACGGCGGCATCGGCCTCTCGCCGCAGGTGGCGGGCGTGCCGCTGGCCGGCCTGCCCGACGATGCCTTCGCGCCCGGCCTGCAGAAGAACGTGCGCCCGCATCTGGCCCGGCTCGACCTTGCGATCTGGATCGACCGGCTGGCGGCGATCCGCCGGCAGGTCTGCCGGATCGAGATCGCGCGCCGCGCGGCGGGGACAGGCTTTCTGGTCGGGCCCGCCGCGGTGCTGACAAACTGGCATGTGGTGGCCAAGGCCGACCTCGCGGAGGCCGAGTGCCGCTTCGACTATGTGATGCGCGCCGACGGCTCGCGCGAGCCGGGGACGACCGTCCGGCTGGCCGCCGAAGCCCTTGTCTGCCATGCGCCCTTCGCTCCGGCCGAACTCACCGACCGGCCGGACGATCCCCTGCCCTCCGAGGGCGAGCTTGACTTCGCGCTCCTGCGCCTCGCGGCCCCGCTCGAGGGGCGCGGCTGGCTCCGCCTGCCCGACCGGCCCCCCGACCTGCCGGCCGAGGCGCCGCTGCTGATCGTGCAGCATCCCGACGGGGCGCCGATGAAGCTCGCCCTCGACACGCAGTCGGTGATCGGGCCCAACGCCAACGGCACGCGGGTCCGCTACAGGACGAACACCGAGAACGGCTCGTCCGGCTCGCCGGTCTTCACGATGGACTGGGATCCCGTCCTCCTCCACCACTACGGCGATCCGGCCTGGGGCGCGGCACGCTTCAACCAGGGGATCCCGCTGGACCGGATCCGGGCCGCGATCCTCGCCGCGGGCGACGCGGCGCTGCTGGAGGCGTGAGCGATGGCCCTGCCCCCCCTTCTGATCGAACCGCTGAGCGAGGAGGTGGCGCGGCTCTTCACCACCGACGACCTCAAGCGGATCATGCTCAAGGCCACCGGCCTCGGCCTGCACGAGGAATGGGTGCCGGACAATCTCGTCGGCCGCCAGCAGGCCTTCGCGCTCCTCGAGGCGGTGAGCCGGCAGGATGCCGAGCCGCTGGTTCTGGCCGAGATGCTGGCCCGGCGCCCCCATGCGGCGGAGTTCGCCGATCTCGTCGGGCGGGCCTGCCCCGAGGCCCGCGCCGCGCTGCCCGGCACGATCCGGCAGGTCGAGGAGGTGATCTCGGGCCTGACCGAAGTCCGCGCCCGCCTCGACGAGGCGCCCGTGCGCGAGCGGCTGTCGCAGTCGCGCGACCGGCTCTCGATGATCGTGGACACGGTGGACAGCCTCGACGCCTACAAGTCGCTCCACGAATGTCTGCACCAGATCCAGATCAAGCAGTTCCGCGCCCTGAACGACGCCGCCCGCGCCCTGCCCACCGATCCCCGGCAGGCGGCCGAACTGCGCGTCTATTGCAACCAGCTGCGCAGCGCCTGCGTCATGGCGCGCAACGCGGTCGATCAGCTTCCCCCCGCGCCGATCCCGCGCGCAACCGAGACGCTCTGGATCGACGCGCTCGAGACGGCGGCGGCGCAGGTGCAGGACGCCATCGACGGCGCCGACCCGGCCGGCGCGCGCTCGGCCCTGCGCCAGATCCGATGGATCATCCAGAACACCCCGCCGCGGCTGAACAGCCTGATCTTCACCACGGCGAGCGCCCTGCCCCTCGACGATCTGGCCCATGCGCTCGAGGATGTGGCGGGCGCGGACGGCGGCGAGCCGATCCGGGCCGCGCTGCGCTCGCTGCGCCTCATCATCCCGACCATCCGCTCGGAAGTGGTCGAGCACCGCGAATGGCAGGAGGCCGACATCCGCATCACCGAGCTGGACCAGCTCTTCGAGCGGGGCGGCAACGGGTCGGACCTGATCGAGGAGTTCGCGGCGATCTGGATCGAGCTGAAGGCCATGGTGCAGGAGCTGGTGGCGCGCGACCCCGACGCGGCCTGGGCGCGGCGCATCCTGGCCTATCTCGAGGATGTCGATGACGCGCTCGCCCGCGAGCAGGCCGACGCGAGCTTCGAGGCCACCTATTCCGCCTTTCGCGGCGAGGCGCAGATCCGGTTTCTCACCGTCGACTCGCGGCTGAAGGGCGATTGTTCGGCGCTGGTGCGGATCAGCCTGCCGCTCCATCGGCTTCTGGCGGAGCTTCGGCCATGAGGAACGGCGCCGCCGATCGGTTCGAGAACATTCTCGACCTGCAGACCGCGCATCTGGCGCTGATGCAGCGCCAGCAGGACCGTCGCTCGGCCGGAGGCGGGCTTCTGCCGCAGGAGGAGATCACCGACTTCCTCGCGCGCGTGGCACGGACCGGCGCCGTCCTGTCCGCCCCGGCGGACCGGCGGACCGCGCAGCGGGTGCTGGACTACTGGACCGCGGACCTGCTCGACACAGCGCGCGGCTATTCCGGGCCAGTGGCGACCGAAACCCTGCTTACCTGCGAGGCGGAGGACAGCGACGCACGGCCCGCCGGGCTGGCCGAGGGGCACGGCTCGCGCCAATATATCCGGCTTGCGGCGCAGGCGCGCCAGTGGCGCGACACCCGCTCGCACGGCTATCTCCTGTCGGGCAAGGCGCTGCGTTCGGCCGAACGGTTCAGCCGCGATCCCGAGATCGCCGATCTCATCGCCGCCAGCCTTGCCGAGGAGCAGCGCGAGGCCCGCCGCGCGCGTCGCCGCAAGCGGATTGCGGCGGGTCTCACGCTCGCGCTCGTGGCGGCGGTCGCGACGGCGGGGATCTTCTTCCTCAAGGTCGAAACAGCGACGCATGAGGCCACCGAGGCGGCCGGCGAGAAGGGCGCGCTGGCGCGCGACGTGGTCTTTCTGGGCGACGAGGAGCGGCTCCGCGCCCAGGAGCGGCAGGTGGCGCTGGAAAACGCCAATGTCGAGCGCCGGATCGCACAGGAACGCATGGATGCGCTCTCGGAACGCCAGAGCCGGCTCGACGCGGCGCAGGGCGCGCTGGCCGATCTGGTGACGGCCGAGGGGCTGCCCATGGCGGACCTTCCCGACGGTGTGGCCGAGGATGTGCTGCGCATCCTCGCCCTGCGTCAGGCCGAGGGGCGGCTTGACCCTTCGGTCCTTGCGCCGGATGTGGCGGCGGCCCTGGCGCCGGTGGCCGCCGACATGGAGGGCTCGGTCTTCGCGCTCGATCTGAAGGGCTACGACCCGCTCTTTCTGGGCCGGCCCCTGCCGCTGCCCGCGCTCGATCGCGCGGCGCAGGCTGCGGCCTTCCGGGGCGGCGAACCCGTGCCCTATGTGCATTTCAGCTTTGTCTACAACCAGTCGCGGCGGGCGCCGCTGGTTGCGGCTGTCAACTTCGACCGCGCCGCGCGCCAGGTGCTGCCCGCCACCGGCACCCCCATCGAGCCCGACCCGCGCCTGCCGCCCGAGATGCGGCCCGATCCCTCCCGGTTCGAGGGGGGCCTCGTCGCTGCGGACTATGTGGACCGGACCATGATCTCGTGGGGAGAGCCGCTGGCCGCCGACCCCTTCCGCATGGCGCGGATGCTGGACCAGTCGGTCCAGCTGCACCTCAACAAGGCGCCCGTGCATCCGGCAACCGCCGCGGTCTGGACCGGCCTCACCAACTGGATCCGCGAGCAGCACAACCGCTCGGCCACCCGCGTGACCTTCTTCACCGGCCCGATCTTCCAGCCGGGCGAAAGCGCGGTGCCGGCCTCGCTCTGGCTGATCGCCGTGTCGCTGCGCGATCCCGTGTGGGTGCCCGCGGGACAGGACCAGCCCTTCGTGGCCGAAGCCTTCCTGATCCCGAACCGGCCCGACACGCTGATGGAAGAGCCCTGGAAACTCGCCATGACCATCGAGGGGGTCGGCCGCGCGACGGGGCTGCGGTTTCTGGACGAGATCGTCCGTGCGGACCGGGGGCGGGCCATCGTGAACGCCACCGAGGGCGACCGCCTCGCCGACCGGGCGGGCGCGCTGAACGACCCGCCCTCGGACGATCAGGCGGCGCTGATGCGCGAGCTGTCGCTGGCGCTGCAGGGCGGGCGACTTCCGGCCTCGGAGCAGGCCAGGATCATCCGCCGCCTCGCCGTCCTGCTCGCCGGCCCGCCGGAGCTGACCTCGACGGGACGGGTCAATGTCCTGACGCTGCTGGCCGGGGTGCCCGCCGACAGCTGGAACCGCCCGGACTGGATCGGGCTCAAGGCCGAGGTCCGCCGCGCGGTGGTCCGGGCGCGGGAGCCGGCCTCCGATCCCGAGGCCGAGGGTCTTCTGGACCGTCTTGCCGCCGCGGTCGGGCTGGCCGAGCCGCCGCCCCAGAGAGTCTTCATCCAGTTCGCCGACATGACCCGCGAAAGCGTCCGAAGCCTGGCCGGGCGGATCGAGGCGCTCGGCTGGACCGTGCCGCCGGAAGAGCGCGTGGCCGATGCCAGGGGCCTCAACGAGGTGCGCTTCAACCCGGACAGCGCCGAAGACGCGGCGGCGGCCCGGCTCCTTGCCGCCGATCTGGCGGCCGCCGGCCGGCCGGGGGTCCGGGCGGTGCCCCTGTCCGTGATCCGTCCGCAGGTCCTCGAGGTCTGGATCGGCGGCCCCACCCGCTGAACCCGCGCCCTGCACCAAGACGGCTGCCGGAACCGGCCCCTCCGGTGCGGCCCGCCTGTGCGGCCGTGCCCCATGATCGGACGCTTGACCCGGGCCGCGCGGCCTGCCACATCCCGTTTGATGCATGTGTGGAGATCCCGATGAAGCGTCTGCTCATGGCTCTTGCCGCTGCGGTTCAGGTGGTGGCCCCGGCCGCCCGCGCCGGCGATGTGGTCACGCTTGCCCCGGCCGCGCAGGATCTGGAGAGGGGTGAGGCGCTGGTGGTGGACATCCGCGAGCCCTCCGAGTGGCGCGAGACCGGGGTTCTGCCGAACGCGGTCCTGCTTCCCTTCCGCGACGCCGACAGCTTTCTCGCACAGGTGGGCCCGAGGCTGAAACCGGGCCAGCCGATCGCGCTGATCTGCCGTTCGGGGCGGCGGTCGGCGGCGGCCGCCGCGGCGATTGCCGGCCGCAGCGGGCATCCGGTGGTGAATGTGGCGGGCGGGATGGTCCGGCTCATGCACGAGGGCTATCGCCCCGCCCCCTGCCCCGTCTGCTGATCGGCGAGGCACCCTTGGGAGGAACAGGACCGATGGACCAGCCCGACACCCAAGGCAAGCCGCTCTCGGTCCTCGTGGCCGACGATCAGCCCTTGGTGCGCGAACTGATCGTGGGGCTTCTCGGGCGCGAATTCGACATGGAGGTTCATGCGGCCGAGGATCTGCCCGGCGCGCTGGAACGGATCGCGGCGCACGGCCCCTTTGACCTGCTGCTGCTGGATTTCTTCATGCCGGGGATGGAGGGGCTCGAGGGGATCGCCCGGGCGCTGGCCGCGAACGGCGGCCGGCCGGTCCTGCTGATGTCGGGCAACCTGCCCGAAGAGACGGTGACGGCCGCGCGCGGCATGGGTGTCGCGGGATTCGTGCAGAAGACGCAGTATGGCACCCTCGCCGCGGCGGTGCGCAAGGCCGCGGCAACCGGCGCCGAACCTGCCGCTCCCCAGACCGAGGCCACATCCGACGGCCTCACCGCGGCCGAGCTGCAACTCCTGCGCGAACTGGCCGACGGGCGCTCCGGCGAGCTTCTGGCCGACCGGATGGGGGCGGCCGCGCTCGAGACGCTTCTGGCGTCGCTTCTTTTCAAGCTGGGCGTGTCCAGCCGGGCGCAGGCGGTGCTGGCGGCCAAGCGCAAGGGGCTCGTCTGACGCGGCGTCATACCGTTGCCCGTCTCCCATGCGAAAGAGGATGCGCGAATACGAACTGCCGCGTTCTCTTGAGACGGTGCGGGATTAAGGTTTCGGGAACAAGTGCCCGTCAGGATGGGCGCGCGACTCGGGGCCCACCCGAACGGCGCGGACATGCCGACGCAGAGGAGACTGTGCTGGTGATCACCCTTATTTCCGTGCCCAGCGGGTGGCAGGGCGTCTGCCCATGATGAAACCCTGGGCTCTCCGATCCAAGCCGCCCCGGCCATCCGAAACCGAGGCGGCCCTGCGCGACGAGCGCGACCGACTGCAGGCGATGCTGGACGCCATGCCGCACATGCTGGTGGAGCTTGACGGCGACCGGCGGCTGGTTCGTTGCCGCGCCGGCTGGCTCGGGCCGCGCTCGCCGCTGCCCGAGCCTGTCCACGGCCAGCGGTTCGAGGATGCCCTGCCCGCCCCGCTGGCCCGGCTGGCCCGGCAGGTGCTCGACGAGGTGGACGAAAAGGGTCGGTCCGCCGGCCATGAATATGAGGTTCCGCTTGCGGATGGCCGGCGATGGCACTCGGTCTCGGCCTCGCGCATGCCCTGCGCGACGGGCGGTCATGCGGGCTACCTGGTCGTCATCAGCGACACGACGGAGGCGCATGTCCAGCGCCAGCAGGTCGAACGGCTCGGCGTGTTTGCCCAGCTGACCAGCAACCTCGTGATCGTGACGGATGCAGAGCAGCGGATCGAGTGGGTCAATGCCGCGTTCGAGACGCAGACCGGCCAGACGCAGCCGCAGGTCCGCGGCCTGCCGCTCTGCGCGGTGATGAGCTTTTCGGACAGCGACTGTGGCTGCTCGGACCGGCTCCGCGAGATGCTGGCCGGCGCAAGGCCCGTCCGGGCGGAATTGCAGGCCACGGCCAGCAACGGGCGGCGGTTCTGGCTCGATCTTTCCATCCAGCCGCTCCTGGGGCCGGATGGCGCCCTCTCCGGCTACATGGCCGTGGGAAGCGACATCACCGCCTACAAGCAGCAGGAGCAACAGCTGGCCGCCATGGCCGCCGAGGCCCAGGCCGCGCGCTCGCGCCTTGCGGCCGCGGTCGAGGTGCTGCCGGATGCCTTTGCCTATTACGACGCCGAGGACAGGCTTGTCCTGTGCAACGCGCAATATCACGACTTCCATCCCCGATCCTCGCCGGCCATCGTTCCCGGCGCCCGGTTCGAGGAGATCCTGCGCGAGCGGGTGCGGGCGGGCGAAATCCTCGACGCGCACGGCCGCGAGGACGAGTGGATGGCCGAACGGCTCGCCGCCCACCGCCAGGACAGCCACGAGCAGGAACAGCAACTGGCCGACGGGCGCTGGCTGCGCGTGCTCGAGCGGCGGACCCCGGACGGCGGCCGGGTGGGCCTTGCCGTGGACATCACCGCGCTGAAGCAGGCCGAGCAGCGCGCGCGGACGGATCTGGCAACGGCCATGGATGCCTCGCACGACGGCATCGCCATCACCGATCCCGACGGATGCTATGTCTACATGAACCGGGCCCACCGCGAGATGTTCGGCTTCACGGACTCTGAAGAGATCATCGGCCGCTCCTGGCGCGATCTCTATGCGCCGGAGGTTGCCGACCATATCGCCGCGGTGGCCATGCCGGTGCTCGAGGCGGAGGGCGGCTGGCGCGGCGAGGTGATCGGTCGCCGGCTGGACGGCAGCGACCTGCCGCAGGAGGTCTCGCTGACGCTGAAGGCCGACGGCGGGATCATCTGCATGTCGCGCAACATCGCCAAGCGCCTGCGCGAGCAGCAGGAACAGGCCCGCCTGCGCGAAGAGCTTCAGATGGCGCAGCGGCGCGAGATCATCGGCCAGCTCGCCTCGGGGCTTGCGCATGATCTCAACAATCTTCTGGCGGCGATCGGCGGATCGGCCACGCTGATCCGTGACCTCAGGCCGGGCGCGGCCGAAGCCCATGCACAGCGGATCATTTCAGCCACCGAGCAGGCGGGGGCGCTGGTGCGGCGTTTCCTCAGCCTCGGCCAACGGCAGAGCAACCGCTCGCGCATCGACCTGCGCGCCTTGCTGCATGAGGCGGCCGATCTCGTCCGCGCCGGGCTGCGCAACCGCACGCGGCTCACGCTCGCCCTGCCGCCAGAGCCGGTCTGGGTCGAGGCGGACCCGACGGACATCCTGCAGGTGGTGCTGAACCTCGTGGTCAACGCCCGCGACGCCATCGCCACGGCGCCCCCGAGCGAGATGGGATACGAAATCACGCTCGCCCTCGGCGCGCCCGATGCCGGGCAACTGGCCGGTCCGTTCGCGGCCGGCACCCTCGGCGCCGGGCAGGCCTACGTCGCCCTGACCGTGTCCGACAACGGCCCCGGGATCGCCCCGGAGACGCAGGCCAAAGTCTTCCAGCCCTATTTCTCGACCAAGGGGGCCGCGGGAACCGGCCTTGGCCTCGCGATCGTGACCGGCGTCCTGTCGGCCAATCACGGCGCCATCGCGCTTGCGAGCGCGCCCGGAGCGGGCACGCGCTTCACCGTGCTCTGGCCGATCGAGGCGCGTGAACGGCCCGAGGCGCCGGCCGCTCCGGCACCGGCAACGGCGGGCGCCCTCACCGGACGCCTCACGGGCCGCACCGTTCTTGTCGTGGACGACAATGCCGACGTGCTTCGGGTGCTCTCGGCCTTTCTCGAGCAGGCCGGGGCCGAGGTCGTGCCCTGCGCCGACCCGCGGGATGCGCTGGCCGCGCTGCGCGACGATCCGGCCCTCTGGGATCTGCTGGTGACCGACTACGACATGCCCCATGTGACGGGGGCGGACCTCGGGCAGGCCGCGAACGGGCTTGCGCCGGATCTGCCGGTGCTGCTGATCACCGCGCTGCCGGACTGGCGCAGCCGGGTGACGCAGGTCACGCCGCGCTTCGCCGCCGTCCTCGGCAAGCCGCTGACGAGGAGCGATTTCCTCACGGCGGCCGAAGCGGCCATGCGCTCGGCCGAGGCCGCGGAGGCTGTCGGTTAGACGAACAGGAAATCGACCGGGCCGAGCTGCGCGACGCGGACATTCTGCAGCAGGATGGAGTCGCTGTCCGAAAGCACGACGAGCGTGTCGGCTCCGACCTGCCGCACCTCGGCCGCGCGATCATAGCCGTGGATCTCCAGCCGGTCCTCGCCGCCGCGGGGCACGAAATCGGTGATCACGTCGCGGCCATGCCCCCGCGCGAAGACGAAGGTGTCGTTGCCGGCCCCGCCGGTCAGGGTGTCGTTGCCCGCGCCACCATTAAGGCGGTCGGCTCCCGTCCCGCCGAGCAACAGGTCGCGTCCCGCCCCCCCAAGAAGGTGGTCGTTGCCGGCCTCGCCAAGCAGCGTGTCATTGCCCGCGCCCCCCTCGAGCCGATCATTTCCGTTCCGCCCCTCGAGCCGGTCATTGCCGCCGCCCCCGACGAGGCGGTTCGCGGCGCCGTTGCCGATCATCAGGTTGGCCTGCCCGTTCCCGATGCCGTTGATGGCGGCGCTGCCGGTCAGGACCAGGCGCTCGACATTGGCCTCGAGCTGGTAGCTGACCGAGGACCGCACCGTGTCCGTGCCCTCGCCCGCACGCTCGATCACCCGGTCGCCCGGATTGTCCACGAAGTAGATGTCGTTGCCTGCCCCGCCATACATCCGGTCGGCCCCGCCGCCGCCCGCCAGCGTGTCGTTGCCGCCAAAGCCGTAGAGAAGATCGGCCGCGCCCGTGCCCTGGACGAGATTGGCGCTGCGGTTGCCGAAGATCGTGCTGTCCGAGGGCAGGCGGATGTTCTCGACATGGGCCGTCAGCGGCGCGGTGTGGCTTGCGCTCATCAGGCCCGCCCAGGGGGCCAGCTCGGGCGGGGTGGCCCAGAGATCCACGAGGCTCTTGAGCGGGCCCGGATCCCAGACCCCGCCCTCGACGTAGGAGGCGTCGATCACCGCCACTGTCTCGCCATCGACGCGGAAGAAGGCGTTCTTGCTGGTGACCTGGATCTCGTAGACATGCGGCGCCGCGGCCGCGTCGAAGCCGAGGTCGATGATCAGGGGCTTGCGCAGCGTGACATGGCGGCCGCCGGCATCCTCGAAATGGACGGCGAGGTGGATCTTCGTCGTGTCGCCGCCCACGAACTCGATATCATATTCGCGCCAGGGCTGGGTGCGGTAGTCCTGCTTGTAGAGGAACAGGCCGAAGACGGTGCCATCGACCATCCGCGGCGCCTGGGCCATCCAGCTCCAGGATCCGGTGGTGAAGGCGGCGTCCGACTGGATCTCGCCGCCGATCCAGGGGCGGGAGTGCCCGTCGGTGGACTTGCTCAGCGTGAGGGCTATGCGCTCATCCTCGAGGATCCGCACGTTTCCCGCCGACCAGGTGGTGAGGTAGGATTGCCCGGCGTCCCAGGTCGATACCAGAAAGTTGTTGCCGCCGTGCCGGATGTGCATCCCGTCGTCCTGCCATTCCTCGCGCCAGGCCGGTTGCGGAACAACCTGAGCGCGAGACGCTCCTTAGCGTGGGACGGAGGCAGGGGAACGACGGGATTAAGGCGGGGCGCCATACCTATGGCAGCGTCGATCCCGCCCGTATGGGTGCGACATCACCGCCGGCGGGCCACCGGCGGCCGGAACTTCAGGCCCGGACGGACTGACTGGCCCGCACCGCACGCAGGGGGGCGGGCAGGGTCCGGCCCAAGTGGCGGGCAAACCATGCCGCGGTCTGGGGCAGCCCCTCGGACAGCGGCACCCGTGGCTCCCAGCCCAGCAGGCGCCTGGCCCGGCTGATGTCGGGCCGGCGGCGGCGCGGGTCGTCCTCGGGCAGAGGCAGATGCACCACGCCCGCCGCCGAGGGAACCAGCCGCTGCACGAGATCGGCCAGCTCGGCGATGGTGAACTCGCCCGGATTGCCGAGGTTGATCGCCCCTTCCGGCGCCTCATCGACCTCCATCAGCGCCATGAGGCCCGCCACGAGGTCCGTGACATAGCAGAAGGATCGCGTCTGCGCGCCCGTGCCGTAGATGGTCAGCGGCACGCCCTGAAGCGCCTGCACCAGCAGGTTCGACACGATACGCCCGTCATCGGGCCTCATGTGCGGGCCGTAGGTGTTGAAGATGCGCGCGACCCGCACATCCGCCCGGTCGCGGCGGCGGTAGTCGAAACAGAGCGTCTCGGCCGCGCGCTTGCCCTCGTCGTAGCAGGCGCGCGAGCCGGTGCAGCTTACGTTGCCGCGGTAGTCCTCGGGCTGGGGATGAATTTCGGGATCGCCATAGACTTCGGACGTCGAGGCCTGCAGGAAGCGCGCGCCATGAGCCTCGGCCAGCGCGAGCAGGTTCTGCGTGCCCACGACATTCGTCATCATCGTATGGACCGGATCGGCCTGATACTGCGGCGGCGAGGCGGGGCTGGCGAGGTTGTAGATCTGCTGGACCTGCTCGCTGAGGCGGAGCGGCTCGATCACGTCCTGCCGGATCAGCCGGAATTCGCGAAAGTTGCAGAGCGCCTGCACATTCTCCATCGAGCCGGTGAGGAAGCTGTCGAGGCAGATGACGCGATGACCCTGCCGCAGCAGCGTCTCGCACAGGTGCGATCCGACGAATCCCGCGCCCCCGGCCACGAGGATGGTGTTCTGAGCGGTTCTCTTGAGCATGGGAGTCCTCCGTTGTCCCGGCGCAACCTGCGCCCGCGTCACCAGCTACTGTCCGCGCACGGAACTCAGGCCGCGGCCCTGGCCTGCCGTTGCAGGGCCTCGGCCAGATCCCGCGCCCGCGCCCGGCCGGTGTGCTGCGCCAGCACACGGCGCTGCGCCGCCTGGCCCAGGGCTAGCCGCGCGCCTTCGCTCAGATCCGTCAGCGCCCGCACCACATCCTCGGGGCCGCGGGCAATCAGGATCGCCTCGCCATCGGGCAGAAGCTCGTCCAGCCCCCGCCAGTGGTCCGAGATCACCGGCGTGGCGCAGGCCGCCGCCTCGAACAGGCGCACCGAGGGCGACCAGCCCATGCGGATCATCGCCGCGCGCGTCACGTTCAGCGTGAAACGTTGCCGGCTGTAGAAGGCGGCGTGGTCGGCCGGCGCCAGATGCTCGATCCGCTCGACGTTGGTGGGCCAGTCGATGTCGGCGGGATAGGAGGGCCCGGCCACCACGAAGCGCCGGTCGGGCAGGCGCCGGGCCGGCTCGAGGAGAAGCGCCTCGAGCGTCGGCTGCCGGTCGGGGCTGTAGGTGCCGAGATAGCCCAGATCCCAGCGCGGCTCTCCGGGCACGGGCTGGTAGTGCTCGGGATCGACCGAGCAGTAGAGCGCGCGGGCCGCACGCGCGCCGCGCGCCTGCTCGAGATGGTCGAGCACCTCGCCACCCGAGAAGGAGAAATAGAGGTCGAAGAGCGACACCTGACGCGCGGCGAGGAACTCGTCCCGGCCCTCGTCCAGCAGGCCCATCGTGACCGGCGTGTCGATGTCGTAGAAGGCCAGCAGCCGCGGGCCAAGGGCGGCGACCGCGTCGATCACCTCGCGCCCCTCGGGCACATAAGAGCCGACGATCACCGCATCGGCGCTGCGGATGCGCTCGGCCCAGCGCCCGGTGAGATCCGAGATGGCGCCGTAAAGCTCCAGCCGGCAGAAGTCGGGCGCGGGCAGGTCGCGGTTCTCTGCATACCAGGGCACGTCGCGTTCGAGAAACAGGGTGCGGTGGCCCTCGGCCGCCAGCCCCCGCAGAAGCGCCCTGTAGGTGGTTGCATGGCCGTTGCCCCAGGACGACGAGAGCGCGAGGCCGATGATGACGATGTCGAGGCTCATTCCGCCGCCTCCATCCGCCCGAGATGGCGCTGGAACAGCGCGTCGGCCTGGGTGGCGCGGTGGGCATAGGTGTGTTCCGACAGGACACGGCGCAGCGCCGCCTCGCCGATCAGCCGCGCGCGCTCGTTCCCGACGGTGCGGACATACTCCGCCACATCCTGCCCGTCGCGGGCGACCAGCACCTCGCGGTCGGGCGTGAGGAACAGCTCGATCCCCTCCCAGGCGTCGGTCACGAGGCAGGCCCCGGCGCCCGCCGCCTCGAAGACGCGGGTGGCGGGTGAGAAGCCGTTCGCCGCCATGCTGTCGCGGGCGACGTTCAGCACCATCCGGGGAGAGCCGTTGAGCGCATTGTGGTCGGCGGTGCCGACATGGCCAAGGCGGTGGACGTTCGGCGGAAAGTCCGCGTCGTGCCAGCCCGATCCGCCCAGAAGGAAGCTCGCGCCGGGGACCTCGCGGGCGGGGCGGGTGAAGAACTCGGCCACACGCGCGTCGCGGTCGGGCAGGCGGTTGCCGAGAAAGGCCAGATCGCCCGTGAAGCGGTCCTGCGGGGCCACGGGATGGTGCGTCTCGGGGTCGAGCGCGTTGTAGATCGGCACGCAGTCGCGGGCGCCGAGGGCGCGATAGGCCGCCACCACCGGCTCGCCGCCGCCATAGGTCAGCACGAGATCGAGGCTGTCCAGCGCGCGGCGCAGCGCATGGTCAGGCGTGGCCTGCATCTCGGCCAGCGTCGCGGGGGCGTCCACGTCCCAGAAGACGCGCAGCGCGTCGGGACGTGCCGCGCGCAGCACCTCGGCCAGCAGCCGATCGTCCTCGTAGCCCACGCCCGAGCATTTCACCACGATGTCGGCCTGTCGCGCCTCGGCGGCCGCCCGCTTCAGCGCCTCCGGCGTGCCGTCATAGACCACGACGCGGCACCAGTCGGGCGGGTCGATGTCGCGGTTCTTCTGCCGGTCGTAGACGTCGGGCTCGTAGAAGGTCACGCGGTAGCCGCACTCGGCCAGGGCGCGGATCATGCCGCGGTAGTAGGTGGCCGCCCCGTTCCAGTAGGCCGAGACGAGGCTCGATCCGTAGAAGGCAATGCTGCGCATCAGGCCACCTCCGCCGTTGCGGCCGGAAGTCCGAGCCGGGTCACGATCGCCAGAAGCTCGTCCACCCGGTGCCGGCAGGTGTGGCGCGAGCGGATGGTGGCCAGCCCGTGCTCGGCCAGCGCCTCGGCAAGATCGCGGTCATGCAGGATCGCGCGCAGGTGGCGCTCCATCTCGGCGCCGGTGCGGGCCACGAGATAGTCGGTGCCGGTGCGGAACAGGCCCTCGCAGTCCGACCAGGGCGCCGAGACCAGCGGGATGCCGCAGGCCAGCGCCTCGAAGACACGGATGGTCGGGATGCCGGGCAGCGCCTCGACATAGGGCCGCCGCGGCACATGGACGGTGACGCGGTGCCGCCCGAAGGCCGCGGGCACCTCGGCGTTCGGGATCCAGCCGCCATGGGCGATGCCCGCCGCGGCCAGCCGTTCCAGCGCCTCGGCCGGATAGCGGACGCCCCGCACGGTGGCGGCAAGGCCTAGGCGGGCCACCGGGTCGATCAGGAACTCGGACAGCTCGGCGCTGCGCTCGCCATCGCCCCAGTTGCCGATCCAGATCAGGTCGCCCTCGATCTCCGACGGGACCGGGCGGAAGAGCGCGTCGTCGGCCGCCTCGTGCCAGGTGAAGACCTGCCGCCCCCAGCCCGCCGCAAGATAGGTCTCGCGCAGGGTCTCGCCGAAGGCCAGCACCCCGTCGTAGCCCGAGAGGTCGAGCCCGCCGATCTCGCCGTCGGCGCTGACGGCGCGGTGGTGCGTGTCGTGGAACAGTAGCAGGAAGCGCCCGCCCGCCGCGCGCGCCCGACCGATCCGCGCCACCAGCGCGGGCTCGGTCCATTCATGGACGACCACCACATCGGCTTCCGCAAGCACCGCCTCATGGTCAAAGGCGGCGCCGTAGCTTGTCGAGGCCAGTTCGGGGAAGGCCCGGGCGAAGGCAGCCACAGGCGCCGCCCCCTGATCGGCCTCGAGGTTCGTCCGGCTCCAGCCGCCCTCGGGCTCGAGCGCCCGCGCCTCGTGGCCACGGTGGATGAGGTCGCGCATGACCCCGCGCAGGAAATGGGCGTTGCCGTGGTTCCAGTCGGACACGAGCGAGTGGGTGTAGAACAGGAACTTCATGTCACCTCGCGGCACGGAGGGTTTCGGGGATCGGGCAAAGCTCGGCGTAGATCGCGGCCATCGAGCGGGCCTGCCGCTCGGGGGTGTAGTCGGCCGCGCGCTTCTGGGCCGCCTGACCGAGCGTGCGACGCCGGTCAGGGTCGCGGACCAGCCGGTTGACGGTCTCGGCGAGCGCCATGGGATCGTCGGGTGCGAAGAAATCCGCCGCCCCTTCCCAGAGTTCGCGGAAGGTGGGGATGTCGGACAGGACGAGCGGCAGCCCGCCCCGCGCCGCCTCGAGCACCGCAAGGCCGAAGGGCTCGTAGCGCGAGGGCGAGACGAAGATCGAGGCCTCGCACATCAGGTCGAGGAGGTCGGCGTGCGACAGCTCGCCCCGCGCCACGGCGTAGCGGATCTCGACCGCCTGACCGTTGGGCGAGGCGGCGGCCCCCGCCATCACCACCGGCCAGTCGATCAGGGGCGCCGCCGCATCGAGAACGGCGGCGTTCTTGCCCTCGTCCCACCAGCGGCCGGCCGACAGCACCATCGCGCGCGCCATGCGGCGGGCCGGCGGGGCGAAGCGGCTGGCGTTGGGCACCACCCGCACCTCGGGCAGCGGCCCGTAGGCCGAAGCCATCAGATCGGCCTGAGCCTGCGTCGGCGTCACCACCGCATCGGCGGCCGCAAGTCCCTGCCGGTTCAGCCGCCGCTGCCAGAGCCAGCCCGCGGGCAGCACACCCTGACGCACCGCCGCAAACCAGGTCACGACGCAGGAATGCGAGACCGCAAGCACCGGCACCGGCACCGACAGCCCCGCCGCCTGCGAGGGCAGGTTCAGATGGATCAGGTCCACCCGATGCCGGCGCGCCACGCCCGCGATCATCTTCGGCACCACGGCCAGCTCGGATTCGCCGCTGACCAGCCAGTCGAGCGGGGCTTCGCACCATTCTAGGGGGCCCAAGGCATCGGCCTCCTGCCGCTGTGCCTCCGACGGGGCGGGCCCGAAGCCGGCAAAGACGACATCCACCTGCCCGCGCAGGCCGGAGGCCAGATCCATCGCATAGCGCCAGACCCCGCCCACCGCATCGACGGTCATCAGGATGGTGAGACGTTGCCGGCTCACGCCCGCATCCTTTCCGGCTGGGGCAGAGGCTCCTGCGGGCCGATCCGGTGCTGGGCCAGCCAGTCGGCCAGGGCCGCGATCCCGCTCCGCCAGCCGACGGTGGGCTGCCAGCCCACCGCCTGCCCCAGCGCGCGCGTGTCGGCCACGAACCAGAGCTGGTCACCCTGCCGCCACTCCTCGTTCGTGACCTGTACCGCGCGGCCGGTGATCCGGCCGATCTCGGCCAGCACCTGCCGCAGGCTCACCGCATTGTCCGGCCCGCCCCCGAGGTTGAAGGCCCGACCCCCGATGCGCCCCGCGCCCACCTCGGCCATCAGGCGCCGGTAGGCCGTGACGGCATCGCTCACATGCAGCACGTCGCGCACCTGCCGCCCGTCGCCGAAGACCGAGATCCTCTCGCCCTTCAGGGCCCGGATCAGGAAATGCGCGACCCAGCCCTGATCCTCGGTGCCGAACTGGCGCGGGCCGTAGATACAGGACATGCGCAGGACGGCGGTGGGGATGCCGAAACTCTTGGCATAGTCGATCACATACTGGTCGGCCACGCCCTTCGAGCAGCCATAGGGGGTGCAGAACTCGAGCGGCCGGGTCTCGGGGATACCATGCGCCACGATACCGGCATCGGCCGGGACATGACGCTCGCCGGGCTGCATCTCGAGATCCTCGAGCGCGCCATAGACCTTGTTCGTGCTGGCGAACAGCAGCGGCACCGGGCGGCCGGTGGCCCGGATCGCCTCAAGCAGGTTCAGCGTGCCGCGGGCGTTGATCTCGAAATCGGCAACCGGGCTGTCGAGGCTGGTGGTCACCGCCGTCTGGCCCGCAAGGTGATAGACCGAAGCCGCGTCGCGAGCGGCCTCGGCCATGGCGCGCTCGTCGCGCAGGTCGGCGATCACCGGATGCAGCCGGTCGCCGTGGCGCGCCTTGAGCCAGCGGAGATTGTCCTCGACCCCCGGCCGACCCAGGTTGTCGAGCAGAATCACCTCTTCGCCGTCCGACAGCAGCGCATCGGCCAGGTTCGAGCCGATGAAGCCCGCGCCGCCCGTGATGACCGTCGGCCGCACCGCCCGCGCCAGCGACGGCGCGCAGAGCCCGGCCAGCGAGCGCACGCCCGCGACCCCCTCGGCGCTCAGGAGCCGCGCGAGGAGCTTGGGCTTGCCCGCCTCGTCCATCGCGCCCATGTGGTAGTGGCGCGGATCGAACCAGAGCCCCTCCTGCACCGGCACGTCGCGCGGCAGGTCGCGCCAGCCATACCAGTACATCCGTGCGGCGGGCGCCTTCAGCGCCCCGGCAAAGCGGCGGGCCTGCTCAAGCTCGTCGTTGCGCCAGGTGGAATAGCCCGTCTCGGTGATCCAGATCTCGCACTCGGGATTGTGCCGGTCGAGGATCGCGCGCATCTCGCCCAGATGCAGGTCCCATCCGGCCCAGGCGCCCTCTTCGCTGTCCCAGGTGCCCGGAAAGCCGTGGAAGCCCGCCGCCGCGCAATGCGCCAGCACCCCCCGCTCACCCATCAGGTCAAGCCAGAGCGGATCGAACGGACAGGGGCCGCCGAGAACCGCCTTCCAGCCGCGCTCGCGCACCCACCAGGCGGCACCACCCACCATCTCGCAGAAGAGAAGGAAGTCGCTGTCCAGCCGCCAGTCCCAGTCGAGAAGGTTGTTCGGCTCGTTCCACAGCTCCACATGCGAGAAGTGCCGCCCGTAGCGGGTCAGGGCATGGTCGATGAAGTCCGCGTAGGACTTCAGCTCCTGCGGCGGGCCCGAGCTGCGGCCGGTGCGCGACAGGGACGGCGGCGTGTAATGGATGCAGGGCAACAGGTCGATCTCGCGCCCCAGACGCGGGATCAGCCAGTCGAACCACTCCGCCCCCCCCGGCGCCAGATATTCCGCCCAGCTCAGATGGGTGCGCAGGTAGCGCGCGCCCGAGGCCGACAGACCCTCCAGCGCCTCCTCGACCCGCTCATGATCGCCGGGGCGGAACCATTCGACAAAGCCGAAGTCGCGGCTCATGTGACGAGCCCCCGTTCCTCGAGCTGCCGCCGCATGTCGGCGCCGCGATCCACGGCGACCGACCCCGCGACCCAGGCCACGAACTCATCGAGCGAATCCTCGAGCCGGTGGCGCGGCTCGAAGCCCAGGATCGCGCGCGCCTTGCCGATGTCGGCAAAGCAGTTGCGGATATCGCCGGTGCGGGCGCGGTTCAGGATCTCCGGCGTGATCTCGGGCCGGCCCATGGCGCCGGCCAGAAGCCGGGCCACCCCCGAGATCGTGTAGGCCGTGCCCGAGCCCACGTTGATCACCTCGCCCGCCGCGTCCGGCGTCTCGAGCGCAAGGCGGAAGGCCCGCGCCACGTCGCGCACATGCACGAAGTCGCGCTTCTGCTCGCCGTCCTCGAAGATCGTGGGCCGTTCGCCGTTGGCCAGCCGCGAGGCGAAGTTGGCGAGCACCCCGGTGTAGGGGTTCGAGAGCGCCTGCCCCGCGCCGAAGACGTTGAAGAGCCTGAGCGCGACCGCATCGACGCCGTAGGCCTCGCCGTGGATCAGGACGGCCTGTTCCTGCATGTATTTCGTCAGCGCGTAGATCGAGGCGAGATCGACCCGCTTGCCCTCGTCCGTCGGCACCGCGGTCAGCGGGCGGTCGGCGGCATCGCGCGGGTTCCAGCGCGCCGCGCGGATGTCGGCGGCCTTGCGGCGCACGCGCTCGACCAGCGAGCCGTCCTCGCGCGCGTAGTGGCCCTCGCCATAGACGCTCATCGACGAGGCGACCACGATCCGCGACACCGGCCGGTCGATCAGCTGCTCGAGCAGGACCGCCGTCCCGAGATCGTTCGCGCCCACATAGCGCGCGATCTCGTACATGGACTGCCCGACCCCCACCTCGGCCGCGAGATGAAGCACCGCATCGCAGCCCTGCAGCGCCGGACGCAGCCGGTCGGCGTCGCGCATGTCGCCGCGGACCAGCTCGGCCCCCTCGGGCAGGCTGACGGAAACGCCGTCGTGAACCTGCTCGATCAGCGCGTCGTAGAGGCGCACCTCATAGCCGTGCGCCAGCAGTTCCTCGGCAACGTGGCGGCCGATGAACCCGCAGCCGCCCGTAATGAGTATCCTCGCCATGAGAAGATCCTGAAGTTGTCATTGATGCTGTAGATGAACCGGCCAACAAGAGGATCACGGGAATGTTCCGGCGCTGCCGAAGATTATCGGCGGCATGGCGCCCTTCCGCCGCTGGGCGCCTTTCGCGCGCCTTCTTCCGACGCAGCCGGAACAGATGGCGGCCGGCATCGTTCCGAACCTGATCCTGAAGATGATCATGAAGAGAGTTATCGACACCGGAGGACCCATGAACGTCTCTCTCACGCCCGCACGCGAGCGGCCCGCCGGCACCCGGCAGATGCGCGCGGCGCGCCTGACCGGCCCCGGCCGGATCGAGATCGTGTCGCTGCCCCTGCCCGAACCGTCCGAGGGCGAGGTGCGGATTGCCATCGAGGCCTGCGGCGTCTGTGCCTCGAACCTCGGCCCCTGGGCCGGACCCGAATGGATGAGCTATCCGACCGAGGCGGGCGGCATGGGCCACGAGGGCTGGGGCACGGTCGAGGCGCTCGGCGCAGGCGTGACCGGGCTGGCCGAGGGACAGCGCGTGGCCTTCCTCGGCCAGCGCAGCTACGCCAGCCACGAGATCGTTCCGGCGGCCCATGTCGTGCCGCTGCCCGAAGGCATTGCCTTTCCCGCAGAGCCGGTGGCCTGCGCGCTGAACATCTTCCGCCGCTCGGGCATCGGGCGCGGGGACAAGGTAGCGATCATCGGCGTGGGATTTCTGGGCGCCCTTCTCACGCGGCTTGCGGCGGATGCGGGCGCCGAGGTGATCGCCATCTCGCGCCGCGAGGAATCGCTGGCCATGGCGCGGCGCATGGGCGCCGCCCGGACCATCGCGATGCTCGACCATCAGGAGATCATCGACGAGGTGCGCGACCTCACCAACGGCTATTTCTGCGACGTGGTGATCGAGGCCGTGGGCAAGCAGTGGCCGCTGGACCTTGCCGGTGAGCTGGTGGCCGAGGGCGGCCGGCTGGTGATCGCGGGCTATCATCAGGACGGGCCGCGGCAGGTGAACATGCAGCAGTGGAACTGGCGCGGCATCGACGTGGTGAACGCGCACGAGCGGCGGCCCGAGACCTACCTGCGCGGGATGCGCGAGGCGGTCGAGGCGGTGCAGAAGGGCCGGCTCGATCTGACAGGGCTGCTCACCCACAGCTTTCCGCTCGACCGGCTCGATGCGGCGCTCGATGCGACGCGCGACAAGCCCGAGGGGTTCGTGAAGGCGGTGGTGACATGCAGCTGAGCCTCGCCGCACGCACCCGCCCCCGGCTGGCCTTCGTGGGCCTTGGCTGGATCGGCCGCGCCCGGATGGAGGCGCTGGCCCGGACCGGGGTGGCCGAGATCGTGGCCCTGGGCGATCCCGACCGGGCGGCGGTCGAGCGTGCGCTCGAACTGGCGCCGGAGGCGGCGGCCGTGGGTTCGCTCGAAGAGGCGCTGGCGCATGGCCCCGACGGGGTGGTGATCGCCACGCCGAGCGCCCGTCATGCCGCCGAAAGCCTTGCCGCCCTCGAGGCGGGCTGCGCGGTCTTCTGCCAGAAGCCGCTCGGGCGCAGCGCGCCGGAGGTGCGGGCCGTGGTCGAGGCCGCCGCGCGGGCCGACCGGCTGCTTGGCGTCGATCTCTCCTATCGACTGACGGCGGCGATGGCGGCGATCCGCCCCCTGGTCGCCTCGGGCGATCTGGGGCACGTCTTCGCGATCGATCTGACCTTCCACAACGCCTACGGGCCCGACAAGGCGTGGTTCTACGATCGCGCCCTCTCGGGGGGAGGCTGCGTGATGGATCTGGGCGTTCATCTCGTGGATCTCGCGCTCTGGTCGCTCGGCTGGCCCGAGGTGCGCCATGTCGAGGCGCAGATGCTGGCCGCCGGCCGGCCCGCGCGGGCGCATGAGGTGGAGGATTACGCCGTCGCCACCCTCCAGACCGCCGAGGGCTGCGTGATCCGCCTTGCCTGTTCCTGGAAGCTGCAGGCCGGGCGCGAGGCGGTGATCGAGGCGCATTTCCACGGAACCCAGGGCGGGGCCAGCCTCGCCAATGTCGGCGGCTCCTTCTACGACTTCGCCGCCCACCGCCATCATGGCACCGGCACCCGGCCCCTTGCCGAGCCGCCCGATCCGTGGGGCGGCCGTGCCCTCGCCGCCTGGGCCGCGCGGCTGGCCGCCGGCGAGAGGTTCGACCCGAAGGCACGGCATCTGGTGACGCTGCACGAGGTGCTCGACCGGATCCACGCGGTCGGAACCCGCGGCGACGGCGGCGGTTGAGCCGGCATGGCACCCCGCAGCTACTGGAAAGGCTATCTGAAGCTGTCGCTCGTCACCTGCCCGGTGACGCTGATGCCGGCCACCTCGGACGCCGAGCGGGTGCGGTTCCGCACGCTCAACGTCAAGACGGGTCATCCGGTCGTCAGCCGATACCTCGATGCCGGAACGGGGGCCGTGGTGGGGGACGAAGACCGGGTGAAGGGCTATCCCCGCGGCGAGGACGAGCATGTGATCCTCGAGGACGAGGAACTGGAGACGGTCGCGCTCGACAGCGCCCGGACCATCGACATCGACTGTTTCGTGCCCTCCGACGAGATTGCCTGGATCTGGTATGACCGGCCGCACTACCTGATGCCCTCGGACCCGATCGGCGAGGAGGCCTTCGCGGTGATCCGCGAGGCGATGCGCGCGACGGACCGCTCCGGCATCGCCCGGCTCGTGCTGGGCGGGCGGGAGCGGGCCGTCCTGCTCATGCCGCGGGGCAAGGGGATCATCCTCTGGACGCTCCGCTTCGGCGACGAGGTCCGGCCGGAGGAGGAGTATTTCGCCGGCATCGGCGGCGGGAAGCCGGACGCCAAGGCGCTGGCCCTGGTCAAGCGGCTGATCGACGAGCGGACGCGCAAGTGGGAGCCCGACATGGTCGAGGATCCGGTGCAGGAGAACCTGCTGGAGCTGATCCGGTCGAAGAAGCCGAAGAAGGGCACGCGGAAGAGCGGCCCGAAGACGGCGCGGGGCGGCGACAACGTCGTGAACATCATGGATGCGCTCAGGAAGAGCATCGAGGGCAAGGGCGAGCGTTGATACGGGCGGCGGAGCCGTCCTTGGGGCCATCGAGGCCCCTGCGGACGGCGTTGCCACGGAAGACGGCACGTCAGCCGCGCAACTCTCCGGAGGCGGCCCCTGAGCTCTGCAAGCCCGGCGTTCAGGCGCCGCGAGACGGCAGTGGCACATTCTGGCGCACGGGGCCACCCAAGCGCCGAGGGGCCGATGCCGCAGGCCGATGCCCCGGGGCGATGCGAGGGGGCGAGGTGCCTCCACACGCCCTGTCCGCGGCAGCGCCGGAGGGGGGGGGTCGATGCCCCCGCCTCCGGCACCCCCGGGCGGGTCACACCTTCAGGACGATCTTGCCGACATGCGACGAGCCTTCCATCCGTGCGTGAGCCTGTGCGGCCTCCTCGAGGGGAAACTCGCTGTCCATCACCGGCCGCAACGCGCCCCTCGCCACCATCGGCCAGACATGCGCCTCGAGATCGCGGGCGTAGCGGTCCTTGGCCAGATCGCTCTGCGGGCGCAGGGTCGAGCCGGTGATCGTCAGGCGGCGCATCATCACCTCGGCAAAGTTCAGTTCGATCCGGGTGCCCTCGAGGAAGGCGATCTGCACCAGCCGTCCTTCGGTCGCCAGCGCCTTCACGTTGCGCGGCAGGTAGCTGCCCCCCACCATGTCCAGGATGAGGTCCGCGCCGCCCTCGGCCTTCAGGACCGCCACGAAATCCTCCTCACGGTAGTTGATCGGCCGCTCGGCGCCGAGGTCGCGGCAGGCGGCGCATTTCTCCGCCGAGCCCGCGGTGGCGAAGACGCGCGCGCCCAGCGCCGCCGCCATCTGGATCGCGGTCGTGCCGATGCCCGAGGAACCGCCGTGAACGAGAAACCGCTCGCCCGCCCGGAGACCGCCGCGCAGCACCACGTTCGACCAGACCGTGAAGCAGGTCTCGGGCAGGCAGGCGGCCTCGCGCAGGCCGAGGCCCTCGGGAACGGGCAGCGCGTGGCCGGCCGGTGTCACGGCATATTCCGCATAACCTCCGCCCGGCAGAAGCGCGCAGACCTCGTCGCCCACCTTCCAGCGCGCGACGCCGGGGCCGACGGCCGCGACCGTGCCCGCGGCCTCGAGCCCCGGCAGGGGCGAGGCGCCGGGGGGCGGCGCATAGGCGCCGGCCCGCTGCAGCGCATCGGGCCGGTTGACGCCTGCGTAGGCGATGCGGATCAGGATCTGGCCATGCCCCGGCACCGGCACGGGAACGCTGCAGGGTTTCAGCACATCGGGCGCGCCGGGGCGGGAAATCTCCACGGCGCGCATCGTTTCGGGCAGGCTCACGCGGTTCTCCTTCATCGGGTGGGGCCCGGCCCCGCGCGCGTCGCGGCCGGGAGGGCTGGCCGGCCGGTCAGTGGTGGCCCGTCCGGCCCGGCACGTCGGCATGGGCAGCGGGCGCATGGACCCGCCGCATGACCATCCGCGGCCCGGCCGTCATCGCCCGCACCAGCGGATTGCGCTGCGCCTCGGCCTTCAGCTTCTCGATCCGCAGCACGTCGGCGATGCGCCGGTCGAGGAATTCCCAGGTCGCGTAGTGGCCCGGCGTCTCGTCGCCCAGCCAGTAGAGCACCGTCGCACCATAGACCGCCGAGAGCGTGGCGCGCTTGGTGTACCAGTTGACGTCGCGCGACGTGTCGCCCAGCGCCATCCAGATCCGGTCGGCCGTCCCCCACAGGGCGCGGGCCCCGTCGGCGGCGTGCTGCGGAAGGCTGAAGAGCGTCGAGCCGCGGCGCACCAGTTCCTTGTCCTCGACCGCCTCGAGCCGGAAGCGGATCAGGGTCGCCACCCGTTCCGAGTAGCGCATCGAGCCCAGATCGACCGTCGCCGCCTTCTCGAGCATCCGCTCGTCGCCGCGACGGTGGTAGGCGAGCGCGAGATCCACCCCGCCGCGCGGAAAGAGCGCGCGGGCCAGCCCCGGCGCCACGCCCGAATCGTGCACCGACGCGCGGAGCGTCGCGTCGGACCAGCCGTCGAAGGGCACATGCATCACCGCGGCATCGAGGATCGCGTCGCGGGCCTTCTCGTTTCCATCCCGTGTGTCCATGGCCTTTCCTTTCCGGTTCCCTGAGGTGACTTGTCACCCTTGTCATTTGCACTGCTGGCGGAAGAATAGCCGGCTTGTCCAGAGGATCCAGCGCCCTGTTCCCCGCCCGTGGGCGGTGGACAAGCCTTTCCGTCTTTGATATAGGCGCCCGACCTGCTTATCTTGCAACTCTAACCTAGGAAGGTGGTGACAACCACATGCAGGTCAGCGTCCGCGACAACAACGTCGAACAGGCCCTCCGGGCCCTCAAGAAAAAGCTCCAGCGCGAAGGCGTGTTCCGCGAAATGAAGCTCAAGCAGCATTTCGAGAAACCCTCCGTCAAGCGCGCCCGTGAGCAAGCCGAAGCGGTCCGCCGTGCGCGCAAGCTCGCGCGCAAGAAGGCGCAACGCGAAGGCGCTCTCTGAGACGTCAGCGCGAAGCTGGGCGAGCCTTCGGGTTCGCCACCATCGGACCCCCGTCGCGCAAGTGTCGGGGGTTTTCCTTTCCGGTGCGGCAGCAGCGCATGGCGAAGGATCGCCACCAAGGGTTGCAATGGCCTGCCCGCGTGGTTTTATCCCTTCATTGACCCTGCTCGACCGACGCGGCCGGAGTTCCGGCCCGCGGCCACGAAACCAGACCCAGTTCAGAAGGCACTACCGCCATGGCGATCGACATGCTCTCGACCTTCATCAAGCCGATGCACCGGGAGGGCAAGAAGTTCGTTGCCATCTTCGCGGGCGTGACGCTGCTGCTGTTCCTGATCTGGGAACCCCTGGGCTGGATCGGGGTGCTTCTCACCGTCTGGTGCTACTATTTCTTCCGTGACCCGGTCCGCATCACCCCCGCCCGCGAAGGGCTGATCGTCAGCCCCGCCGATGGCGTCGTCTCGCTGATCGAACCCGCGGTGCCGCCGGCCGAACTGGGGATGGGGCCCGAACCGATGACCCGCGTCTCGGTCTTCATGAGCGTCTTCGACTGCCATGTGAACCGCGCGCCCATCGGTGGCACGGTGACGGCGGTCGCCTACCGGCCCGGCAAGTTCCTGAACGCCTCGCTCGACAAGGCGAGCGTGGACAACGAGCGCAATGCGCTGGCGATCCGGCTCGCCGACGGGCGGCAGATCGCGGTGGTCCAGATCGCGGGCCTCGTCGCGCGCCGCATCCTGTGCGACGTCAAGGAGGGCACGCCGCTGCTGACCGGCGAGCGGTTCGGGATGATCCGCTTCGGCTCGCGGCTGGATGTCTATCTGCCCGAAGGGGTGGCGCCGCTCGTCTGCATCGGTCAGGTCATGACGTCGGGCGAGACGGTGCTGGCCGACCTCACCAGCACGGAGGCGCGCCGCTCCGGCGCGGCCCGCTGACCCATGCTGCGGCGCGGCGACGACCGGAGCCTGCCGATCCTGATGCTCCTGCCGAATCTGGTGACGATCACCGGGCTCTGCGCGGGGCTGACGGCGATCCGCTTCATCATGGTGGGCCGGTTCGATCTGGCCGCCATGCTGATCGTCTTCGCGGCGGCCATCGACGGGCTCGACGGTCTGATCGCGCGGCGGCTCAACGCCCAGTCGAACTTCGGGGCCGAACTCGACTCGCTCTCGGACTTCCTGAACTTCGGGGTCACGCCGGGCCTTCTGGTCTTCCAGTATGCGCTGGCGGGCACCTATTCCACGAGCTGGGTCTTCGTGCTGGTCTATACGATCTGCGGCTGCCTGCGGCTCGCGCGCTTCAACATCAACCGCGACACGCCGCTGCCGCCCGGCATCAAGCCGCATTTCACCGGCGTGCCGGCGCCGGGGGGCGCGCTGCTCGCGCTGCTTCCGGTCTTCATGTCGCTGCAGGGGCTGATCGATGCCCGCGACTTCCCCGTCGCCTACGGGATCTATCTGGCGCTGGTCGGGTTGCTCATGACGAGCCGGATCCCGACCATCTCGCCCAAGTCAATGCGAATCCCGCGCGACAAGGCGATCTTCGTGCTGATCGGCACCGTGATCGTGATCGGCCTGCTGGTGACGCGGTTCTGGCTTCTGATGGTTCTGGTGGGGCTCGCCTACCTCGGCGTGACCTGCCTGTCGATCGTGAACTACCTGCGCCGCTGGCGCGCCTGAGTGCAACGGAAAAGGGATGGACGCATGGAACTTGACGCGGTGAGCCGGAGCTACAAGCGGTGGGCGCCGATCTACGACTTCAGCTTCGGCAAGGTCAGCGAGAGTCCGCGCCGCCGCACGGCGACGCATGTGAACGCCCGTGGCGGCCGCGTGCTCGAGGTGGGCGTGGGCACCGGCCTGTCGCTGCCGCTCTACAGCCGCCGCGTCGAGGTGACGGGCATCGACTTCTCGCACGAGATGCTGGCCAAGGCGCGCGAGAAGGTCGAGGAACTCGGCCTGACACCGGTGAAGCAGCTTCGCCAGATGGACGCGCGCGAGATCGACTTCCCCGATGAGACCTTCGACACGGTGGTGGCGATGTTCCTCGTCTCGGTGGTGCCCGAGCCCGAACGCGTCGTCTCCGAGATGGCCCGCGTCTGCAAGTCCGGCGGCGAGGTGGTCATCGTGAACCATTTCGCCCGCGATAAAGGCCCGCTTGCCGCCGTCGAAAAGGCGCTCGCGCGGTTCGAGAACACGCTGGGCTGGCATTCGGACTTTTCCATCGAGCGCGTCACGGGCGATCCGCGCCTCGAGGTGGTCGAACAGGCCCCGATGGGGCCGGGGGGCCTGTTCACCTTCCTGCGCTTCCGGCGCCGCTGAACCGCCCCGATCCTGCGCCCACCGGGGCGTGGGATGCCGGCCCTGGCGGGGGCCTTACACCTGGATCGCCGTGGTCTTGAACACGGTCCGCAACGCAAAGCTCGAATGCATCTGCGCCACGCCCGGCAGACGCGAGAGATACTGCCGGTGGATGCGGGCGAAATCCTCGGTGTCCTGCGCCACGATCTTCAGCAGATAGTCGGCCGTCCCCGCCATCAGGTGACACTCGAGGATGTCGGGCACGCGCGCCACCTCGCGCTCGAACCGGTCGAGCAGATCGTCAGCCTGCCCCTGCAGGGTGATCTCGACGAACACGGTCGTTGGCCGCGCCAGCTTGCGCGCGTCCAGCAGCGCCACGTAACCTGCGATGTAGCCCTCTTCCTCCAGCCGCTGCACACGCCGGTGGCAGGCCGAGGGGGACAGGTTCACCCGCTCGGACAGGTCGGCGTTGGTGATGCGGCCCTGCTTCTGCAGGACGGTGAGGATCCGGCGGTCTGTCGCGTCAAGTTCCATTCAGGTGCAAGGTGGTTTTGCCCCCGTTTCACCGGACACTCAGGCGTTTGCGGTTTGGGCTGCGATG
>NZ_VDEK01000165.1:0-418 GCF_007668225.1 Cereibacter sediminicola | reverse complement strand
TGGGGACGCGCTCGCTGCCCGGGAACCCCTACGACGGCCACACCCTCGGCGAGGCCCTGGAGCAGGTCGGCATCCTCACCGGCCACCCGCCCAAGCGCGCCGTCGTCGATCGCGGCTACAAGGGCCACGGCGTCGAGCACACCCAGGTCCTGATCAGCGGAACCCGCCGCGGCCTGACACCGGCGCTCGCGAAGGCGCTCCGCCGACGCAGCAGCATCGAGCCCGAGATCGGCCACATGAAGGCCGATGGTCGCCTCACTCGCTGCTACCTGAAAGGCACCCTCGGCGATGCGCTCTTCGCCGTCCTCTGCGGCTGCGGGCACAACATCCGCAAGATCCTCGCCCATCTGAGGAAGCTTCTTGCCGTCGTCATTACCCTCGTTCTGGCGATGATCCGGCAGGAGCACGCTCGCGGCTA
>NZ_VDEK01000164.1:0-422 GCF_007668225.1 Cereibacter sediminicola | reverse complement strand
GGCGAAGGCGTCCGGGTCGATCCGGCTCGGCACCTCCCCCTCGGGCAGCACCAGCACCAGGCGGTCACGTCCACTCACGCGCGTGAAGTCCTGCGCCACCAGCGACAGGATCGGCCGCAGGTCGGCGGGGGTCCCGCCCAGCGTCCGTCCGCCTTCGGCCCGCGCCAATTGCATGAGCTTGTCGGAGAGCCGCGTCAGCCGCTTCAGCGTGGTCTCGATGTCGGCCGCCCGACCGGCGACCCTCGGGTCCGAGGTCTCGATGCGGATGCGCTGCGCCTGCGCCGTAGCCCCGGCCACCGGCGTGCGCAGCTCGTGCGCGGCATGGGCTGCGAAGGAGCGTTCCGCCTCGAAGGCCGCGTTGAGCCTGCCCAGCAGCTGGTTCACCGCCGCCGCGACCGGCGCGATCTCGGCCGGAAGCTCGG
>NZ_VDEK01000163.1:0-433 GCF_007668225.1 Cereibacter sediminicola | reverse complement strand
GTGACAAAACAAACCTATACCAACGAACTGGGCCTGTCAAAACAAATATGGCGTCCAAGTCCAACTGCGTTCTCCTCTTGGCCGCCGTCCTAGTCTCCATCTTTGCCGCCGTTGCCGCCATCGGCAATGAAGATTGCACCCCATGGATGAGTACTCTGATCACTCCACTCCCAAGCTGCCGTGACTATGTGGAACAACAAGCATGTCGCATCGAAACGCCCGGGTCGCCGTACCTCGCCAAGCAGCAGTGCTGTGGGGAGCTTGCAAACATTCCGCAGCAGTGCCGATGCCAGGCGCTGCGCTACTTCATGGGGCCGAAGTCTCGTCCGGATCAGAGCGGCCTCATGGAACTCCCCGGATGCCCTAGGGAGGTGCAGATGGACTTCGTGAGGATACTCGTCACGCCGGGGTACTGCAACTTGACGACCGTTCA
>NZ_VDEK01000161.1:0-439 GCF_007668225.1 Cereibacter sediminicola | reverse complement strand
CCCTGAGTAGCGGCGAGCGAAACGGGATTAGCCCAAACCAAGAGGCTTGCCTCTTGGGGTTGTAGGACACTCTGTACGGAGTTACAAAGGAACGAGGTAGATGAAGAGGTCTGGAAAGGCCCGCCATAGGAGGTAACAGCCCTGTAGTCAAAACTTCGTTCTCTCCTGAGTGGATCCTGAGTACGGCGGAACACGTGAAATTCCGTCGGAATCCGGGAGGACCATCTCCCAAGGCTAAATACTCCCTAGTGACCGATAGTGAACCAGTACCGTGAGGGAAAGGTGAAAAGCACCCCGGAAGGGGAGTGAAAGAGATCCTGAAACCGTGTGCCTACAAGTAGTCAGAGCCCGTTAACGGGTGATGGCGTGCCTTTTGTAGAATGAACCGGCGAGTTACGATCTCGTGCAAGGTTAAGCAGAAGATGCGGAGCCGCAGCGA
>NZ_VDEK01000160.1:0-440 GCF_007668225.1 Cereibacter sediminicola | reverse complement strand
GCCGATCCCCGGCCGCGCCGACGGCTTCGAGGCGACGGTGCGGCTGCCCGCCTGACCGGCCTGATCTCCGCCTGCCCTGGTCCGTCAGTCGCCGACGGCAGCCAATCGAGAACCCCGACCGCAAACGGGATGCGGCCGCGGCCTGTCGCACGTCGGGTCGCCTCAATCGTCGTCGAAGCTGCCGCGCTCGGCGCCGGTGTGGCATGCCGCACAGTTGGCCATGCTCCTGGCCTTCTCCAGCATCCGGGGCGTCACCTCATCAGAATGCTCGCGCTTGAACCACGGCAGCTCCGAGATCCTGAGCGGCGTGTCGGTCGCGCCCACCCCGCGCAGCGCGCGGCCGCCCGCGCTGTCGGCGGCATTCGCGACGAGGTACGCCTCGATGTCGGCGCGGGTCCTGTCGTCGAGCGAGGCATCCTCGCCGAAGTGGTTCGGAAGAT
>NZ_VDEK01000159.1:0-440 GCF_007668225.1 Cereibacter sediminicola | reverse complement strand
GCCAGCAGCAGGTTATGGGCCTGCATGATCCGGTAGACCCGCTTGTGATTGACCGGCGCCAGGCCTTCTGATCGCAACTGGCGGTTCAGGATCGCGGTGATCCGCCGGTAGCCGTAGGTCGGGCGCGCCGACACGAGCGCCGTGATCCTTGGCACCACCGCCGCGTCTTGCGCTTTATGATAGCGCCGACGCGGCTTCGTTCTCCCCGCCAGTCGGGCGATCAGGTTCGAGCGGGCAACGCCCAGGGTTTCGGCCACGGCCTTCACTGGAAATCGTCCCTCAGCGGCGACCGCGCGAGCAAGGTCGGTTTTTTTGACCGCGACTTGTCCAGCGCCTCGCGCAGGATCTCGACCTCCAGCGTCTTGCGGCCGAGTTGACGTTCAAGTTCGCGGATGCGGTCCTCCATCTGGCGGACGACCCTGTTGCTGGTGACGTCATCG
>NZ_VDEK01000158.1:0-442 GCF_007668225.1 Cereibacter sediminicola | reverse complement strand
CTATGGCCTTCATTAAAGTTTCTGTTTTGTTGTTACTACTGTTTGTTGTGCTTGTTGCTACAATAGCTGATGCTCGGGGAGACCGTTTTCGGGTTTCTAATGATGCTCAATCTCTAGGTTTTCGACAAAAATTCTGCTCTAGCTGTGAGTGCAAGACAGAATCGGGAACCACAAAATGTTATCGTACGGACATTAAGATAGGCGAATGCCCCTTACCTTGCAAAGGAACTTGCTTTTGTGCACTAAGTGAACCACCAATATGCATTTGCACATATGAGGTTGAGACCTGCAATCCTGAAAAATGCAACTCCATCAGTACTGCTGATATGCTGACGTTCGAGAATCTTCTCGCAGTCAAAGGCGCATGATGAATAATTAGAAACTATATATTGCATGCTACATGCAATATATTACGTCTATGTATATATGTTTTTAAAACTAC
>NZ_VDEK01000015.1:0-83700 GCF_007668225.1 Cereibacter sediminicola | reverse complement strand
TTCCGGATGAGGCGACAGCCACCGCTTCGGGAACATTCCTTCATGAGGCAATACGCGGGGCCTCAGGCCTGCCGCGTCAGCCCCAGCCGGTCGAAGGCCGCATCGAGCGCGGCCCAGTCATCCAGCTCCAGCCGGACGGGAAGGGTGAGCACCTTCTGCCGGAACGAGGGCGGCAGGCGGACCGCGTCCTTCTCGGTCGTGACAAGCTGCGCCCCCAGCGCCATCGCCTCGATCTCGAGCCGCCGCATCAGCGCCTCGCCCAAAGGCTGGTGATCGTCGAGCGCCTCGGCGCGCAGAAGCACCGCGCCCTCGGCCCGCAGCGAGGCGAAGAACTTCTCGGGCCGGCCGATTCCGGCAAAGGCCAGAACGCGCGCCTCCTGCCAGTCCATCCCCATCTGCAAGGTGGCCAGCCGCCCCGTCAGCCGGGGCACCGGCAGCGCGGGCCAGTCGGCGGCGAAGCGGCGCTGCGCCTCGGCCTCGCCGATCGAGAGCAGCAGGTCGGCGCGCGCCAGACCCTCCGCCACCGGCTCGCGCAGCGGGCCTGCCGGCAGGCAGCGGCCGTTGCCGAACCCCACCGCCGCATCGACGACGACGACCGAGAGATCCTTGACCACCGAAGGGTTCTGGAACCCGTCGTCCAGCAGGATCGCCTGCGCGCCCGCCGCCTCGGCGGCGCGGACGCCCGCAGCGCGGTCGCGCGCGACCCATGCCGGACCGAAGGCCGCCAGCAGCAGGGGCTCGTCGCCCACATCCGCCGCGCGATGACGGCGCGGATCGACCTGCACCGGCCCCTCGAGCCGCCCGCCATACCCGCGCGAGACGACATGCGCGGCCACGCCCCGGTCGGACAGGCGCTGCAGGAGCGCGATGGCCGTGGGCGTCTTGCCCGTGCCGCCCGCGTTCAGGTTGCCGATGCAGATCACCGGCACGCCCGCGCGGTGCCCCTCGGCCCGCAGGCGCCGCGCCGTGGCCGCCGCATAGGCCCGCCCCAGCGGGGCCAGCAACCGCGCGGCAAGGGATGGACGGGCGGGCGGCGTGAACCAGAAGGCGGGCGGTCGCATCAGGGCTCTCTCTCCACAAGGCGGCCGGCCAGCGCCACCACCCGGTCGGTGACTTCGGTGCCTTCCGAGGCCACGGCCCAGCCTGCGTGGGCCAGCCGCGCCACCCGGTCGGGCGCGAGCAGGTCGGCCAGCGCCTCGGCAAGATCGCGCGCCGTCTCCACCGTCATCGAGGCCCGCGCCGCCGTCAGCCGGGCCAGCGTCACGCCATGCGATCCGGCCCGCGGCCCGTGGATCAGCGCCGACCCGAGCGAGGCCGCCTCGAGCGGGTCGAGCACGCAGCCGGTGCTGAGGCTGCCGCCCAGCCAGGTGACCTGCGCCAGCCGGTACCAGAGGCCGAGTTCGGCCGCACCATCGGCGACGAAGACCTCGGTCTCGGCATCCGGCTCTTCGTCGGCGGCGCGGCGGGCGACCTTCCAGCCCTCGGCCTCGAACCGTTCGGCGAGGGGGCCCGCGCGGTCGGGCTCCTGCGGCACGACGATGAGAAGCATCCGGTGGGCGAGCTTCAGCGCCGCGTGATGCGCCGCGATCACCGCGGCCTCCTCCTCGACCGGAAGGCCCGCCGCAAGCCAGACCTGCCGCGTCGCGAGCAGCCGGGCCATCGCCGCCCGCTCGGCCTCGGTGCAGGGCAGCGCGAGGCTGCCTTCCTCAAGCCGCCCGGCGACCTGCGTCACCTGTGTCGGGCTGCCGGCCTTGCGAAAGGCGCGCGCGGCCGCCTCGTTTACGGCGAAGATGTGGCTGAACCGGCCGAGCAGGTTGCGCATCTGCCCCGGCCACCAGCTTTCGCGTCCGGGCAGGATGCGCGGTGCCACGCCATCGACCAGCGCCAGCGGCACGCCCCGGTCCGACGCGGCCTGGATCAGGGTGGGCCTCAGTTCGCCCTCGGCCATGAAGGCCGCATCGGGCCGCCAGTGATCCAGGAAGTCCGCCGCCGCGGCCTGCGTGTCGGGCGGCGGGGTCTGCACGATCAGGATGCCGCCCGAACTCACCGGGGCGTGGGTGGTCAGCAGGACCGGAAACCCCTCGTCGAGGATGATCCGGCGCCCGAGTTCGGCCATCGGCCGCGCCGACTCGCGCGAGGGCGCATGGAGCCAGACCAGCTTGCCAAGCGGGCGCTGGGGCCGGACCGGGCCCTCGGCGGGCTCACGCCGCAGGGCAGTCCCGAACGGGAGGCCGAAGGCGGTCGCCATGGGGGGATCTCGTCAGGCCCCCAGTTCCTCGGTGGCCGAGGCCGGCTGCTCTTCGTCGCGGAGGCGGTGGAGATGGGCAATGAAATAACGCACATGCGCATCGTCCACGGTGCGCTGCGCCTCGGCCTTCCATGCGGTGTAGGCCGAGGCATAGTCGGGGAACATGCCGACGATATGGATGGCCTTCACGTCCTTGAATGCGTTCTTCGTCGGGCTGACGAGTTCGCCCCCGAAGACGAGGTGAAGACGCTGGGCCATGGCGTTGCTCCTTTGACTGGCGGAATGTCGCGCACCCTAGACGATGGGCCGCAGGGGTCAAGGAGCCAGAGGCCGCCGGCCGGCCGTCTCAGGCGAGGTCGCGGGCGAGAAGCTGCCCTCCGGGGCCGGACTTCACCTCGAACCGGCTGATCTTCTTGATGAGATCCGACAGTTTGGCCGAGCCATAGGTCCGGGTGTCGAAGTCGGGATTCGCCTGGGTGATGAACTGGCCGACCTGGCCGAGCGTGTACCATTCGCCGTCGGGGTCGATGGCGCGCATGGCCGCGACGATCAGCGGGATCGCCTTCATCGGCTCTTCCTTGCCGCGCTGTGCGGGCGCCTGCTGCGGCTCGTCCGCCGGGCGCGGGCCGCGCGCCGGAGGTTCGTCCGAACCGAGGTTCTCCACATAGATGAACCGCTTGCAGGCCATGCGGAAGGCTTCGGGCGTCTTCTTCTCGCCGATGCCATAGACATCGAGCCCCTGCTCGCGGATGCGGGCGGCGAGGCGGGTGAAGTCGCTGTCGGACGAGACCAGCACGAATCCGTCGAACAGCCCCGAGTGGAGGAAGTCCATCGCCGCGATCACCAGCCCGATGTCCGAGGCGTTCTTGCCCTTGGTGTTCGAGAACTGCTGATCCGCGACGAGCCCCAGCGCGGCCACCTTCTTGGCCCAGGCATTCAGGCGCATCGCCGACCAGTCGCCATAGATCCGGCGCACCGAGGCTTCGCCGAGGGCCGCGATCTCCTCGAAGATGGCCTCGGCGTAGTTGGCGGGCACGTTGTCTGCGTCGATCAGCACGCAGAGGCGAGGGGCGCGGGGTTCGGACATGATCGCTCCTGTTTTCCCCTTCCTGCCCCAAACGCCGCATCGGCGGAAGCCCGGAAACGCGGGCCCCGGTGACGTGGGCGGATCGTGCCCCCGGCCCCGCGGTCGCCCACCCGCTTTCACGGAGGCGTCATCGGGCCCCTGCGGCGCCCGCGTCGGCTTGTGTCGGGATGCGCGCCCGACTAGTTTGCGCGCCGTTCGACCGGAGACCTCGACATGCGCCGCACAGTTCTTCTCCTTTCCGCCCTCGCCAGCCTGTCGGCTTGCAGCAAGAAGGAAACCGAAATCATCCTTCCGACAGACAGTTGCGGCGCGGTTCGGCTGCAGGGCCTTGTCGGCCAGCCGGCGGAAGTGCTCGAGACGATCCGCTTCACCCAGCCGGTCCGGCTCGTGCGGCCGGGCGAGGCGGTGACGATGGATTTCAGCCCCAACCGGCTGACCGTCGAGGCGAACGAGGCCGACCGGATCGTCCGGCTGGCCTGCGGCTGATCCCGCCCCGGAGTCGGTGACTCGACTCCGTTCCATGGCCTGCGGTATCCTGAACGAAACAGGAACATGGGCAATGGCACAGCGACGGATTCTCTGCCTCTGGTTTCCCAGGCTCGCGGCCGAGCGGGTCCTGCGGCGGCGCGACGATGCGCTGCCGCCCCCTTTCGCGGTGGTGGGAGAGCGGCGGGGGGCGCAGGTCCTCACCTCTGTCTCGGCCGAGGCCGAGGCGCTGGGGCTGGGGCCCGGACAGGGCCTTCGTGACGCCACCGCGATCTGCCCGCATCTTGTCACCGCCGCCGAAGACCTGCCGGGCGAGGCGGCCTTCCTCACCGTGCTCCGCCGCTGGGCGGGAAAGTTCTCGCCCTGGGTGGCCGAGGAGCCCCCGGCGGGGCTGACGGTCGATCTGACCGGCTGCGCCCATCTGTTCGGCGGCGAGGACAAGCTGCTCGGCGTGGTCGAGGCGGATTGCGCGGCGCTTGGCCTGACGGTGCGGGCGGCGGTCGCCGATACGCCCGGCGCGGCCTGGGCACTGGCCCGCCATTCCGGGCGCGCGGCCCCGGCCACCCGCAGCGGGGACGCGATCGAGCAGGAGGCCCATGCCACGCGGTCACGCGCGACAAAGCGCCGGAGGCTGGTCCCGCCCACCGGCGGGCCCCTCGGCGTGATCGCCGCCCCCGGCCACATGCGGCAGGCGCTGGCCCCGCTGCCGGTCGCGGCGCTCCGCCTGCCGGACGGGGCGGCCGAGTCGCTGGCCCGGCTCGGCCTGCGCCATGTGGGCGACCTGCTCGACCTGCCGCGGGCCGCGCTCGCCCGGCGCTTCGGCACCGCCGTGCTGCGCCGGCTCGATCAGGCCCTGGGGTTCGAGCCCGAGCCCGTCTCACCCGCCCGCGCGCCGCTGCATTTCGCGGTGCGGCTGACGCTGCCCGACCCGATCGGCCTGCGCGAGGATGTGGAGGCCGGCCTCGACCGGCTGCTCCCCCCGCTCTGCGACCGGCTGAAGGAGAAGGAGCGGGGCGCCCGCCGGGTGCGGCTGCAGGCCTTTCGCACCGACGGGCAGGTGCCCACGATCGAGATCGGCCTGGCCCAGCCGGCCGACACGCCCGACCGGATCCGCCCGCTGCTGGCCCTGAAGCTCGAGACGATCGACGCGGGGTTCGGGATCGACATGCTGCGGCTTTCGGCCATCGAGACGGAGCCGATGGTGACAACGCCCCATCGCGGGCCCTCGTCGGCCGCACGTCAGGCCGATGCGCTGGCCGATCTCGTGGGCCGGCTCGGGGCGCGGCTGGGGACCGAGTCGGTGACGCGGCTGCATCCGGCCGAGAGCCATGTGCCTGCGAAGTCCGCCCTGATCCTGGCCGCCGCCTGGTCCGAGCCTGCCGGCCCCTGGCCCGAACCGCACGCCCCCCGCCCGCTGGTCCTTTTCCCGCCCGAGCCCGCCGAAGCCGAGGGCTCTCCTCCTTCCCGCATCCGCTGGCGCCGCCGCGAGCGCCGGATCGTCCGCGCCGACGGGCCCGAGCGCATCCTGCCGGAATGGTGGCTCGACGATCCCCAATGGCGCAGCGGTCCCCGCGACTACTGGGTGGTGGAACTCGACGGGGGCGAGCGGATCTGGCTCTTCCAGGCGCTTGGGGGGCTGCTGTCGGGCGGCTGGTGGGTCGAGGGCGAGATGGCCTGAGACAGACCCGCCTACGTGGTCCGTCTGACAGGGCCGGAGGCCGGGGCCCCGCTCAGAGCAGGTGCCGCAACAGCGCCATCGGATGCGCCCGGAGGGTCAGGCGGAAGGCGGCGTAATCCTCGACCACCTGCTCACCCAGCGTCATCTCGCGCAGGGCGACCGCGGGTTCGACGATCCCCTCGCCATCCATGTCGCCGGAAAAGAGCGGCAGCGGCTTGTCCCCCGTCAGCGCGCGCGCCTGCCACAGGGCCTCGCGCCGCGAGAGACCGAGGGCCGCGAAACAGTCGGCCTCGGCCAGCCGGGTCACGGTGGCGGGCGGGGTCCCCGCCCGGCGCCAGACATCCTCGACCGCGCGGTAGCCGTTGCCGCGGGCCCCGACGATCCAGAGCGCCTCCTCCTCGGCCACGCCCTTGATCTGGCGCAGCCCCAGCCGGAGCGCCAGACGCCCCCGTCCGTCCGGCTCCATCACATTGTCCCAGCGGCTAGCGTTGATGCAGGGCGGCAGCACCGTCACCCCCTGCGCGCGCGCGTCCCGCACGATCTGCGCCGGCGCATAGAAGCCCATCGGCTGCGAGTTCAGCAGCGCGCAGGCGAAGATGCCGGGGTGGTGGCACTTCAGCCAGGCCGAGGCATAGACGAGGAAGGCAAAGCTGGCCGCGTGGCTTTCGGGAAAGCCGTAGGAGCCGAAGCCCTCGATCTGCGCGAAGCAGCGGGCGGCGAACTCCTCGTCATAGCCGTTGGCGCGCATCCCCTCCATGAAGCGGTCCTTCAGCGCCGTCACGTTGCCGTGCTTCTTGAAGGTGGCCAGCGCCCGGCGCAGGCGGTCGGCCTCGTCAGGGGTGAAGCCCGCGCCGATGATGGCGATCTGCATCGCCTGCTCCTGAAAGAGCGGCACGCCCAGCGTCTTGCCCAGCACCTCTCCCAGCGCGTCCGAGGGGAAATGGACATCCTCTTCGCGGTTGCGGCGCCGGATGTAGGGATGGACCATGTCACCCTGGATCGGACCGGGGCGGATGATGGCGACCTGGATCACGAGATCGTAGAAGCGGCGCGGCCGCATCCGGGGCAGGAAGTTCATCTGCGCCCGCGACTCGACCTGGAACACGCCCAGCGAATCCGCCTGGCAGAGCATGTCGTAGGTCGGCCCGTCCTCCTGGGGCAGGGTGGCGAGCGTGTAGCGCGTGTGGTGGTGCATCTCGATCAGGTCGAACGCCTTGCGGATGCAGGTCAGCATGCCCAGCGCCAGCACATCCACCTTGAGGATGCCCAGCGCGTCGATGTCGTCCTTGTCCCAGCAGATGACCGTCCGATCCTCCATAGCGGCGTTCTCGATCGGCACCAGCTCGTCCAGCCGCCCCTCGGTGATGACGAAGCCACCCACATGCTGCGAGAGATGGCGAGGAAACCCCTGGATCTCGTCGATGAGCTGCAGGGTCAGCCAGAGCCTCCGGTCACCCGGATCAAGCCCGATCTCGCGCAGGCGCTGCTCGGTCAGGGCACCGGGCCCGCCCCATCCCCAGATCTGGCTCGACATGGCGGCGAGCGTGTCCTCCGAAAGCCCCATCGCGCGCCCCACCTCGCGCACGGCCCGCTTGCCGCGGTAATGAATGACGGTGGCACACAGCCCGGCGCGGTGGCGGCCGTAGCGTTCATAGATGTGCTGGATCACCTCCTCGCGCCGCTCATGCTCGAAATCCACGTCGATGTCGGGCGGCTCGTTCCGCGCTTCGGACACGAACCGCTCGAAGACCATGGTGCCGATCTCGGGGCTGACCGAGGTCACGCCCAGCGCATAGCAGACGATGGAATTGGCCGCCGACCCGCGCCCCTGGCAGAGGATGCCCCGGTCACGCGCAAAGCGGACGATGTCGTGGACGGTGAGGAAATAGGGCTCGTAGCCCAGCTTGCCGATGAGATCCAGCTCATGCCGCGCCTGCGCCGCGACCTTGTCCGGCACGCCCGCCGGATAGCGCCAGTCGAGCCCCTCGCGCGTCAGCCGGGCCAGCCGGTCCGAGGAGCTTTCGCCCTCGGCGATCTCGGAGGGATATTCATAGCGCAGCTGGCTCAGGCAGAAGCCGAGCCGCCCGGCGATCTCGCCGCTGCGGAAGACGGCCTCCTCATGGCCGGGATAGAGGCGCAGCATCTCGGCCTCGGACCGGATGCGCTGCTCTCCGTTCGCCAGCGCCCGCCGGCCGAGTTCCTCCACCCGGCAACCGGTGCGGATCGCCGTCAGCACATCGGCCAGCCGCCGCCGCGCGCCATGATGCAGGATCGGCAGGCCCGAGGCCACGGCCGGCACCCCGAGCCGCGCGGCCAACGCCGCGAGCCGCTCGAACCGGGCCCGGTCCTGCCCCGCATACTGGGGGGCAAGGATCAGCCCGACCCGTCCGGGGCAGGCCTCCGCCAGCCGCCCGGCCAGGGCCCGCCACTCCGGCGCAAGACGCGCCGGCGGATGGAGCAGCAGCTCCTGGCCTTCGGCATGGGCAAGCAGATCGCCCAAGCCCAGATCGCAGCCCCCCTTGGGCGCTGCCCGCCGCCCCAGCGTCAGCAGGCGGCAGAGCCGGCCCCAGGCGGCGCGGTCCCGGGGCAGGACGGTGACGGCGAGGCCCTCGCGCACCACGACCCGGGCCGCCGGGACAAGGCGCGGGGCGGTGCCCGTCTCGCGCGCGATCTCCCTGGCCTCGCAGAAGGCCCGCACGATCCCGGCGACGGAATTCTCGTCGGCAATCGCCAGCGCGGGCAAGCCGAGAGAGGCGGCCCGCCGCATCAGCTCCTCGGGATGCGAGGCGCCCGTGAGAAAGGTGAAATTCGACGTGGCCGACAGTTCCACGAACGGCATGGCAGTGCCCGAGTCGCTTGAACGAAACAGGAACATACCTTGCCATGCCGTGAAAGGGGAGTCCCCCTCAGGCCGGTCAGGCTCCTTCGCGCAGCCGGTTCAGCACCGCCTCATTGGCATAGCCGTCCGCGACCAGACCCCGCGCCTGCTGCCACTTGCGCAGCGCGGCCAGGGTGTTCGGCCCGATCATCCCGTCGGCGCCGCCCGTGTCGAAGCCCGCTGCCGTCAGCAGCCGCTGCAACTCTGTCCGCTCGGCCGAGGCCAGCGCCCGGTCGCCCCGGGGCCAGCCGCCCGCGATGGCCGGGCCGCCCGTCAGCCGGTCTGCCAGATGGCCGACCCCGATCACATAGGCATCCGCCGGATTGTAGCGCGCCAGGGCACGGAAGTTCGGATAGATCAAAAAGGCCGCCCCGCGCGCCCCCGCGGGCAGCAGAAGCTCCGCCTCGCCCTCGGGCAGCGGCGCATCATCCACCCGATGCAGGCCCAGCCCCCGCCACTCCTCCGCCGATTTCCGCAGTCCCTTGCCGCTCTGGGCGAAATCGAAACCCTCCGGCAGCCGCACCTCGACCCCCCAGGGCTCGCCCGCGCGCCAGCCCGAGCGTGCCAGATAGGCCGCCGTCGAGGCCAGCGCATCCGAGGGATCCTCCGACCAGATGTCGCGCCGCCCGTCGCCGGTGAAATCCACCGCATGCGCAAGGTAGGAGGTCGGCATGAACTGGGTGTGGCCCATCGCGCCGGCCCAGCTTCCGGTCATCGCCTCGGGACGCACGTCGCCCGTATCGAGGATCTTCAACGCCGCGATCAGCTGCTCCTCGAAGAAGGCGGCGCGCCGCCCGTCATGGGCCAGCGTCGCCAGCGCCCCCACCAGCGGATGATCGCCGCGCCGCGTCCCGTACGAGGTCTCCATCCCCCAGACCGCAACCACGATCTCCTTCGGCACGCCGTAGCGTGCCTCGATCCGCTCGAGCAGCGCCCCGTGCCGCATCAGGGCTGCGCGTCCGTTGGCGATCCGCACCTCCGAGACGGCCGAATCGAGATAATCCCAGAGTGTCCGGTTGAACTCGGCCTGGTTGCGGTCGCGCGCCACGGCGTCCGCGTCGTAGCGCACGCCCCGGAAGGCCGCGGCCAGAGTCTCGGGCCGGATCCCGGCCGCCAGCGCCCGCGGGCGAAACGCGACGATCCACGCATCGAACCCGGCCTGCGCCGCCCGTTCCCCCTCGGTCACCGTCACCTCCCCGCGCGCCACCGGCCGCTGCGACCCCGCCGCCGGATCCGCCGCCACGGGCGACGCCGCCACCACCAGACCCAATCCGAAAAGAAGCTTCCGCACCATCTGCCCCATCCCTGCCCTCGCTCTTGTCGTTTTGGCAACCCTAGCGCGAAACGCCCCATCCGAAAAGCGCAAGCCCATGCCCCGATGCGGGCAACCGCCGGATCCGGCGCAACTCCTTCCTCTCACTCTGAAAAAAATATCCTCGGGGGGCGCGGGGGGCAGACAGCCCCCCGCCCTGGCCATGTCCCGGCCCCTTACCGCCGCGTGCGCAACACCCGGCGCTTCGCCTTCCCGGCCCTTGCCGCGTCACGGCCGGGCTTGCGGGGCGCCGACCGGCCACGCCGACGCTTGGGGGCAGGCAATCCCCGATCCTCCACCGTCAGAAGTTCGAGCGTCAGCCCCCCCGTCAGCGGCACGGCTTCCGCAAGGCGCACCGTCACCCGCTGTCCGATGCCCAGGACGGTTCCCGTATCCGCGCCCATCAGGGTCTGGCTCTCGGGATCGAAATGGAAGAACTCGCGCCCCACGGACCGGATCGGGATGAGACCGTCGGCCCCGCTCTCGTCGAGTTTCACGAACAGGCCGAACCGCTGCACCCCCGAGATCCGACCGGCGAATTCAGCCCCCACCCGGTCCGAGAGCCAGGAGGCGAGGTAGCGGTCGGTCGTATCCCGCTCGGCCGCCATGCTGCGCCGCTCGGTGTCCGAGATCTGCTTGGCCGTCTCTTCCAGCATCTCGATGTCCTGGGCCGACAGCCCGTCATCGCCCCAGCCATGCGCAAGGATCAGCGCCCGATGCACGATCAGATCCGAATAGCGGCGGATCGGCGAGGTAAAATGCGCATAGCTGCGCAGCGCCAGACCAAAGTGGCCAAAGTTCTCGGCGTGATAATAGGCTTGGGTCATCGAGCGCAGCGTGGTGATGTTCAGCAGCTCGTCGAACTCGGTGCCCTCGGCCTGGGCCAGAAGCCGGTTCAGATGCGCGGTCTTCAGCACCTGCCCCTTGGCCAGCGTGAAGCCGGAGGCCTCGGCCACCTCGCGCAGCGCCTCGAGCTTGTCGGGCGACGGCTCCTCATGGACGCGGAACAGCAGCGGCCGGCGCAGGCGCGTCAGTTCCTCGGCGGCGGCGACGTTCGCCAGCACCATGAATTCCTCGATCAGCCGATGGGCGTCGAACCGCTCGCGGAAGGCCACCGACAGCACACGCCCATCCTCCGACAGCTCGATCCTGCGCTCGGGCAGGTCGAGGTCGAGCGGCTGGCGCACCGCGCGGGCGTGCTTGAGCGCCCGGTAGGCCTCGTAGAGCGGCCGGATGATGGTCTCCAGGAGCGGCGCCGTCGCCTCGTCGGGCTGGCCGTCCTGCGCCTTCTGCACCTGCGCGTAGTTCAGGCTTGCGCGCGAGCGCATCATGCCCCGCGTGAAGCGGTGAGAGATCTTCTCGCCCTGCGCCGAGAGCCGCATCCGCACGGCCATGCAGGGCCGGTCCACCTCCTCGTGCAGCGAACAGAGATCGCCCGACAGCGCATCCGGCAGCATCGGCACGACGCGGTCGGGGAAGTAGGTGGAGTTGCCGCGCTTGCGCGCCTCGCGGTCGAGCGCCGAGCCGGGACGGACGTAGTGCGCCACATCGGCGATGGCCACCCAGACGACATGGCCGCCCGGATTCTGCGGATCGGGGTCGGGCTCGGCGAGCACCGCATCGTCCCGGTCGCGCGCATCGACGGGGTCGATGGTGACGAAGGGCAGGTGGCGCAGATCCTCGCGCTCGCCCATCGGGGCGGGGCCCGCACCCTCGGCCTCGGCCAGCACGGCGTCGGGGAAGCTGTCGGGGATGCCGTGCTGGTGGATGGCGATCAGCGACACCGCGCGCGGGCCGGCCGGATCGCCCAGCCGGGACGTCACGCGGGCCAGCGGCAGGCCGAGACGGCGCGGCCCGACCTGCTCGGCCTCGACCAGTTCGCCGTCACGGGCGCCTGCGGCCCCGTCGCGGGCCACGCGCCATTCCTTGTCCTCGCCCTTGTCGATCGGCAGGATCCGCCCGCCGTCCGCACTCGCCCGGAAGATGCCGAGGATGCGGGGCTTCGCGCCCCCGAGCCGCCGGATCAGCCGCGCCTCGTGGCTGTGATCCTCGCCCTCGACCTCGGTCAGCCGGGCGAGGATGCGCTCGCCCTGCGCCATCGCGGGATCGCCCTTCTTCGGCACGAAGAGGATGCGGGGCGGCTCGCCCTCCCCCTCCCACTCCAGCGGCCGGGCGAAGAGGTCGCCCTCGGCGTCCGGGCCCGTGATCTCGAGCACCGAAACCGGCGGCAGGGCGCCTTGGGGGGCGAAGCTGCGCTCGCGCTTTTCCAGCGCGCCATCCGCCTCCATCTCGCGCAGGAGGCGCTTCAGCTCGATGCGCGCGGCACTGCCCTTGATGCCGAAGGCGCGGGCAATGTCGCGCTTCGCGGAGAGGGCCGGGTTCTGGGCGATCCAGTCGAGGATCTGGGCTTTGGAGGGCAATTGGTCCATCGCTCTGGCCTAGCACGGGCCGCGGGACTCGTCATCCGCAAAGCCTCAGAGGTCCAGCACCATGTCGCGGTGGGGGATGCCCGCGTCGAGATAATCCTCGCCCACCGGCCGGAAGCCCAGCTTGGCATAGAACCCCATGGCGTGGGTCTGCGACCCGAGCCTGAGCTGCCGGAGGTCCGGCTCTCGCCCCAGTTCGGCCACCGCCGCCCGGATCAGGGCCGCGCCGACGCCCGTGCCCCGGTATTCGGCCAGCACGCAGACCCGGCCGATCTTGCCCGTCTCGCCCCGGATCAGCAGGCGCGCGGTGCCGACCGCCCGGCCGTCGTCGGTGGCCAGCAGATGGATCGCCTCACCGTCCAGATCGTCGATCTCGTCGGCCTCGGATACGCCCTGCTCCTCGATGAAGACCGCCCGCCGCAGCGCCCGGCAGGCCTCGACGTCACGCGTGCGTTCGATCTTCATGTGAAATAGTCTTTCAGGATGCGCTTGTAGATGGCCTTGAGCGGTTCGATCTGCGCCACCTCGACCCGCTCATCGACCTGATGCATGGTCTTGCCGACGAGGCCGAACTCCACCACCGGGCAATGGGCGCGCACGAAGCGCGCGTCCGACGTGCCGCCCGAGGTCGAGGGTTCGGGGCGGAGGCCGGTCTCGGCCTCGACCGCGCGGGCCACAAGCTCCGACAGCTCGCCCGGCGGGGTCAGGAAGCTTTCGCCGGAGATCTTTGCGCCGAGGCCGATCTCGACCCCGGTCTCCGCCGCCACCCCGGCGGCCTCCTGTTCGAGCCAGCGGATCAGGCTGGCGCCACTGTGCCGGTCGTTGAAACGGATATTCACCGTGGCCCGGCAGAGCGCCGGGATCACGTTGGTGGCCGGGTTGCCGGTGTCGATGGTGGTTACGGCCAGCGTGGAGGGATCGAAATGCCCGGTGCCCTTGTCCAGTTCGTGCGAGGCCAGCCGGTCGATCAGCTGCGCCATCGCCGAAACCGGGTTCTTCGCCCGGTGCGGATAGGCCGAATGACCCTGCACCCCGCGTGCGGTGAAAAAAGCCGTCATCGAGCCGCGGCGGCCGATCTTCATCATCTCGCCCAGCCGCTCGGGGCAGGTCGGTTCCCCCACGAGGCAGACCGTCATCGCCTCGCCCTCGGTCGCCATCCAGTCGAGAAGAGCCGTCGTCCCGTCCACCGAGTCGCCCTCCTCGTCGCCGGTGATCGTCAGGATCACGGCCCCGTCGGGCGGTGTCTCCTGAACGAAATCCACCGCCGCCGCCACGAAGGCCGCAACGCCTGACTTCATGTCGGTCGCGCCCCGCCCCCAGAGCCAGCCGTCCGCGATCTCGCCTCCGAACGGGTCGCGGGTCCAGGCGGCCGCGTCGCCCACCGGCACCACATCCGTATGGCCGTTGAAGCCGAAGGTCCGGTTGGCGCCCTTGCGCCCCCAGCGCGCAAAGAGGTTCGGCACGCCGTTGCGATCCACCCGCCGGCAGTCGAAGCCCGCCCCGGTCAGGATCCGCTCGAGCAGGACGAGCGCCCCGCCCTCATCGGGCGTCACCGAGGGGCAGCGGACGAGGTCGGCGGTCAGCGCGACGGGATCGAGGGGCATCTGGGTCTCCGGGCAGGTCGGTGCGGTCGCCGCCGTCGGGGCGATCCGCAAACGGGTCAGTCGTAGAAGGGCGTCACCTGCGCCACGACGACCGAATTCTCGGCAAGCGCCCTCTGCATCAGCGCGCGCTCTTCCTCGTCAATCTCGTCGCCATTGGCGAGCCGCTCTTCAAGCGTGCCGTAGCCCGAGACATCCAATGGTGCCATCTCGGCCGTCTTGAGCAGCGCCACCGTCTCGCGGACGGCCTCGGCCTCGTCCACGCCGCTGGCGTAGCAGATGAGGGCCGCGCCGGTGGCATCCTTCGGAAGCCCGTCGCCCTCACAGCGCCCGACCTCGATCACCAGCGTATAGACCTGCTGCGGCCGCTTCGGCTTCTTCTCGTCCGCCATGGGCGTCCCTCCCTTGGTCTCTGGCACGGGTTCGCAGGAAACGGCTGCCCGCGCAAGGGCGCCATCTCCTGCGTCCGCCCGCCGGATCAGTCGCGCAACAGCTCGTTGATCGAGGTCTTGGACCGCGTCTGCGCATCGACGCGCTTCACGATCACCGCGCAATAGAGGTTCACCCCGCCCTTCGACGGCATCGAGCCCGCGACGACGACCGAACCGGCCGGGACCTCGCCATACATGACCTCGCCGGTCTCGCGGTCGACGATCTTGGTGGACTTGCCGATGAAGACGCCCATGCCCAGAACCGAGCCCTCACGGACGATGCAGCCCTCGACCACCTCGGAGCGGGCGCCGATGAAGCAGTTGTCCTCGATGATCGTCGGGCCGGCCTGCATCGGCTCCAGCACGCCGCCGATGCCGACGCCGCCCGAGAGATGCACGTTCTTGCCGATCTGCGCGCAGGAGCCGACGGTGGCCCAGGTATCGACCATCGTCCCCTCATCGACATAGGCGCCGAGGTTCACGAACGAGGGCATCAGCACCACGCCCTTGGCGATATAGGCCGAGCGGCGGACGACGCAGCTGGGCACCGCGCGAAAGCCCGCGGCCTTCCACTGGGCCTCGCCCCAATGGGCGAACTTGCTGTCGACCTTGTCCCACCAGGTGCCGCCCTGCGGGCCGCCGACCTGCACCTCCATGTCCTTCAGCCGGAAGCCGAGCAGCACCGCCTTCTTGGCCCACTGGTTCACATGCCAGTCGGCGCCGCGCTTTTCGGCGACCCGCAGGCTGCCCTTGTCGAGCGCCTCGAGCGTGGCCTCGACGGCGTCGCGCGCCTCGCCCTTGGTGGCCGGGGTGATCGTGTCGCGCGCCTCCCAGGCGGCTTCGATGACGGCTTCGAGCGCGGAATACGACATGCGGATCACCCTTTTTCGTGGTTCTTTACCCCCGAAGCCTATAAAGGCTGGGCCCATTCGCCGCAATGCGCCGAAGGATCATCATGAAAGACGACCGCCGCCACCCGTTCCGCGACAGTTCGCAGGACATGGAATCCGCCCATCGCGTGCCGGACACGCCGCAAAGCCGCGCGCCCGCCTACCGGCTCGCCTTCGCGGACCCGGAATTTCTCATGCGGGACGAGTTGCGTCCCGTGCGCCTTCAGCTCGAGCTGATGAAACCGCAGATCGTGATGGACGAGCGCGGGATCGTCTCGACGGTCGTCATGTTCGGGGGCGCCCGCATCCCCTCGCCCGAGCGGAAGGACAGCGCGCCCGAAGGGCTGGCCTCGCTTGCGCCCTACTACGAGGAGGCGCGGAAGTTCGCCCGCGCCGTGACAGAGCGCAGCATGGAAACCTACGGCCGCGAACTCGTGATCGTCACGGGCGGCGGGCCCGGCGTGATGGAGGCGGGGAACCTCGGCGCGCACGAGGCGGGCGGCCAGTCGATCGGGCTGAACATCGTGCTGCCGCACGAACAGGCGCCGAACGCCTATGTGACGCCCGACCTGTCGTTCAACTTCCACTACTTCGCGGTGCGCAAGATGCACTTCCTGATGCGCGCCCGCGCGGTGGTGGTCTTCCCGGGCGGCTTCGGCACGCTCGACGAGATGTTCGAGAGCCTGACGCTGATCCAGACCAAGCGGATGAAGCCGATCCCGTTCCTGCTTTTCGGGCGCGAGTTCTGGGAGAAGATCATCAACTGGCAGGCTCTGGCCGAGATCGGGACCATCTCCCCCGAGGATCTGCGGCTGTTCCGCTTTGTCGAGACCGCGGACGAGGCGCTGGACGCTCTGGACGAATGGGAGTGACGGCCCGCCCGCCGCGTCACTCCACCGGACGGATCAGCTTTCTCTCCAGCACGCGCAGCACCTGCGCCAGATCCTGGCCGCGCCGGAGGATCTGGCCATCCATGCCGACCACCGCATACATGCCCTGCCGCCCGCGCAACCGGGGTCTCTTCTCGATCCGATAAAGAGCATTTTCGGCCGTACGACGGAAGATCGAGAAGACCGCCACGTCACGCAGATGCGAGATGCCGTAGTCGCGCCACTCGCCCAGCGCCACCATCCGGCCATAGAGGGCAAGGATCCGCCCCAGCTCGTGCCGGTCGAAGCTCACCTGGTCGGGGATGTGCGAAGCGAACGGGTTCGGCGGCTGCACGGTCATGTCATGAGGCTGACGCAATCGGCCGGGCAAGGCAAGCCCGCATGCCCGCCGCAGCGCGGCTAATGACACCTCTGGCCGGCCACCGCGATTGCGCCCGGAAAACGCCCCGGATCGACCGTGGCAAGGCCCCAATCCCGCGGCAGCATCACATCACTTAGCGAGTGACCCGGAGTTCCGGCGGCGGCACAAACTGTCCCCTGTCTGCCGCCGGCCCGGTGTAAGAGACCTGCGGAAGCCCCGCTCTGCCGGGGCTTCCGTCGGCCCGTTGCCGTGGGTGGCGGCGCGCCTCAGGCAAAGCCCTCGGCCTTGCGGAGGATGCCGGTCTCGATCCCGCGCCAGTTGCTCTGCACCGCGTTCAGCCGCTTGAGCGTGGCGGGGTGCCCGGCATCCAGGATCCCATGCCGCACCAGAAGCGCCGCAATGGCGGCCTCGGAGGCGCGGGTCGAGCCATCGACGATCTTCAGCGCGATTCCCAGGCGCTTTTCCGGCACGATGGCGACAAACACGGCCTCGGCGCCGGTCTTGATCGCCGCGCGCCCGCGCATCGCGCGCATCAGCTCGGTGCAGGCCCGCCCCTCTCCGGCAACCAGATCGGGATGGGCGATAATGGCCTCGACCAGCCGCGCCGCCGCCCTCTCACGCGCGCCACCGCCCGCAGAGGCCGCGGCGAAGAAGGCCATCGCCCGCGCCAACCCGACAACCGAGGTGGTGAAGTTCGGCGCCGAGCAGCCGTCGATCCCGAAGCCCGTGCTCTCCTCGCCCGTCACCTCCTCGAAGGCGGCGCGCACCGCACGCTGCACGGGATGATCGATCTCGACATATTCCGGCCCGGCCTTCAGATGCTGCGAGAGCATCAGGAACCCGGCGTGCTTGCCCGAGCAGTTGTTGTGAAGCTGGCACGGCCCCTCATGCGCCCGGACCAGCCGGTCGCGCTCGGCCACATCGGCGGGCATGTGGGCACCGCACCGCAGGTCGCCCTCGCCCAGTCCCAGCTCCGAGAGCCAGCGGCCGACCTGACGGGTGTGAAGCGCGGCTCCCTGATGGCTGGCACAGGCCAGCGCCAGACGCTCGGACGACAGACCCTCGCCCGCGCCGCTTTCCAGCAGGGGCAGCGCCTGCAGCATCTTGCAGGACGAGCGGGGGAAGATCACGGTCTCCGGCTCGCCCCAATGCTCGATCAGGCCCGCATCCGCGCTCCAAACCGCCGCATGACCGACATGCCAGCTTTCGAGCAGGCCGCCGCGCCAGAGTTCGACCATCTTCACGGGACCTGTCATGGCTCCTCTCACAGCTGCGCGATTTTGTGCCCAAGGGGGCTTTTTACCAGCCCGATGCTTGCGCTATGAAGCGTTATCGGGTTGAAACGGCCTGCGCTACTGGAAAAGGTCGCCTCAAGGCGGCGTAGAGCGGGCAGAGGCACTGGCAGCTGGAGGCTGTAACGACATGAGAACCACGATGGGGCGCCTGCTTCCGGCGGCGGCGATTGTGCTCGCCGGTCTCGCGACGGGTGCGGCCGCGCAGACTTCCAACAATCTGGTTGCGACCAAGACGGACTGGAGCGTGTTCGCCGAGAACTCGCCCAAGGAATGCTGGGGCGTCTCGATGCCCAAGCAGACCGAGGCGACGCGGGACGGCAAGGCCGTCTCGGTGCGGCGCGGCGACATCCTGCTGTTCGTGACCTATCGCCCCGGCTCTGGCGCGAAGGGCGAGGTCTCCTTCACCGGCGGCTATCCCTTCGCCCCGGGATCGACTGTCAATGTCAATATCGGCGGCACCGCCTACGAGCTGTTCACCGACGGCGAATGGGCGTGGCCGGCCAATCCGCAGGACGATGCGTCGCTGCTCGCCTCGATGAAGCGCGGCAGCACGGCCGTTCTCACGGCCCGCTCGGCCCGCGGCACGCAGACCAAGGACACCTTCTCGCTCTCGGGCTTCACGGCGGCCATGTCCGACGCCGAGACTCGCTGCAAGTAAACACGGCTGCGGTGCGGCCCTGTCGAGCCCCGGCCATCGCCGGGGCTTCGTCATGTCGCGCGGCGGGTTCCGTTTCCGCGCCGAATCCCCTATATCAGGCGCTTCCCGCTTCCCGAGGCATTGCCATGACCGCCACCGCTCCGATCACCCAGGACGTGATGACCCTTCCGCGCAAGCTGCCCGAGGGCGGCCCGCTCAACATCGTGGGCCTCACGCGCGAAGAACTGATGGCGGCCCTCGTCGCCGCCGGCACGCCCGAGCGGCAGGCCCGGATGCGCATGGGGCAGGTCTGGCAGTGGGTCTATCACTGGGGCGTGCGCGACTTTGCGCAGATGACGAACCTCGCCAAGGACTACCGCGCGCTGCTGGCCGAGCATTTCGCCATCGTCCTGCCCGAGGTGGTGACCCGGCAGATCTCGGCGGACGGGACGCGGAAGTATCTCATCCGGATCGCGGGCGGGCACGAGGTCGAGACCGTCTATATCCCCGAGGAAGGCCGCGGCACGCTCTGCGTCTCGTCTCAGGTGGGCTGCACGCTGACCTGCTCGTTCTGCCACACCGGCACGCAGAAGCTGGTGCGCAACCTGACCGCGGGCGAGATCGTGGGGCAGGTGATGCTGGTGCGGGACGATCTCGGCGAATGGCCCGAGCGGGGCGCACCCAAGGACGAGACGCGGCTGGTGTCGAACCTCGTGCTGATGGGCATGGGCGAGCCTCTCTACAATTTCGAGAATGTCCGCAACGCGATGAAGGTGGTGATGGACGGCGAGGGCCTCTCGCTCTCGCGCCGGCGGATCACGCTCTCGACGTCGGGCGTCGTGCCCGAGATCGCGCGCACGGCCGAAGAGATCGGCTGCCAGCTTGCCATCTCGTTCCACGCCACGACCGACGAGGTGCGCGACATTCTCGTTCCGATCAACAAACGCTGGAACATCCGCACGCTTCTCGACAGCCTGCGTGACTATCCGCGGCTGTCGAACTCCGAGCGGATCACCTTCGAATATGTCATGCTCGACGGGATCAACGACAGCGACGCCGACGCGCGGCGGCTGGTCAAGCTGATCGCGGGCATCCCGGCCAAGATCAACCTGATCCCCTTCAACGAATGGCCCGGCGCGCCCTACCGCCGCTCGACGCCCGAGCGGATCGCGGCCTTCGCCGACATCATCTACAAGGCGGGCTATGCCTCGCCGATCCGCACCCCGCGCGGCGAGGACATCATGGCGGCCTGCGGCCAGCTCAAGTCCGCGACCGAGCGCGCCCGCAAGAGCCGGGCCCAGATCGCCGCCGAAACCGGCCTCTGACCGGGCCGGCGGCCGTGATCCTCTCCAATCCGCTTGCGCGCCGGCTGTTCCTGCATCTTCACGCCCTGGCCGAACCGCCCACCGGCCCGGGCAGGGGCGAGGCGCTGCTGGCGCTGATCGACCGCCTGGGCTTCGTGCAGATCGACAGCATCTCGACCGTTGCCCGCGCGCACCACATGATCCTCTTCGCGCGCCGGCAGTCCTACCGGCCCGAGGCGCTCGACCGGCTGCTCGCGCAGCGGCACCTGTTCGAGCACTGGACCCACGACGCCGCGGCGATCCCCACCCGCTTCTACCCTTTCTGGCACCACCGCTTCCGGCGCGACCGGCCGCGGCTGCTCGCCCGCTGGCGCGGCTGGCAGCGCGAAGGGTTCGAGGAGCAGTTCGAGACGGTCCTCGCGCGGATCGCCGAGGGCGGGCCGGTCTCGGCCGCCGAGGTGGGCGAGGAAGAGCAGCGCGGCACCGGCGGCTGGTGGGACTGGCACCCGTCGAAGGCGGCGCTCGAATATCTGTGGCGGGTGGGCGAGCTGTCGATCACGCGCCGCGACTCGTTCCGCAAGGTCTATGACCTGACCTCGCGCGTGATTCCGGCCGACGTCCTTGGCATGGACCCGGGCGATGCGGCCACGATCCACTGGGCCTGCTCCGAGGCGCTGGACCGGCTGGGCTTTGCCACGTCAGGCGAACTGGCCGCCTTCTGGGCCGCGGCGACCCCGGCCGAGGCGCAGGCCTGGTGCCACGACGCGCTGGCGCGCGGCGAGATCGTCGAGGTCAGGATCGAAGGGGCCGACGGCAGCCTTCGCCGCAGCTATGCCCGCCCCGGCCTCGCCGCACTGGCCGAAGCCGCGCCCGATCCCACGCCCCGCCTGCGCATCCTGTCGCCCTTCGATCCGGTGCTGCGCGACCGCGCCCGCGCCGAGCGGCTGTTCGGCTTCCGCTACCGGATCGAGGTCTTCGTCCCCGAAGCCAAGCGCACTTACGGCTATTACGTCTTCCCGATCCTCGAGGGCGACCGGCTGATCGGCCGGATCGACATGCGCGCCCACCGCGAGAGCGGCGGCCTGCGCGTCCGCGCGCTCTGGCCCGAGGCGGGGGTTCGGCTCGGCTCGCGCCGGCTGGGGCGGCTCGGAGCCGAACTCGACCGGCTGGCCCAGTTCGCGGGCTGCGATCAGGTCACGTTCGAGCCCGACTGGCTGCGCGAGACCCTGCCCGAGGCGTCGGACGGATAGCGCCGCCCGCGCGCGTCAGGGCCTGCGGCGGGCCAGGACCGGCCCCTCGCCCGCCGCGGCGATCCGGGCAATGGCCGCTTCGATCTCTTCCTCGATCACACCCATCACATAGCCCGTGGCATGGATCATCCGCCGCGCGTCGATGGCCAGTGCGACGTGGCCCTTCCAGAACAGAAGGTCGCCCGCCTGCAATTCCCCCGTGACGTCAGAGCCGAGCGCCTGCTGCAGGTCGCTGTCGCCGGGGCACTCGATCCCGCAAGCCAGCAACGCCGCCTGCGCCAGACCCGAGCAGTCGATCCCCGCCCGGCTGTTCCCGCCCCAGAGATAGGGCGTGCCGTAAAACAGCCGCGCCACCGCCACCGGATCGGGATGAAGCCGATCCACCGGCCACAAATGCCGCGCGGGAACCCAACCTGCCGTTGTTTCAAGAAAATCTCGCGCTTCGCCAATGACCGTCAACCGCGCGCCAAAGCTGAGGGCCGCGATCTCATGTGCCTGCACCCGCGGCTCGGGGTAGAGATGGCTGGCGGGAACCGCAACGCGGTGCGTGGCCGTCTCGGGCGCGGCCAGCGCCGCCTCGGGCAGCCAGCCGCAGTAGCCGTCCTTGTCGGCGCGGCCAAAGGCATGACCCTCGCGCCGGTCGATCACGAGGAACCCCTCACCCAACAGGAGCTGCCGGTCCCGCGGGCCCTCGGGCCGCGCCAGCAGATCGACCAGCGGAACCCCCACCTGCGCAGGCTCTCCACCGGTGAACCGCGCAGCCGCCACCTGCCCCTTCAGCGAGACATGGGCCACCTCGCCGCTGCAGGGCGTCGTCCGGCGGTCCATCACAGGCCCAACATCTGCGGCAGGGCCGTCAGGATCGCCCGCGCGCCCTGCCCCACCCCTCCCTTCGGCCGCGCCGGCGCATCGGACGGCGTGTGGCCGTAGATGTCGAAATGCATGTAGCGCGGGTTCTCGACGAAGCGGCGCAGGAAGAGCGCCGCGGTGATCGACCCCGCAAAACCGCCCGAGGGGGCATTGTCGAGATCGGCGATGCCGGGCTCGATCAGCGGCTCGTAAGGCTCCCAGAAGGGCAGGCGCCAGACCGGATCGCAGGCCGGGCCGGCCGCCGCCTGAAGCGCGGCGGCCAGACCTTCGTCGTCGGTGTAGAAGGGCGCGAGGTCGGGACCGACCGCCACCCGCGCCGCGCCCGTCAGCGTCGCCATCGAGACGATGAGGTCGGCCTCTTCCTCGTCGGCCAGCGCCAGCGCATCGGCAAGGATCAGCCGCCCCTCGGCGTCGGTGTTGTTCACTTCGACCGTCAGCCCCTTGCGCGAGGTCAGGATGTCCCGCGGCCGCATGGCATTGCCGGAAATGGCATTTTCCACCGCTGGCACCAGCACGCGCAGGCGCACGGGCAGGTCGAGCGCCATGATCATCTGCGCAAGCCCCATGACGGTCGCGGCCCCGCCCATGTCCTTCTTCATCAGAAGCATGCCGGCCGAGGGCTTGATGTCGAGCCCGCCCGTATCGAAGCAGACACCCTTGCCCACCAGGGTCACACGCGGCCCGCGCTCGCCCCAGCGCATCTCCAGCAGCCGGGGTTCGCGCGGTGAGGCGCGGCCAACGGCGTGGATCATCGGCAGGTTCCGCTCGAGCAGCCTGTCGCCGCGGATCACCACGGATTCCGCCCCGAAGCGATCGGCGAGCGCGAGAAAGGCCACTTCCAGCTCCTGCGGCCCGAGATCGGACGCCGGCGTGTTGATGAGATCGCGGGTCAGCATCTCGGCCTCGGCCATGGCGAGAAGCCGCGCGCCGTCGCGCCCGGCGGGCAGCTTCAGCCGCGCCTTTGGTGGGGTGCTGCTGCTGCGGTAGCGCGTGAAGGCGTAGGTCGAGAGGAGCCAGCCGAGGGCGGCCTCATCGGCGGCTTCGGGCGAGAGATCCCCCTCGAGGTGCCAATCGCCCGCGGGCAGCGCCGACAGGCCCCGCGCAAGGCCAAAGCGGCTGCGCGCGCGGGCCCTTGCGGTGCCCGACCCCAGAACGGCCGCCGCAACCGTGCCATCCGGCGCGGGCAGCAGCCGCAACTCTCCCAGGCCGGCCTCAAAGCCGCTTTCCGACAGCCACATGCGGACCGGCTCGGGCCGGGCGGCGAGCCATGCGGCCAGTGCGTCGGACGCAACGACATGGACCGGGCGCGAGGCCGCAGCGGGATCAGCGAAGGCGAGGGACATGGTGCGTTCCAACAGGCAGGACAATCGCGCCGAGCCTAGCCGTTCCAGCGCCACCCGCAAGTCCCGGCCCTACAGGCTCTGGTCGAGCAGGTCCTTGTCAGACGCGAGCGAGCGTTCCGCCACCCTCAGCAACCGGGCCCAGATCGCGGCAAAGGCGGTGGTGTCCCCGGTCTCGAAGACACTGCGCGCATCCGCCGCAACGAGCCCCAGGCTCACCATCCCGAGGTTCTCGGACATGCGTTGCAGCCGCCGCAGGCGCCGTGGAAGATCGACCAGATCGCGGTTCTTCACCTGCTGCGAGAGGGTCGCGATGGTCAGGGCAAGCTCTCCCAGAGCCCGATTAACCACTTGCTCTGCCGCTTTCGTGCCCATGTCCCGATACATGGCGGCAATCGGCTCTGCGTCCTGTCGCACGCGATCCACCGGCCGCAAGGCCGTTATCATGCAGGTCATCACACCTACCCCCAGTTTCACACCCGGTCCCAACCTGCACCCGGCTGCTGAACAAAAGGTTGCGGTGCGCTGAAGAAATCCCTCGAATTTTCCGGGGCCGCCCCCTATTCAGTCGCGTGGACCCGACTGAGGACGATGCGATGCACAATGCGAGGCCGCTTCCGAACTACCTTGTCCAGCGCTTCCACGGCTGGCGCGCGACCACCTTTGCCGACAACAAGGCCTGGTATCGCCGGCTGGCCGAAAGCGGGCAGCATCCGCGCGCCATGGTCATCTCGTGCTGCGACTCGCGCGTGCATGTGACCTCGATCTTCGGCGCGGACGAGGGCGAGTTCTTCATCCACCGTAACATCGCCAACCTCGTGCCGCCCTACAGCCCCGACGGGCAGCAGCATGGCACCTCGGCCGCGGTGGAATATGCGGTCACCGCGCTCAAGGTCGCGCATATCGTGGTGCTGGGCCATTCGAACTGCGGTGGCGTCAAGGGATGCCACGACATGTGCTCGGGCGCGGCGCCGCAGCTCGAGGAAACCTCGAGCTTCGTCGGCCGGTGGATGGACATCCTGCGCCCGGGCTACGAGCGGGTGAAGGACCTGCCCGAAGACCAGCGGGTCACCGCGCTGGAGAAGGAGGCGGTTCTGGTCAGCATCGGCAACCTGATGACCTTCCCCTTCGTGCGCGAGGCGGTCGAGCAGGAAGTGCTGACCCTCCACGCGCTCTGGACCCACATCGGCGACGGCACGCTTGAGCAATACATGCCCGGTCAGGGCTTCGTTCAGGTGTAAGACAAAGGGCTGCTGCGTCAGAAGGACGAGCGCAGCCCCAGAACCAGCCCGTTCGACGACCCGCCCTCACCGATCGCGCCGTAGGCGTCCGATCGGTGATGGATGCGGGCGAACAGGCTGCAGCAGTCGCGGCTTCGCGACCGGCGCTCGACTTCGGCAAACCAGTAGACCTGAGCCTTCTGCGCCTCGCCTCCGCGCATCTTCTCGAGCGCGGGGGGCTTGTCGGCGTGCGAGGGGCCGATGCCGAAGGCCGCCGTGTCGAAGAGACCGAGCAGCGGCTCTTCGGGGACCAGCCGGGCGGTGACGGGCAGATTGAACTCCCAGTTCGACTGCACCCCGGTGTGGCGGACGATCTGGAACTCCACCTCCCAGCGGATCTCGCCGAAGCGGGTCTCGAAGCCGCGCCCCAGCGGCTGGGTCAGGGCGACGCCGAGGAAGCCGGGATCCTGCGGATCGGTCTCCCACGGCGTCAGGAAGTAGTCTTCCCAGGTGTTGTCGGTCAGGATGCCGGCGAAGAGGCTGTAGGACCGCCGCTCTTCGCCGGATGCAGGAGGAGCGAGGAGCACGAGAGCCAGAACCGCCGCCGCCCGCCACCCCGCTCGCACCATGCGTTCACCCCTTCTTCAGGCAACGGTTGCCCAGCACCTCGGCGATCTGCACCGCGTTCAGCGCGGCCCCCTTGCGCAGGTTGTCCGACACGCACCAGAGGTTCAGGCCGTTGTCGAGCGTCGAATCCTGCCGGATGCGGCTGATGTAGGTGGCATAATCGCCCACACATTCCACGGGCGTAATGTAGCCGCCGGCCTCGCGCTTGTCGACCACGAGAACACCCGGAGCCTCGCGCAGGATGTCCCGCGCCTCCTCCTCGTCGAGGAAGTCCTCGAACTCGATGTTGATCGACTCGGAATGGCCCACGAACACCGGCACGCGGACGCAGGTCGCCGTGACCTTCACCTTGGGGTCGAGGATCTTCTTCGTCTCGGCCACCATCTTCCACTCTTCCTTGGTGGAGCCGTCCTCCATGAAGGTGTCGATGTGAGGGATCACGTTGAAGGCGATCTGCTTGGTGAATTTCTCGGGCGCGACCTCCTGACCGGGGACATAGATGCCCTTGGTCTGGCTCCACAGCTCGTCAATGCCGGCCTTGCCCGCGCCGGAGACGGACTGGTAGGTCGAGACCACCACGCGCTTGATCCTCGCACGGTCGTGCAGCGGCTTCAGCGCCACCACCATCTGCGCGGTCGAGCAGTTGGGGTTGGCGATGATGTTCTTGGCCTTGTAGCCCTCGATCGCGTCCGCGTTCACCTCGGGCACGATCAGCGGCACCTGCGGGTCGTAGCGGTAGAGCGACGAGTTGTCGATCACCACGCAGCCCGCGGCCGCGGCCTTGGGCGCATAGACTTTCGTCGCCTCCGAGCCCACTGCGAAGAGCGCGATGTCCCAGCCGGTGAAGTCGAACGTGTCGAGGTCCTTGGTCGTCAGGGTCTTGTCGCCAAAGCTCACCTCGGTGCCGAGCGACTTGCGGCTCGCGAGAGCGGCAATCTCATCCACCGGAAACTCGCGCTCGGCGAGGATGTTCAGCATTTCACGGCCCACGTTGCCCGTGGCACCCGCGACGACGACCCTGTAGCCCATCGGGGACCCCTTCTCATGTCGGAATGACGCGCCCCCATAGCGCAAGCGGGGTCAGGGGGGAAGCAAATTCGGGCCGGGCCGTGTTGCGGCGCAAGGGATGCGCCAACCTGGCCTCAGCCCTCGGGTCCGCGCAGCGCAAACCGCGGATCGGTCTCGAGCAGCGCCTGCACGAAGCGCCCCTCGGCCGCGAAATCGTGCGGCACCTGCGCCGCCGTCCGGCTGCCCGTCAGCGAGAGGCTTGCGAAGAAGTCGAACCCGTAGAGCGTGACCGAGGCGGCACGGCTTTGCGCCAGCAGGTCGATCATCATCAGCCCGGTCGAGGGCGGTGCCCCGAGGCGGCGCCGGAGGTCGTCGTAGTAGCACAGCGGGTGCAGGTAGAACCCCCTCCGGCTCGCCACATGCCACGGCAGCCGCTTGCGCTTGTGCGACATCCACAGCGTCAGATGCGGGGCCAGCCCCTCCAGCGCCTCGCGCGAGAGCGAGGTGGCCAGCGCCAGCGCATCCGTGCGGGTCCCGTGGCTCTGCGTGGATGGCATCGGCGCCCGGTTCAGCCGGATCACCAGGTCGGCCGCGTCGATCTCGTCGCCAAGGGAGGCGCCGGCGAGGCTCCGCGCGTTGCCCACCAGCGCGATCCGTTCGGTGGCAAAGCGGGCCAGCAGCGCCTCTTCCGACAGCGACAGCGCCGACAGGGCCGCCTCCTGCCGCAGGGTTCGGGCCAGAAGGAAGGCCAGCCGGTTCATGCGAGAAGCCTCCGGTAAAGGGCGACCAGCGCCGCCGCCTCGTCCTCGATGCGGAAGCCCGCAAGGGTGCGGGCGCGCGCGGCCCGGGCCATGCGGGCGCGCATCGGGCCATCGTCGAGCATCGCCGCCACCTCGGACACCATGGCCTCCAGATCGCCCGGCGGCACGAGGCGGCCGGTCTCGCCGCTCAGCAGTTCCTCGAAGGCGCCGACGCGGGTCGCAACGACCGGCACGCCGCAGGCCATCGCCTCGAGCGGGGTCAGCCCGAACCCCTCCCACCGCTGCGGCGCCACATAGAGGTCAAGCGCCCGATACCAGTCGGGCATCCGGTCCACCGTCACCTCCGGCCGGAAGAGGATGCGCTCGGCCAGCCCCGCCTGCGCAACCTCGGCCTTCAGCGCATCGAGGAAGGCCTGATGCTCGCCCACCGCGCGCCCCATGACCACCGCGGCCACGCCCGGCCGGTCCGGCAAGAGGCGCATCATCGCATGCACGAAGACATCCGTGCCCTTCTGGGCGCGGATGCGACCGTAGCAGCCCACCAGCACCGCCTCGGGCAGGCCCAGCCGCGCCCGCACCTCGGCGCGGTCTCCCGGCCGGAAGGTGTCGGTGTCGATCCCGTGCAGGATCACCTCGCACGGCCGCTCGAGATACGAGGCCGAGCGCCGCGAGGTGGCAACCAGCGCATCCATCCGCCCGATCAGCCAGCGCGTGTAGCCGGTATGGCGCCGCTGCGAAGCTGTCGTGAACAGCAGTTTCAGCCGGCGCCGCAGCACATGGCGCAGCAAAAGGCCCAACAGCATCTCGGTGTTGCGCCGCGCGTGCCAGACGCGCCAGCTGTCGCGCGGCAGGAACGGCAGGCGCCAAAGGGGCAGGTGCGGGGTTCCGGCCGGCAGGCCCGGACCCGTCGCCACGATGCCGATCATCGACGCCTGCACCGGCACGAGCCGCGCGATGGTGGCTGTCACCCCCGACAGGCGGCGCTTGAGGTTGGGCGCGATGACCTCGATCCGTTCGGGCTGCACTGCCATGTCTCCTCCCTGCGCCTCTGGTTAGCGCAGGACGCACCGGACGGGAAGTCAGTCCGTCCGGTCGCGGCTGAAGGCATAGACGGCGCAGCCCGCCAGGATGAAGAGCGCGAAGAAGAGGAAGAGGGCCTCATAGGGCGCCTCGGGCGGCACCGGCGCCACCGAGCCATGCACCGCGCCCGTCGCGAACTGCATGATCCCGGGCGAGGCGATCCCGAAGAAGTTCAGCAGCGTCACCCCCCGCCCCATCAGGTGCGGCGGCACGAAGGCGCGCCCGTGGGCGATCACCATGGGGAAGGAGGCGCCAAAGAGCCCGATCCCCGCAAAGAGCAGCAGCCCCGTCCAACCGCCCGCCACAGGCCAGATCCAGAGCGCGACCAGGCACAGCGCCGTCAGCAGGTTTCCGCCAAGGATCAGCCCCTTGCGCGTGCCGAGCAGCCGGTCGAGCGGCCCGTAGGCAAAGCTGCCCGCCACCATGGCCAGCCCCATGACCAGCGTCGCCCGCCCGATCTCCACCGCCGAGGCGCCGAAGACATCGGCGTAATAGGGCCCGATCCACAGCCCCCGCAGCCCCGCCGCGGGGGCATAGCAGACGACCATCATGATCAGCACGGGCCAGAGCGCCGGCATCCGCAGAAGCTGCCAGAGCGACCCGTTCGCCGGCCCCTCGATGCGGCCCGGATCGCGCACCAGAAGCCCGATGGCGCCCGCAACCGCCAGGGTGACGCCCGCCAGCGCAAACAGCGTCTCGCGCCAGCCGAAGGCCTCCACGGCCCAGGCAAGCGGAACCGACCCCGCGATGTTGCCGAGGCTTCCGATCCCCACCACGGCGGCGGCAAGCGTGCCGAAGACCGCCGGGCTGTAGCTGCGCGCAAAGATGTAGTAGCTCGCCATCAGCACGGGCGAGCAGCCGATCCCGATCAGCGCCATCGCGGCAAGGATCGCGGCCGGCCCCTGGGCCATGCCGAAGACCAGCGCGCCACCCGCGCCCCCCACTCCCAGCAGCACCATCGAGGTGAGCCGCGGCCCGACGCGATCCAGCGCCCAGCCCACCGGAAACTGCATCAGCGCGAAGGCCAGGAACCAGATGCCCGAGGCCGCCGCCAGATCCTCGGCCGTCGCCCCCAGTTCGGTCTTGAGGACGGGCGTCAGCACCGCAAGGAAGGCGCGGTAGAACTGGCTCAGCACATAGGCCAGCACAAGGCAGGCAATTCCGGCGCGCATGACGTCTCCTCCAGGGCCGACCGAGGTATATCGGGCGCGGCGGCAGGGGCAAGGGCCTGCCCCTCGGGCCCGCGTCATTCGCGCGTCGTGAAACCGGCGCGCTCCGGCGCCGCGCGGGGCAAGGCGCCCCTCAGGCCGGTTGCAGGGCCGGTGCGCGATTCTCGCGGATCGGCAGATGGACGATGGCCGAGAAGGCCCCGACGCCGACCCCGATCCACCAGACAAGCGTGTAATCGCCCGTCATGTCGTACATCCGCCCGCCCAGCCAGACCCCCATGAAACTCCCGAGCTGGTGGCTGAGGAAGACGAACCCGTAAAGCGTGCCCATGTAGCGCAACCCATAGAGGTGGGCCACAAGCCCGCTGGTCAGCGGCACCGTCGCCAGCCACAGCGCCCCCATCGCCAGCGAGAAGACAAGCACCGTGGCGGGCGTCATCGGCAGCAGGATGAAGAGCGCCGCCGCGATGGTCCGGCCCGTGTAGATCGCCGCCAGCAGGTACTTCTTGGAGTAGCGCTTGCCGAGCCAGCCGGCCGTGATCGTGCCCACGATGTTCGCCAGCCCGATCAGCGAGATCGCCACCGCCCCCAGGGCCGAGGTCGTGGTGATCCCCAGCGCCGCCAGCGGCCCCCGCGGGTCGATCGCCCCGCACATCTCGGTCACGAAGGCCGGGAAGTGGGCGGTGATGAAGGCCAGCTGGTAGCCGCAGGAAAAGAAACCCACGAAGATCAGCGTGTAGGAGGGGTCGCGAAAGGCGCGCAGCACCACCTGCCCCAGCGACTCCTCAAGCTCGGCCTTCGTCGCCGTCACCGGCGAGCGCATGAAGGGCAGCGCGAACAGCGCCAGCAGGATCACCCCGGCAAAGATCAGGAACACCACCTGCCAGGAATAGAAGCCCAGCAGGATCTCGGCCGCGGGCGCCCCGAACACCTGCCCCGCCGATCCCGCCGCCGTGGCGATGCCCAGCGCAAGCGAGCGGTTCTCGGGCGCCGCCGCCCGACCCACCACCGCGAGGATCACGCCAAAGCCGGTGCCCGCGATTCCGAACCCCACCAGAACCTCGAGGATCTGGTGCTGAAGCGGCGTCACGGCAAAACTCGAAAGCACCAGCCCCGCCGCATACATCAGGGCCCCGGCCACGATCGCGCGCCGGTCGCCGAACTTCTCGGCCAGCATGCCGAAGATCGGCTGCCCGATGCCCCAGGCCAGGTTCTGGATCGCGATCGCCATCGAGAAATCCGCGCGCAGCCAGCCGAACTCTTCGGCAATGGGGATCTGGAACACACCAAAGCTGGCGCGGATCGCGAAGCCGAGCATCAGGATGATGCAGCCCGAGATCAGGACGGGCGTGAAGATCGGAGCTTTGGTCATGACAGGTCCGGGCAGGCTGAAGGGCGGGCGCGAAGCCTGCGCCGCGCCCGGAACTTCCGTCAAACGCTATTTTCTGATGGCACCTTTGCCATTCCGTGATGCGCGCCGGCCCCCCGACCCTTCTCCGCCCCTTTCATTCTCGCCCAAATATCCTCGGGGGAGCCATCCCGCAGGGATGGCCGGGGGCAGACAGCCCCCGCCTCCGCCGGCACGGGGCGGTCGGCCAGGGGATCTCGCCGGGAACCCACGCCCGGCCGGTCGCTTGACACCAGGACAACCCGAAGGAGGCAGCATGTCGGACTGGTGGCGCGGCTCGGTGACCTATCAGATCTATCCCCGTTCGTTCCAGGACTCGAACGGCGACGGCGTGGGCGACCTGCGCGGCATTCACGAGCGGCTCGATCATGTGGCCTGGCTCGGGGCCGACGCGATCTGGCTTTCCCCGTTCTTTCCCTCGCCCATGGACGACATGGGCTACGACGTCTCGGACTATACCGGCATCGACCCGATGTTCGGCCGGATGGAGGATTTCGACGCGCTCCTCGCCAGGGCTCACGAGCTGGGCCTCAAGGTCATCATCGATCAGGTCCTGAGCCACTCCTCCTCGCGACATCCCTTCTTCCAGGAAAGCCGGCAGAGCCGCGACAACCCGAAGTCGGACTGGTATGTGTGGGCCGATCCGCAGCCCGACGGCAGCCCGCCGAACAACTGGCTCTCGGTCTTCGGCGGATCCGCCTGGGAATGGGACGCGCAGCGGCGGCAATATTACCTGCACAATTTCCTGACCAGCCAGCCCGACTTCAACTTCCACAACCCCGAGGTGCAGGACTGGCTGCTCGAGCAGATGCGCTTCTGGCTCGACCGCGGCGTGGACGGCTTCCGCCTCGACACGGTGAATTTCTACTTCCACGACGCCGACCTCAGGTCGAACCGGCCGAACCCGCGGAACGGACCCGTCCCGCCGGTCAATCCCTACGACATGCAGGACCACGCCTTCTCGAAATCCCGTGACGAGAACATCGCCTTCCTGCTCAGGATGCGGCAGCTTCTGGGCGAATATCCTGACCGGACGATGGTGGGCGAGGTGGCCGACGGGCTTCGCGGGCTCGCGATCATCGCCGAATACACCAGCGGGAACGACCGGCTCCACATGGCCTACACGTTCGAGATGCTCTCGCGCACCTTCACCGCCGGGCATTTCCGCAGCCGGATCGAGGAATTTTTCGCCACCGCCCCGCACGGCTGGCCCTGCTGGGCCTTTTCCAACCACGACGTCGTGCGCCACGTCACCCGCTGGGCCGGGCACGGCGCCTCCGACGATGTGGCGCGGCTTGCGGCGGCGATGCTGCTGTCCTTCGAGGGGTCGGTCAGCCTCTATCAGGGTGAGGAACTCGGCCAGACCGAAACCGAGCTTCTCTACGAGGAACTTACCGATCCCCCCGGCCTGCGCTTCTGGCCCGAGGACAAGGGCCGCGACGGATGCCGGACGCCGATGGTGTGGAACGACGGGCCGCACGGAGGCTTCACCTCCGCCAAGCCCTGGCTGCCCGTGAAGCCGCCGCAGCTTGCGCGGAACGTGGCCGCGCAAAAGGGCGTGGCGGGCTCGGTGCTCGAGACCTACCGCGCGCTCCTGCAGTTCCGCCGGACCGAACCCGCCCTCATCCGGGGCAAGAGCCACTTCTTCGACCTGCCCGAGCCCGTCCTCGGCTTCACCCGCAGCCATGAAGGTCGCACCCTTGCCTGCCTCTTCAATCTGGGCACCTCTCCGGTGGACCTGACCGTGCCCGGACAGGGCGGGATTGTGGGGCCCGCGCAGGCCGCGCGGACTGAGGGTGAGCGCCTGACGCTGGGCGCGAACGGCTATGCCTTCGTGCCCGTCCCCGAAACCGCCGTCGTCAGCTGACCGCTCGCCGCGGCAAGGCCGCCCAGCGTGCAGGCCCGCGCCGGCAGCAGGCGGGCCTGCACCCCTTGCGCGGCGAGGGCCGCGGCGTAACGCTCGGCCAGCCCCTCGTCCGCCACCAGCACCACCGGCTGGCCGAGCCAGTAGCTGCGCGCGCCCACCAGTTCGAGCCCGATCAGCAGCCCCGACAGGCGCGCCCGCGCGCTCGCGGGAGGCAGATCCTGCAAGAACCCCTCGGCGCGAAGAGCAAAGAGCTTCGAGCCAAGCTTCTGCGGATGGGACATGCCGTCCGACACGGCGGCGAGGAACGCGTCCGCGTCCCAGCCTTCGCCGGCCAGCCCCTGCCGCAGCACCGACTGTTCCGACAGAAGGGCGAAAAGCTCTCCGGTCAGGAAGCTGCGGAAGCTGACCACCTCGCCGGCCGAGACCTGCACCCATTTGGAGTGGGTTCCGGGCAGGCAGATCACCCCGTCGAAGTTTCCCAGCACCGCCAGCGCACCGGCAATCTGCGTCTCTTCCCCCCGCATCACGTCGGCCGGCCGCGACTGCGCAAGGCCGGGGACGATGCGGACCGAGATCCGCGCATCCTCGGCCGCAACCGGCACCAGCGCCTGCGGATCGACCGGCGCGCAGGGCAACATCCGGTAGGGCGCCTCGTGCCAGCCCTGCCGCGCGCCCGCCATGCCGCAGATCACCACGGGCACCGCCTGCCCCTCGTCCAGCCACGGCCAGATCAGCCGCAGAAGCGCAAGCTCGAACCCGCCCTCGCCCAGCCGGGCCATGCCTTCGGCCGATTGCGCCTCGGCCAGCACGGCCTCGGCGCCCATCGCCCAGGCGCGCAGGCGGCTTGTCCCCCAATCCACCGCGATCCAGTCGGGCCTCATCCCGTCACCACCACGCCACCGTCGATCACCAGCGCCTGCCCCGTCATCATCCGCGAGGCGTCCGACGCAAGGAACAGCACGCCGCCCACGATGTCGGCGGGCTCGAGCGGATCCTTGAGGCACTGGCGGTCGAGATGGGCCTGCAACCCCTCCTCGGTCACCCACAGGTCCTTTTGCCGCTCGGTCAGCACCCATCCCGGCGCCAGCGCATTGACCCGGATCCGGTCCGGCCCGAACTCGCGCGCGAGGCTGCGGGTCAGGCCGTTGATGCCGGAGTTGGCGGTCGTGTAGGCCGGATAGCCCGCATTGCCCATCATGTAGGAGATCGACGAGAAATTGATGATCGAGCCGCCGCCCGCGGCCTTCATTCCCGGCACCACCGCCTGAGCGGCAAAGAAGTAATGCCTGAGGTTCACCGCCATCGCCCGATCCCAGTACTCCTCGGTCACCTCGGCCGTCGTGTGACGTTCGTCGTGCGCCGCGCCGTTCACCAGAACCCGGATCGGCCCCTGCCGCTCGGCCGCCTCCGCCAGCGCCTGCCGCAGCGCCGGGATGTCGGTCACGTCGCAGGGCAGGAACAGCGGCCGCGCGCCCGTCTCGTCCTCCATCCGGTCGCCGAAGTCGGTGGCATCCGAACGCTGCACGAAGGCGACCCGTGCACCCTGCCGCAGGAAGGCTTCGGTCACAGCCGCCCCGATCCCCGAGCCGCCGCCCGAAATGAAGACCGAGGCGCCGTTCAGATCCGGGAAGACGGGGTGCGCGGCTGTGTCGGCGTCTGTCACGGGGAACCTCCGGTCCGGGCACCGGCCCGGAAGCGGAGGCCGTGGCCGGGATGGGTCGGGAAAAGGGCTTCCTCTCCACATCTTGTCACCCGGGGCGGCGGCGTGCGTCAAGGCCGCGCGGCACGGCTTCCATTGACCTCCGCGCCGGCACTCCTTAGCCCTTGGCAACGGAATTTTCCTACGGAGGCGGAAATGCGGCCCCTGACCGAAGCCCTGATCGTCATCGACGTGCAGAACGACTTCTGCCCGGGCGGGGCGCTTGCCGTCGCCGGAGGGGATGCGATCATCCCCCGCATCAACGCACTCCTGCCCGAGTTCGGCGCCCGGATCTTTACGCAGGACTGGCACCCGGCCGACCATTCCTCCTTTGCCGCCAACCACGGCGCCGAGCCCTTCTCGCTGGTCGAGATGCCCTACGGTCCGCAGGTGCTCTGGCCCACGCATTGCGTGCAGGGCACGAGGGGGGCCGAGTTCCACCCGGCGCTGAACACCGATCCCGCCGACCTCTTCCTCCGCAAGGGGTTTCGCGCAGGCATCGACAGCTATTCGGCCTTTTTCGAGAACGACCGGACCACGCCCACCGGGCTCGAGGGCTACCTGCGCAGCCGGGGGATCGAGGCCGTGACGCTCGTGGGCCTCGCCACCGATTTCTGCGTGGCCTATTCCGCGCTCGACGCGGCGCGGCTGGGCTTCCGCGCGACGGTGCTCGAGGGCGCTTGCGCCGCCATCGACCTCAACGGCTCGCTTGCCACGATCAAGGCGCAGATGGCCGCGGCCGGCGTCAGGCTGGAGGCCTGAGATGGTCGAGATCGCCACCCGCGTCTATAACCACAAGTGGAAGATCGACCCGATCGTCCGATCGCTGATCGACACCGACTTCTACAAGCTGCTGATGTGCCAGTCGGTGTTTCGCAACAAACCGGACACGATCGTGCGCTTCAGCCTGATCAACCGCACCTCCTCGGTGCGGCTGGCCGAGCTGATTGACGAGGGCGAGCTGCGCGAACAGCTCGACCACATCCGCACCCTGCGCCTGTCCCGCGGCGAAAGCACCTTCCTGCGCGGCAACACCTTCTACGGCAAACGCCAGATGTTCCGCCCCGACTTCATGGAGTGGTTCGAGAACCTGCGGATGCCGCCCTACCATCTGGAAAAGCGCGACGGGCAGTATGAGCTGACCTTTGAAGGCAAATGGCCCGAGGTCATGCTGTGGGAGATCCCGGCGCTGGCCGTGCTGATGGAGCTGCGCTCGCGCGCGGTGCTGGCCACGCTGGGCCGGTTCGAGTTGCAGGTGCTCTATGCGCGGGCGATGACCAAGCTCTGGGAGAAGATCGAGCGGCTGAAGCGGATCGAGCGGCTGAAGATCGCAGATTTCGGCACGCGGCGGCGGCATTCGTTCCTGTGGCAGGACTGGTGCGTGCAGGCGATGATCGAGGGGCTGGGCGATGCGTTCACCGGCACCTCGAACTGCCTGATCGCCATGCGGCGCGAGGTCGAGGCGATCGGCACCAACGCGCACGAGCTGCCGATGGTCTATTCCGCCCTCGCCCGGACCGACGAGGAACTGGCCCGCGCGCCCTATCAGGTGCTCGCCGACTGGCACGAGGAGCATGACGGCAACCTGCGGATCATCCTGCCCGACACCTACGGTACCGAGGGCTTCCTGCAACGGGCGCCGGACTGGCTGTCGAAATGGACGGGCATCCGCATCGATTCCGGCGACCCCGCCAAGGGCGCCGAGACCGCGATCCGCTGGTGGGAAAGCCGCGGCGAGGACCCGCGCAAGAAGCTGGTGATCTTCTCGGACGGGCTCGATGTCGAGAAGATCGAGGAACTGCACCGCCAGTTCCACAACCGCGTGAAGGTCAGCTTTGGCTGGGGGACGATGTTCACCAACGACTTCCGCGGTCTGGTGAAGGATGACGCGCTCGCCCCCTTCAGCCTCGTCTGCAAGGCGGTGGCGGCGAACGGGCGGCCCACCGTCAAGCTGTCGGACAATCCGCTGAAGGCGATGGGGCCCGCCGACCAGATCGAGCGGTACAAGCGCGTGTTCGGCGTGGGTGAGCAGGTGGCCTACGAGGTCAAGGTCTGACCGCGAGGGCCTTCAGGCGTCCTCGTCGCTCACCCGACCGCGCCCGGCCTTCACCTCGCCCCGGATCGCCTTGGCGGCCAGACGCCTCCGCTGGCTGCCGAGCGTGGGCTTGGTGGCGATCCGCCGCTTGGGCGCGACCAGCGCCGCGCGCACCAGCTCGGCCAGACGCTCGCGCGCCAGTTCGCGGTTGCGCTGCTGGCTGCGCGTCTCCTCGGCGCGGATGACGATCGCCCCCTCCTGCGTCCAGCGGCGGCCCGCGAGCCGCTTGAGCCGCGCCTTGACCGCGGACGCCAGATGCGGCGACCGCTCGGCCTCGAACCGCAGCTCGACCGCCGTCTCGACCTTGTTGACGTTCTGCCCGCCCGGCCCCGACGAGCGCGAGAAGCTCTCGGTCAGTTCCCAGTCGGCGAGCGTGATCTGATCGGTGATGCGCAGCATGAGAGGGGCCTACCGCGGCGGCCGGCCCGCCGCAACGGCCCCGGCCAACGAGAAAGGGTCGCCACGGCTGGCGACCCTTTCCGAGATCCAAGGAGATGAGCCAGTTAGGAGCTAGCCCAACTTCCGGTGCGTTTTAGGAGGGGCTGCCCTCAGAAAACACCCCCGCAAGCTGTCCCGACACGTCTCTCCAATATCACTCTAGACACTGGATCACCTCCTTTCAAATGGTTGCCGATGAGAGGAAGGTGGCACAGATCTGGTGTTTGTCAAATGATGATTACGCAACCTCTGCGGTCATCCGCCTGACAATTACGCGGAAAGGCAGAAGTGCCACCAAAGCGAGCAGAAGTTTGACGGACCAGTCCGCAACGGCCAGCGACAGCCAGAGCGGAGCCTCGGGGCCGGCGCCCAGAAGCGGCAGGATCTCGTTCGCCCACGCGACATCGTTGCCCGGCTCCAGCCAGACGAGCGAGGCCGAGAAGGCGACGCCGAAGAAGATCAGCGTGTCGAGGCTCGAGCCGACGAGGGTCGAGGTCAGCGGCGCCCGCCACCAGCGGCGCGAATGGCGCAGCCGGTCGAACAGCGTCACGTCCAGCATCTGCGCCACGAGGAAGGCGAGCCCCGAGGCCAGCGCGATGCGCAGCGTGACCAGCGGGCCGAACTCGCCCATGATCTGCGTGCCGATCAGCGAGCAGAGGATCCCGGTGGCGAACCCCGCCAGCACCACGCGCCGCGCGGCGGCCGCGCCCCGCAGGCGGTTCGTCAGGTCGGTCACGAGGAAGGCGAGCGGATAGGTGAAGGCGCCCCAGGTCAGCCACTGGCCGAACAGGAACTGCACGAGGATGTTCGAGGCCACCACAATGGCGGCCATCGCCAGGATGGCGGGGATCAGGCTGCGGGTCATGTCGGTTCCGTTTTGACAAGGTCGCGGAGACTTGGCCCCCGTCGGGGGACAGCGCGGCCTACAGCCCCGAGGGGCGGCCTGTCAATCCGGGAGTCGGACCTCGACCACTTCGGTCCGCTGCACGAACAGGAAATTGTCGTCCGAGACCATGCTCACCACGATCCCGCCGCCCGGCTCCTGCCAGACCGAAATGCCTTCGAGATTGTCGTAGCGGCCCGAGGGCGTCTCGAACAGGACTTCCTCCGACAGAACTCCCTGAGGCCCGAACTCGAAGCGCCGCACGCGGCTCGCAAAGCCGAGGAAGCCACGGAAGTTGCGCTCGAGCAGGTAGAAGCGGCCGTCGGGTCCGAAATCGGCACCCACGGCGAGATAGGGCCCGCGGCGCGGCAGGTCGAAGGGCTGCGTCCACTCGCACCCGTCGAAGCGATAGACGGGGAACGGCCGGTTCAGGCTGCCCGACCGCTCGGGCAACGTGTAGAGCGCGCCCGTTGCGTCGATCGCCAGCGCCTCGAGCGCGCTGTTGTTCTGCATCAGCCGGAAGTCGGGATGCACGGGCAGGTTCTCGGCCGGCCCCGCGAGGTCGCGATAGCGCAGCACGCGCGCGGCGCCCTCGAACGAGACATAGGCGGTTCCGTCGCGGGCGATGGCGAGGCCCTCGCTGTCGCTGCGACGGCGCGCCAGCGGCGCCTCGCCCCGACCGCGGAGCATCCGCATCGGGCCGGTCTCGATGCCGATGATCCGGCCGCTCGCGTCGCGCCGCACCTCGCCGCGGGTCCAGCTGCCCCGGTCGGACAGGAGCGTGATCGACAGACCGTCGTCCGCCATCTCGATGGCCGAGAATCCGCCGAAGAGCGGGTCCTCCTTGCTCCAGGAAAAGCTCGTGAAGCGGTCGTCGCCCGGGCTGCCTGCGCTGCCGCCCAGCGCAAGCCCCCCGACGATCGCCGCAATCAGCGCGATGCGAGAACTTCGCGGCATTGGGCCGGCAGGTCCGACAGGGTGAAGTCGCGCGCGCCCTTCGGCCGCGGGCCGGTTGGCCTCTGCGGCGGCGTCTTCGGCGGGTTTAGGTAATCGGTCACCCACCAGGTCAGCGTCTCGTCGCAGCCGTCGCCGCCCTTGGACAGGTCGGCCACCGTGGGCGTCTGCGTCTGACAGGCGACGGCGCCCCGCGGACATTTCAGCCGGATGTGGAAATGCGTATCGTGCCCCGGAACCGGACGGATCTTCTGCAGCCACGCCCGGTCGGCGCGCGTCGCCGTCCGGCACATCTCGAGCTTCACCGCGGCGGCCACGAAGATCCGGTCCACCCGGTCATCCGACGCGGCCGAGCGCAGGAGCGTGTGGTGCGCCCGGCTCCAGTTGGCGGTGACGCTCCGCTGATCGGCCGAACGGACGGGGATCGACGAGATCCGTTCGCGGTCCGCCACCGTGAGATCGAGCCGGCGCGGCGGCAGCATCCAGACATCGGCATCCAGACCGATCTGGTGGCTGGCATGGCCCGACGTCATCGGCCCGCCCCGCGGCTGGCTGATGTCGCCGATATAGAGCCCCGCCCAGCCGATCTGCCGGGCCGCGACCGACAGCGCCTGCAAGAACTCGATCATCTCGGGATGGCCCCACGCGCGGTTGCGCGACAGGCGCATCACCTGCCAGGTCGGCCCGCTCTCGGGCATCTGCACCAGGCCCGCCGCGCAGCCCCGGTTGTAGCTGCCGATCGGCATCGGGGCCTGCCGCGAGGCGGCCGTCTGCGCGCCGAAGAGCTGGTTCGCCTTCGGTTCGGCCTGAGCGGCGGTCGCCATCCCCATGACGAGGATGAAAGAGAGGATGCGCATCATGTCACTGCCCGCTGTTCGCCTTCCGGTTTAACCCAGACTAGCAGAACGAGCCCCGCAAGGAAGAGCACGATCAGGGGAGCGATCCCCACGCGCTGCGATCCGCTGAGGCTGGTCGCGATCGCGATCAGCAGCGGCGAGAGAAAGCTGGTGACCTTGCCCGACAGGGCATAGAGGCCGAAGGCCTCGGTCGCGCGCTCGGGCGTGGTGTGGCGCGCCATCATGGTCCGGCTCGCGGCCTGAAGCGCGCCCCCTGCCCCGCCGATCAGCGCACCGCAGAGGAAGAAGAGCTGGTCCGGCAGGCGCGAGCCTTCGGGCAAGGGCTGGCCGAAGAGGCTCTCGCGCGAGGTGGCCACGATGAGGATGCAGGTGGTGCACAGAAGCAGGATGCAGGTGGCGATCACGGGCCTCGGGCCCCAGCGCCGGTCGGCGCGCCCTCCGATCCACGAGGCGACGGTGGCCGTCACCGCCCCCACCACTCCGAAGACCCCGATCTGGATGATGCTCCAGCCCAGCACGCCCGAGGCATAGACCCCGCCAAAGCCGTAAAGCGCGTTCAGCGCGTCACGGTAGAGCAGCGACGAGCCGAGATAGGCCGACAGGCTGCGCCTCCGCGGCAGGCTCATCAGAAAGCCGCGGAGCGAGGCCAGCCCCGCGGACAGGCTCATGCGGCGCGCCGGCGCGGGCGGCTCCTTCACCCAGAGGAAGAAGGGCAGCATGAAGACCAGATACCAGACCGCCGTGAAGGGCCCGACCGCCCGCGTCCCCTCGCGCAGCGCCGGATCGAGCCCGAAGGCCGGAGGCAGGCCGATCAGCGTCCGGCCGGTGCTGGCGCCTTCGGCAAAGAACAGAAGCATGAGGGCCAGCGACAGCACGCCGCCGAGATAGCCGAAGGCAAAGCCCGATCCCGAGATCTCGCCGATCCGGTCCCGCGGCCCGAGCGAGGGCAGCAGCGCGTTGGTGAAGATGGTGGCGAACTCCATCCCCACGAAGCCAAGCCCGAAGCAGGCCAGCGCCCAGATGAGGGCGCCTCCGTCCGGCGTCAGCGCCCAGAGGCTGGCCGAGCCCACCAGATAAAAGGCGGAAAAGCCCCAGATCCACACCAGCCTGCGGCCGCCCGCATCCGCCACCGCCCCGAGCAGCGGTGCAAGAAGGGCCACGACGAGGCTGGCAGAGCCAAGGCCCGTCGCCCACAGCGACTGCGCGGCCGCGCCGGCGGCCGACGGATCCATGCCGTCCGCGACAAAGCGGGCCCGCGCCACTTCGGCGAAATAGGGCGCGAAGACGAAGGTCAGCAGCAGCGTGTTGTAGGGCTGGCTCGCCCAGTCGAAGAAATACCAGCCCCAGATGCGCTTTGTCCCGCGTGCCATGGCCCCTCCGACGGATCGCGCGGATCAAGCCCGAAATGTCGCCGTGGCGCAAGCGATCGTCGGCCGCTCAGTGGGACGGCGGCCAGGGCCGTGTCGCATCCGCCTCGATCCAGGCCGTCACCCAGTCCGGCAGGGGAGGACTCTCGTCGGCCTCGAGGAGCGCCGCCACCTCGGCCGGCGGAACGATCCCCGCAGGCGAGGTCACCGCCGCGCGCAGCAGCATGTGGCTCGTGCAGTCGCCCTTTCGCCAGAGGCTCTGCTCGATGTAGAAGAACCGCTCGTCCCAGCCGAGACAGCGGCTTACCATGTCGAGACGGTCCATCAGCACGATCCGCCGCCGATAGCGCAACGAGCTGCCCGCCACCGTCAGGCCCCAGCCCCTGGCGGCGCAGGCGCGCGCCATCCCGGTCCGATGGATCAGCGGCAGCCGCCCGAGATCGAAGAGCGTCAGCGTCCGGCCGTTGTTCAGCTCGCGCCAGGGATCGAGATCCCAGGGCAGGCAGCGGTGCGAGGAACGGTGCGTGCCCAGAACGGGCAGCGGCGCGAGATCGCGCGTGCGGCGCATCTCCATGAAAAGGCGGAAGTAAGGATACATCAATCACTCCTTCACGCCTTGGGTGCTATGTCCTCACCGGGTCGTCAAGCCGCGACGCTGCGGAACGAGGTTGCCCTTTGCCGGGCCCGTCTATACCTGTCTGAGTGATTTCCCGTGAAGGATGCGTCCATGATATCCCTCTTCCAGATCCTGATGCTGATCCTCGACATCGCGAAGTTCATCATCTTCGTGCACATCATCATGAGCTGGCTCATCAACTTCGAGGTGCTGAACCTGCGCCAGCCGCTCGTCGGCCAGATCTGGGACGGGCTGAGCCGCCTGCTCGAGCCGATCTATTCGCAGGTCCGGCGCATCCTGCCCTCGATGGGGGGCCTTGATCTGGCACCGCTCATCGTGCTGGTCGCGATCTATGCGCTGCAGATCGTGCTTCGCAACAACATGGTCGCCTTCTACTGACCTGCCCCTTTCGCACCTGCCGGTCCGGCCGTCGCGCCGGACCCTACCGGATTCCGACATGCCGGCCCCGCGTGACCTTCTCCATTCCGTCTTCGGCTTCCCCGACTTCCGTCCGGGGCAGGAAGAGATCGTGGAGGCCGTGCGCGCCGGACGCAACACGCTCGCCATCATGCCCACCGGCGGGGGCAAGTCACTCTGCTACCAGTTGCCCGCGCTCTGCCGCGAGGGGGTGACGCTCGTCGTCTCGCCGCTGATCGCGCTGATGCGCGACCAGGTGCGGTCGCTGCGCGAGGCGGGGGTCGAGGCGGGCGCCCTGACCTCGGGCAACACCGAGGCCGAGACGGAGGAGGTGTTCCGGGCGCTCGACGAGGGCCGGATCAAGCTGCTCTACATGGCGCCCGAGCGGCTCGCCTCGGCGGGCGCCTTCGCGCTGCTGCGCCGGGTGGGCGTCAGCCTCATCGCGGTGGACGAGGCTCATTGCGTCAGCCAGTGGGGCCACGACTTCCGCCCCGACTACCTGCGCATCGGCGAATTGCGCCGCTCGCTCGACGTGCCGCTTGCGGCCTTCACCGCGACGGCCGACGCCGAGACGCAGGAAGAGATCGTCGCGCGCCTCTTCGACGGCGCGCCTCCCGCGACGTTCCTGCGCGGCTTTGACCGGCCGAACATCCACCTCGCCTTCGCCGTCAAGTCGAGCCCTCGTCAGCAGATCCTGTCCTTCGCCGCCGCCCGCAAGGGCCGCTCGGGCATCGTCTATTGCGCGACGCGGGCCAAGACCGAGACGCTCGCCCAGGCGCTGCGCGAGGCGGGCCACTCCGCCTGCCACTACCACGGCGGGATGGAGGCCGACGATCGCCGCGCCGTCGAGATCCGCTTCCAGCAGGAGGACGGGCTGATCGTCGTGGCGACGGTGGCCTTCGGGATGGGGATCGACAAGCCGGACATCCGCTGGGTGGCCCACGCCGACCTGCCCAAGTCGATCGAGAGCTATTACCAGGAGATCGGCCGCGCCGGCCGCGACGGCGCCCCGGCCGAGACGCTGACCCTCTACGGCCCCGACGACATCCGCCTCCGCCGCGCCCAGATCGACGAGGGGCTGGCCCCGCCCGACCGCAAGGCCGCCGATCACGCCCGGCTGAACGCGCTTCTGGGGCTGGCCGAGGCCACCGGCTGCCGGCGTCAGGTTCTGCTCGGCTATTTCGGCGAGGCGTCGCAGCCCTGCAGCACCTGCGATCTCTGCGAGCGGCCGGCCGAGCTGTTCGACGCGACCGAGCCCGTGCGCAAGGCGCTTTCGGCGATCCTGCGCACCGGCGAATGGTTCGGAACCGGCCATCTGATCGACATCCTGACCGGCAACGCGACCCAGAAGGTGCGCGACCGGGGGCACGACCAGCTTCCCACCTTTTCGGTCGGCCGCGATCTGTCCCGCCCGGCGTGGGAGGCGGTGTTCCGGCAGATGATGGGGCGCGACCTCGTGCGCCCCGACACCGAACGCCACGGCGCGCTGAAGATGACCGAGGCCGCGCGCCCCATCCTGCGCGGCGAGGAGCAGATCACGCTCCGCCGCGACACGGTGAAATCCGCCGCGGCACGGCCGCAGGCCCGCGCGCTGGTCTCGGAAGAGGATGCGCCACTTCTCTCCGCGCTGAAAGCCAAGCGCCGGGCGCTGGCCGAGGCCGCGGGCGTGCCGGCCTATGTGATCTTCACCGACCGAACCCTGATCGAGATGGCCGAGCGCCGCCCGCAGAGCCTGGATGACATGGCCGGCATCACGGGGGTCGGCGCCAAGAAGCTGGACAGTTACGGCGCGACCTTCCTTGAAGTCATCACCGGAGAGGCCGAGGCCGCCATGCATCCCCAGCGCCGCCGCCTCGCGGGGCGCAACTCGGCCGAGCTGTTCGACCGGCTGGCCGAGGTTCAGGTCGCGCTGATGCGGGGCGAGGACGGAACGGGCAAGCCCATGAGCCTGCCGCAGAGCACGCTGCGCCGGATAGCCGAGGCGCGGCCCTCGACGCTGGCCGATCTCGACCGCGTCGGCGATCTGGGCGCCCAGAAGATGGAGCGGTTCGGCGACGCCTTCCTCGACGTGCTGCGCGAGGCGTGATGCTCACCGTCCTGTCGCCCGCAAAGCGCCTCGCGGCGCGGCCCCGGCTGGATCTGCCGCGCGGCCTCTCGCCCACCTCTCCGCGGTTTCAGAACGAGGCCGACGAACTGGCGGCGGTGGCCCGCGGGCTGACCGCCGCGGACCTGCGCCGGCTCATGCATATCTCCGAGCCGCTGGCCCGTCTGAACGTCGCGCGCTTCGCGGAATTTCACGAAGCGCGAACGGCGGCCGTTCCGGCGCTCGCGCTCTTCGACGGCGCCACCTATGCCGGCCTCGAGGCGCGGACGCTGGACGAGGACGGGTTGCGCTGGGCGCAGGAGCGGGTCTGCATCCTCTCGGGGCTCTATGGCCTGCTGCGGCCGCTCGACCTGATCCAGCCGCACCGGCTGGAGATGGGGACGCGGCTCAAGACCACACGGGGGGCCAGCCTCTACGAGTTCTGGGGCAACCGGATCGCCCGTGCGCTGAACGAACGGGCCGCCGAGACGGGTGCCCGCGCACTGATCAACTGCGCCTCGGTGGAGTATTTCTCGGCCGTGGATCTCGAGGCGCTGTCCCTGCCGGTGATCTCGCCCGTCTTCCTCGAAGAGCGCGAGGGGGAACGCAAGATCGTCAGCTTCTGGGCCAAGCGGGCCCGCGGCGCGATGGCCCGTTTCATCGCCGAGAACAGGCTCGAACAGCCCGAGGAGATCCTGTCCTTCCGCGCGGGCGGCTATGCGTTCGAACCCGACCTCTCCACCGACGACCGGCCGGTTTTCCTGCGCACCTCCTGACGGACCCGCCAGAATTCATGGCCCGGCGCCTGTTGCGCCCGCATCCGCGCCGGGATGCAAAGGGCGGGCCTCGGCCGGGCAGAAGGCCGCCAGCGTCTCGAGGATCGCGGCGCGCCGGAGCGGCTTGGTCAGCGTCCGGTCGATGCCCACGGCGGCGCTGGCCAGGGCGTCGCTCTCGAGCGCATGGGCGGTGAGGGCGACGATCGGCACATGATGGCCGTCGGCTTCACGCGCGCGAATGGCCCGCGCGGCCGAGCGGCCGTCCATCTCGGGCATCGAGATGTCCATGAAGACAAGATCGGGCCGGAGCCGGTCGAACAGCTCGACCGCCTCGCGACCGTTGGCGGCGAAGCTGAGGTCGATGTCGAGGTCGCGCACCATCTTGCGAAAGACCAGCTGGTTCGTCCGGTTGTCCTCGGCGGCCAGCACGCGCATCCGGCGCAGTTCGGGCATGGTGGCGGGAGGCGGGGGCGCCTCGGGTTCGGCCGGGGCCACCGTCAGGCTCTGAAGCCGCCGGTAGAGATCCGATCGCAGCAGCGGCTTTTGCAGAACGCCCGCCAGCAGCGCCGCCGCGGGGTGATCGCGCACTCCGGCCGGGTTCGAGGTCAGGAGCAGGATCGGCATCAAGGAACCGCAGGCCCGCACCCTCTCGGCGAGGGCCAGCCCGTCCAGCTCGGGCATCTCGTGATCGGTCAGCAGCAGATCATAGTCCGGGTCCGAGATCAGCTCGGACAGGGCCTCGTTGCCCGACCGGCAGAGCCGGACCTCGATCCCGCAGGGGGCAAGCTGGCGCTCGAGTATTGTGCGGTTGATGAACTGGTCATCCACCACCAGCGCACGGCGCACCATCAGCGGCTCGGCCGGGGCGGCCTCGTCATCGCAGGCCGGCAGCGAGAGCCGGAAGCCGAAGCAGGAACCGCGGCCCAGCTCGCTCTCAACCCAGACGGCCCCCTGCATCAGCTCGATCAGCCGGCGGGTGATGGCCAAGCCCAGCCCCGTGCCCTCGAAGCGGCGCGTGGCCTCGGCGTCGATCTGGTTGAACTCGCCGAAGACGTGATCGAGGTTGTCGGCGGCGATCCCGATGCCGGTATCCTCGACCGTGACATGCAGATCGTGCCGGCCGGGCTCGACCTCGAGCCCCACGACGCGGATCAGCACATGGCCCGCTTCGGTGAATTTCACCGCGTTGCCGATCAGGTTCGTCAGCACCTGCCGGAGGCGGCAGGGATCGCCCACGAAGCGCGTGGGCAGGAACATGTCGAAATCGATCAGCAGATCGAGCCCCTTGGCCCGCGCCTGGGGTTGGAGAAGCATCGCAACCTCGTGGATCGTCCGCTCGAGATCAAAGGGCTCGGGGTAGAGCGTCAGCCGGTTCGCCTCGATCTTGGAGTAATCCAGGATGTCGTTGATGATGACCAGGAGCGCCTCGCCCGAGGAACGGATGGTCTCGGCAAAGAGGCGTTGATCCTCGGTCAGCGGAGTCTCGCAAAGCAGGTCGGCCATGCCCACGATCCCGTTCATCGGCGTGCGGATCTCGTGGCTCATGTTGGCGAGGAAGGCGGACTTGGCGCGGCTTGCCGCCTCGGCCGCGGCCCGCGCCGTCTCGAGCGCGGCCTGCTGCTGCTTGAGCTGCGTGATGTCCACCCCGAGGCCCACCCGGCCGCCATCGGGGGTCTCGTGCTCGATCACCCGCATCCAGCGCCCGTCATCGAGCGGCTGCTCGGCCGCTCCGCCCAGTTGGCGGAAGGCGGCGAGCCTGTCGGTCAGCCACTCTTCCTCGCGGCCGTCTGCGTCGGGGAACTGGCCGTGGTCCAGCCCGTGGCGGAGGATCTCCTCGAAACGGGCGCCGGGCTGCATGGCCGGCGCGGAGCGGGGGTAGATCTCTCGGTAGCGGTCGTTGCAGAGCACGAGCCGCTCGGCACGGTCAAAGAGCACGAAGCCATCGGGGATCGCGTCGATCGCCGCGCGCAGCCGCATCTGTTCGGTGATGTCGATCAGAAGGCTCACCATGTCGCCGTCACGGGCGCGCCGGTTGACCAGACGCATCCACTGGCCCGTCGTCCGCCGCAGGATGATCGGCTCGACCGGATCCTCGTCCCAGCGGCTGGCCATGCGCCCGCACCAGGCATCGGGCGCCTCACCGCCAAGGTCGATCAGCCCGTTCTCGACCGTCACCTCCAGCAGATCCATCAGCGTCATGCCGAGCCGCACCTCGACCCCCACGAAATGCGCGCGATAGGCCTCGTTCGCGGCCACGAGCCGCTGGTGCGAATCATAGACGGCAAAGCCATCCTCGATCGTGTCGATCGAATCCCACAGGCGCCGTTCGGCCATGACGGCCGCCGTGTGGGCCCGTTCCAGCTCGACCAGGAAGCGGCTGTTCTGGCCCTTGAGCCGTTCGGCCTCGGAGAGCGCGGTCTTCACCACGGCGCGCTGCTCGATGATCTGATCCGACAGCGCCCGCGCGTGGATCGCCAACTTTTCGTTTGCGGCGAACAGCTCGCGCTGCTTGTATTCCAGCAGGCGTTCCGCCGCGAGCCGCGCGCGCCGCTCCTTCGCCAGCCTTTGTTCGATATCCATCCGCCCGTCCCGCCTGTTTCGCGGGCATGTTGCGGCGGCCATGATGAATCCCTGCTTAAGCGCGAGCCGTGCGGCCGAAGAAAAGCCACCCGAGAATCCTTGCCTCGGCCTGGGGGCGGTGACAGCATCCGGGTGACTTCAGGAGGAGATCCCCATGCGCAACCGTCACTTGCTGCCGGCCCTGATGCTTGGACTTCTGCTGCCACTGTCGGTCATGGCGCAGGACTGGCTGCCGGACCGCCGCTTCGTCCTCAGCGCCGACACGGACCTGCCGGGCAGCGACATGGCCACCCTCCTCGACACCACGCTCGAGGCCTGCGAGCGCGCCTGCCTGTCGCGCTCGGGCTGCGTGGCCTTCACCTTCAACGCGCGCAACGGCTCGTGCTTTCCCAAGTCCGCCTCGGGCGACGAGGCCCCCTATCAGGGCGCGACCTCGGGCGTCGTGATCCCGGCGGACCCGGCCCGGCAGGAGACGGCGCGCCTTCGCGCGTCCGAGCTGGCCTTCCTGCCGGACTACGACCTGACGCGCGCGAAGGAGCAGGCGGCGGGCCTCGGAAACGAGCATGCGGTGAACGGCTTCACCGCGGACGAGCATCTTCGCAGCGCCTCGCGCGCCGAGGCGCAGGGTGATCTCTTGGCGGCGGCGAACTTCACCGGCGCCGCCGTCAATGCCTCGGACCGGGGCGAGACATGGATCGACTACGCCCGCCGTCTGCGCGCGGCCGGCGAGCCCGACACGAGGGGCCGCGACATGCTGCGCGACCGCGCCTTCCGCGCCGCCATCAACGGCTACCTGCGCGCCGCCACCCCGGCGCTGCGCCATACGGCGCTGGTCGAACTGGGGCTCGCGGCCGAAGCGGTGGATCGCGGGCGCGACATGGTGCAGGCGCTGCGGCTGGCCCAGTCGATCCAGCCGCGGGACGATACGGCGCGGCTGCTGGCCTCGGCCGCGGGCAAGTACGGGTTCCGCATCGTCGAAGATACGGTCGAGGCGGACACGGTTCGTCCGCGGATCTGCGCCACCTTCTCGGAAAATCTGGTCGAGAGCGGCGTGGACTATGCCAGCTACGTCCAGCTCACCGAGCCGGGCCTGACGGTCGAGGCCGAGGACCGCCGGATCTGCGTGGGCGGCATAAGCCACGGCGCGCGCCATGTGCTGACCTTCCGCGAGGGGCTGCCCGCGGCCGACGGCCAGACGCTCGCCCGATCGGTGCAGATCGCGGCCTATGTCCGCGACCGCGCGCCTTCCGTCCGCTTCCCGAGCCGCGCCTATGTGCTGCCGCGCAGCGGCTCTCCGGCGATCCCGGTTGAAACGGTGAACACCGGGACACTCGATCTGGCCGTCTATCGTGTCTCGGACCGCAATTTGTTGCGGGCTATCCAGCAGGATTATCTCGGCCGGCCGCTCGATCAGTGGCAGGCGGACCAGTTCACCTCGGAGGTGGGACAACAGATCTGGACGGGCACGGGCGAGGTGGCCATGGAGGTCAACCGCGACATGACCACCCGCCTGCCGATGGAGGCGCCGCTGCAGGGGCTGCCCGCGGGCATCTATGCGCTGAAGGCCGCGATCCCGGGGCAGGACCGCTACGAGCATCCGCCCGCCTGGCAATGGTTCGTGGTCTCGGACCTGGGCGTGACCACGCTCTCGGGGACCGACGGGCTGCATGTCTTCGTGCGCAGCCTCGGGACGGCCGAGCCCAAGGCGGGCGTCGAGGTGGAGCTTCTGTCGCGCGCGAACGCCGTGCTGGGGACGGCCAGGACCGACGCCGAGGGCCTTGCCGCCTTCGATCCGGGCCTGACCCGCGGCACCGGCGCGGCCGAGCCCGCGCTGGTCGTGGTGAAGGAAGGCGAGGAGGATGTGGCCTTCCTCTCGCTGACCGACCCGGAGTTCGACCTCTCGGACCGCGGCGTCGAGGGGCACGAGCCGGCCCCTCCGGTGAATGTGTTCCTTGCGACCGACCGCGGCGCCTACCGGGCGGGCGAGACGGTCCACGCGCTCGCGCTGGCGCGCGATGCCGCGGCCGCGGCCATCGAGGGCTTGCCGCTGACCGCGATCCTCAAGCGCCCGGATGGGGTGGAATATTCCCGCGCGCTGGCCTCGGGCACCGGAGCGGGGGGCCATGTGTTCGACCTGCCGCTTGCGGGCACCGCGCCGCGCGGCGTGTGGCGGCTGGAGGTGCTGGCCGACCTCGAGGCGGCCCCGCTGGCCGCGAAGACCCTTCTGGTCGAGGATTTCCTTCCCGAGCGGATCGACGTGAAGGCCAGCCTGCCCGAGGCGCCCATCGCCCTCGGCGATGCGCCCGAACTGACGGTCGAGGCCAGTTTCCTCTATGGCGCGCCGGGGACGGACCTCGCCATCGAGGGCGAGGTGCTGCTGCGCACGGCCGAGGGGCTGCCCGGCTTCCCCGGCTATGTCTTCGGCCGGTCCGACCGCCGGTTCGATCCGCAGATCGCCTCGTTCGGCGGCGAGCGCACGGACGAGACAGGAGCGGCCCGCTTTGCGATCCGCCTGCCGCAGGTGGAGGACCCGGCGCGTCCGCTCGAGATCCTTGTGGCGGCGCGGGTTTCGGAGGGCTCAGGCCGCCCGGTCGAGCGGACGATCACCCGCCGGCTGCGTCCGGCCGAGCCGATGATCGGCATCCGCCCGCTTTTTGACGGGGTGGCGGCGCAGGGGTCCGAGGCGCGTTTCGCGCTGGTGGGCGTGGGCCCCGAGGAGACGCCCGTGCCGATGCCGGTGCGCTGGACGCTGAACCGGATCGAGACCGACTATCAGTGGTATCAGCAATGGGGCAACTGGGCCTGGGAGCCGGTCGAGACCCGCACCCGCGTAGGCGGGGGCGAGGCGCAACTGGGCGCCTCTCCGGTCGAGATCGGGGCCCCGGTGGACTGGGGGCAGTATGAGCTTGTGGTCGAGCGCGCCGACGGCCGACCGGCCGCGAGCTCCACGAGCTTCCATGCCGGCTGGTATGCGCCCGCCGATGTCACCGCGACACCCGACACGCTGGAACTGTCGCTCGACAAGCGCGCCTACCGGCCGGGCGAGACGGCGCAGCTTCGGATCGTGCCGCGCGCGCCCGGCAAGGCGCTGGTGACGGTGCTCTCGAACCGGGTGATCGCCATGAAGGCCGTCGAGGTCGGCGAAGGCGAGACGCTGGTCGATCTGCCGGTGACGGACGACTGGGGGACGGGCGTCTATGTGGCAGCCACGCTCCTGCGGCCGATGGATGTGGCGGCGGGGCGCAACCCGACCCGCGCGCTAGGTCTCGCCCATGCGGCCATCGATCCGGGCGAGAAGCGGCTTGCGGCCACGATCGAGACCGCCGCCGAGGCCGCGCCACGCGGCCCGATGGAGATCGCGGTCAGGGTCGAGGGAACCGCGCCGGGCGAGACGGCCCATGCCACCATCGCCGCGGTCGATGTGGGGATCCTGAACCTCACCGGCTTCGAGACGCCCGACCCCGAGGACCATTACTTCGGCCAGAGGAAACTCGGCGTCGGCATCCGCGACCTCTACGGGCGGCTGATCGACGGGATGAACGGCGCGCAGGGCTCGGTCCGCTCGGGCGGGGATGGCGGTCGCGCGCAGATGCAGGCGCCGCCCCCGACGGAAGAGCTGGTGGCCTTCTTCTCGGGCCCGGTCGAAGTGGGGCCGGACGGCCTCGCCCGCGCGCGTTTCGATCTGCCCGCGTTCAACGGCACGGTGCGGGTGATGGCGGTCGTCTGGTCCCGGACCGGCGTCGGCCATGCCGAGCAGGACGTGCTGGTGCGCGATCCGGTGGTGGTGACGGCGAGCCTGCCGCGCTTCCTCGCGCCGGGCGACGAGAGCCGCCTTCTCCTCGAGATCGCCCACGCGACCGGCCCCGCCGGCCGGGTGAGCCTTGATGTGTCGTCGGCGGGGCTCACGGTGGGATCGGTGCCCTCGGGGCTCGATCTGGCCGAGAAGGGTCGCGCGCGTGTTGAAGTTCCGGTCTCGGCGGGCCGGACGGGGCTGCAGGAGATCAAGGTCGCGCTCACCACGCCCGAGGGCAAGCAACTGACGAGGCGCCTTGTGGTGCCGGTGCAGGTGAACGACCCCGAGATCGCGCGGCGCGACCGGCTGACGCTCGACGCGGGCCAGACCTTCACGCTGGACGAGAACCTGTTCGCGGGCCTTGTGCCGGGCACGGGTCGCGCGACCATGGCCATCGGCCCCCTCGCGCGGCTTGATACGGCGGGGCTGCTGGCCAGCCTTGACCGCTATCCCTACGGCTGCACCGAGCAGATCACCTCTCGGGCGCTGCCGCTTCTTTACCTGAGCGGGGTGGCCCGGGCGCTCGATCTGCCGGGCACCGAGGACATGTCGGAGCGGATCGGTCAGGCCATCGACGAGGTGCTCACCAACCAGACCGCCGAAGGGGCCTTTGGCCTCTGGCGCGCGCAGGGCGGAGACTTCTGGCTCGACGCTTATGTCACCGACTTCCTCTCCCGCGCGAAGGCGCAGGGGCACAAGGTGCCGGATCTGGCCATGCGCCGGGCGCTCGACAACCTCCGCAACCAGGTGAACTACGCCGCCGATTTCGACGCGGGCGGCGAGGCGCTGGCCTACGCGCTGATGGTGCTTGCCCGTGAAGGAGCGGCCGCCATAGGCGATCTGCGCTACTATGCCGATGTGAAGGGCGACGCCTTTGCCACGCCCGCGGCGCAGGCCCAGCTTGGCGCGGCGCTTGCCAGCTACGGCGATCAGGTGCGGGCGGATGCGATGTTCCGCAAGGCCGCCGCCCGGCTCAACGCCGCGCTTGCCACCCAATCCGAGCAGCTGTTCCGCGCCGACTACGGCACCCCCTACCGCGACGCGGCCACGGTGCTCACGCTGGCGGCCGAGGCCGGCTCGCAGGCGGTGGACCGCGAGGCGGTGACGACGTCGCTTGCCACGCGGACCGGCACGCTCTCCACGCAAGAGGCGACCTGGACGCTTCTGGCCACGAACGCCCTCATCGACCGGCCGGAGGTGGAGGGCATCGCCATCGACGGCAGGCCCGCGACCGGCCCGCTCGTGCGGCTGCTGCAGGACGGCGATCCGGCGGTGGCGGTCACCAACTCGGGCGGCCCGCAGGTGCTGACCGTCACGACCACCGGGGTTCCGGCGGAGCCCGCGCCCGCGGGCGGCAACGGCTATGCCATCGCGCGAAGCTACTACACGATGGAGGGCGAGGCCGCCGATCCAACCTCGGTCGCGGCGGGCACCCGGCTGGTCGCGGTGCTGGAAGTGACGCCCTTCGGCAACGGCGAGGGGCGGCTGATGGTCAACGATCCGCTGCCCGCGGGCTTCGAGATCGACAACCCGAACCTGATGCGCGGCGGGCAGGTCGATGCGCTGGACTGGCTCGCTCCGGTCGAGGATGTGGCCCATGCCGAGTTCCGGCAGGATCGTTTCCTCGCCGCGCTCGACCGGCTCGACGGTGAGGCCTTCCGGCTGGCTTATGTCGTGCGCGCCGTCTCGCCGGGCACGTTCCACCACCCCGCGGCCTCGGTCGAGGACATGTACCGGCCCGAGTTCCGCGCCTGGACCGAGGCGGGTCGCGTGACCGTCACCCCATGATCCGGGCGCGGTGGCTGTTTGCGGCGGCGGCAGGGCTGTTCCTTGCCGCCGCCGCCCGCGACGGGTTCGACGGCTTCATCGCCGCGACGGACATGCCGCCCCTCGCCCTGCCGACCTCGGTCGAGGTCGAGGCGCGCGACGGCACGCTCCTGCGCGCCTATACGGTCGCCGACGGCCGGTGGCGGCTGGAGCCGGGGCCGGTCGATCCCTTGTTCCTGAAGATGCTGGTGGCCTATGAGGATGGCCGCTTTGACCACCATCCGGGGGTGGACGGGCGGGCCTTGCTGCGCGCGGGCTGGCAGGCGCTGCGCCATGGGCAGGTCGTATCGGGCGGCTCGACGCTGACCATGCAGGTCGCGCGGTTGCTGGAAGAGAGCGGCACCGGAAGGATGGCGGGCAAGCTGCGGCAGATGCGCGTCGCGCTCGCGCTGGAACGGCGATTGTCGAAGCCGGAGATCCTGTCGCTCTACCTCCGCCTTGCGCCCTATGGCGGCAATCTCGAAGGGGTCCGGGCGGCCTCCATCTCCTATCTCGGCAAGGAGCCGGTTCGGCTGACCGCGGCCGAGGCGGCGCTTCTGGTCGCGATCCCGCAATCCCCCGAGAGCCGGCGCCCCGACCGCCACCCCGAGCGGGCCGAGGCGGCGCGGGCCCGCGTCCTTGCCCGGGCCGTGCGGGCGGGCGTGATCGAGGCCGAGCGGGCCGAGGCCGCCCTGCGCGAGCCGGTGCCCCGCGCGCGCAAGCCCTTCCCCGCCCTCGCGCCGCATCTGGCCGACCGCGTGGTGAGGGCCGATCCCTTGCGCCAGCAGCACCGTCTGACACTGGACGCGGCCCTGCAGAAGCGGCTCGAGGCGCTGGCCGCCGAGACGCTCGAGGCCCGGAGCGAGCGGCTTCAGGTGGCGATGCTGGTGGCCGACCACCGCTCGGGCGAGATTCTCGCCTCGGTGGGCTCGGCGGGCTACCGCGCCGACCGGCGGCAGGGCTTCCTCGACATGACCGTGGCGCTGCGCAGCCCCGGCTCGCTCCTCAAGCCGCTGGTCTACGGGCTCGCCTTCGACGAGGGCCTCGCCCATCCCGAGACGCTGCTCGACGACCGGCCGATGGATTTCGCAGGCTACCGGCCGCAGAACTTCGACCGGATCTTCCGCGGCGAGATCCGCGCGCGCGAGGCGTTGCAACTTTCGCTGAACCTGCCCGCGGTCGCGCTGACCGATGCGCTGGGACCGGCGCGGCTTCTGTCGGCGCTGGAGCAGGCGGAGGTGAAGCCGGTGCTGCCGGGCGGGCAGCCGGGCCTCGCCGTGGCGCTGGGGGGCGTGGGGGTCACGCTGACCGACATGGTGCAGCTCTTTGCGACGCTGGCGCGGGGCGGCGTGGTCCTGCCGCTCCATGTCGAGGGCGAGGGGGCGCCGGGACGGCGGCTTCTGTCCGAGGTGTCGGCCTGGCAGGTGGCGGACATCCTTGCGGGCATGGCGCCGCCGCCCGGATCGCCCGCGAACCGGCTGGCCTACAAGACCGGCACGAGCTACGGCCACCGTGACGCCTGGGCGGTGGGGTTCGACGGACGGCATGTGGTCGGCGTCTGGCTCGGGCGGGCCGACGGAACGCCGGTGCCGGGTGTCTTCGGCGCCGATCTCGCGGCGCCGGTTCTGTTCCGCACCTTCGCCCGGCTGAAGCCCGCGCTCGATCCGTTGCCGCCCCCGCCGCGCGCGGCCCTGACCGTGAGCAACGCCGAGCTGCCCCAGCCGCTCCGCCGGTTCCGCTCGCGGCTCGCGGCCTTCCAGACGGTGGGCGGGCCGCAGGTGGCCTTCCCGCCCGACGGGGCCGAAGTCGAGCGGCTGAGCGGCGGGCTGAAGGTGAAGGTCGATGGCGGGGCCGCGCCCTTCACCTGGCTTGCCAACGGGGCGCCGGTCGCGCTCTCGCTGGACGGGCGCGAGACGATGCTCGACCTGCCCGCCGGGTTTCTCGTCCTGTCGGTGATCGACGCGCATGGCCGATCGGCCCGGACAAGCGTCCGGCTGCGCTAGGCGCGGCCGTCAGACCCGTCCCAACGCCAGCGCGATCCCCTGCCCGCCGCCGATGCACATGGTGACAAGCGCGCGACGCCCGCCGGTCCGGTGCAGCTCGTGCAGCGCCTTCACGGTGATGATCGCCCCCGTGGCGCCGACCGGATGGCCGAGCGCGATGGCGCCACCGTTCGGGTTGACCTTGGCCGGATCGAAGTCGAGCGCGCGGCTCACCGCCAGCGCCTGCGCGGCAAAGGCCTCGTTCGACTCGATCACGTCGAAGTCCGCCACCGAAAGGCCCGTGCGCGCGCAGAGCGCCTGCACCGCCGGGATCGGCCCCAGCCCCATCACCTCGGGGTCGACACCCGCATGGGCGTAGCCGATGAGCCGACCGAGCGGACGCGCGTCGGGCACCGCCCCCTCGCGCGCCAGCACCAGCGCGCCCGCCCCGTCGTTGATGCCGCTCGCATTGCCGGCCGTCACCGTGCCGCTCTTCTGGAAGGCGGGGCGCAGGCCCGCCAGCGCCTCGGCCGTGGTGGCCTTGGGATGTTCGTCCCGCGCGAAGGAAACCGGCCCCTTGCGTGAGGCGATCTCGACCGGCACGATCTGGCCGTCAAACCGCCCTTCCTCTTGTGCGCGCGCGGCGCGGGTCTGGCTTTCCAGCGCGAAGGCGTCCTGATCCTCGCGGCTGATGCCGTGCCGCTCGGCCACGATCTCGGCGGTGATGCCCATGTGGCCGGTGCCGAAGGGGCAGTTCAGCGCCCCCGTCATCATGTCGAGCGCGCGCGTGTCGCCCATCTTCTGCCCCCAGCGGGCCGAGGCCAGCATGTAGGGCGCGCGGCTCATCGATTCCGCCCCGCCCGCCAGCGCCACCTCGGCATCGCCCAGCATCAGCGCCTGCATGGCCGAGACGATGGCCTGCACGCCCGAGCCGCAGAGCCGGTTCACGTTCATCGCCGGCATGGCCGAGGGGATGCCCGCCTGCATCGCCGCCACGCGCGAGAGATACATGTCGCGCGGCTCGGTTTTGATCACATGGCCGAAGACCACATGACCGACGCGGTCCGGCTCGACCCCCGCGCGCTCCAGCGCGGAGCGGGTGACGGTGGTGGCCAGATCGCCCGGCGGCACGGCGGCGAGCGCGCCGCCGAAGCCGCCGATGGCGGTTCGCACGGCGGAGAGGATGAGGATTTCGGACATGGCGCGGCCTTTCTCTCTGTTCGAGACACACCTTACCGCCCCGCCGGCGGGCCGCTGCCGTGACGTTGCGTTCCGCGAAGGATCAGGCGATCGGGATGCGCCCGTCGGGGCCAAGCTGCCAGACGGAGTGGCCCTCGATCACCACGGCCGAGAGGGGGCCGCCATAGGCCGCGCCGCTGTCGAGGTTCAAGCGGTTGCCGTAGTAGGTCACCGCGTCGATGGCCGTGTGCCCGTGCACGACGAGGACCCCGTGATCGCGCGTGTCCGACAGGAAGGGCTCCCGGATCCAGACGAGATCGGTCTCGTCCTGGCTGGCAAGCGCGACACCGGGACGGATGCCGGCATGGACGAACAGCGCCTCGCCGCGGCGATACTGGACCGGAAGCGCCTCGATGAAGGCCACATGCTCGGGCGGCACGAGGGCCGAGGCCTCCTCATGCACCGGGCCGAGCGGGCGGTCGGCGGCATGGTGGACACCGTAGGACTCCAGTGTCGGCCCGCCGCCAAGCCGGGGATGCAGCCACGACAACTCGCGCCGGAGGCCCGGATCGTGGTGGGCCAGGTCGCGCATGAAGCCCGCGAACATCCGGTCATGGTTGCCCTTCAGCACCACCCAGTTCTCGCCCTGCTCGATTCCCTGCCGGAGAAATTCCACGACGCCGCGGCTGTCGGGGCCCCGGTCGACCAGATCGCCGATATGGACGACAGGCGCCTCGTCGTCCCCGGTCTGGCGCCGGTCCGCGGCGATCCGGTCGTGGATCTCCTGCAGAAGCGACAGATGTCCGTGGATGTCGCCGATGGCGTAGCTTCGCATCTGGGTCCTTCCAAAATGATACGGAGGCCCGGCCGAGCCGGACCTCCGCACCATATGCGCCCCCGCCGGAAACCGGAAGGGCAGCCGGACACGCCGTCAGGCGACGTCGAACTCGAGCGGCTTGACCTGCTGGAACATGCCGGTGGATTCGAGCGTCTCGACGACCTTCGGATCGATGGCCTGATCGAGGTAGAGGATCGCGATGGCCTCCTGTCCGACCGAGGTCCGGCCAAGGGTGAAGTTCGCGATGTTCACGCCGTTCTTGCCCATGGTCATGCCGAGAAGGCCGATGATGCCCGGCACGTCCTCGTTCGTGGTGTAGAGCATGTGGCGCCCGACCTCGGCATCGATGTTGATGCCCTTGATCTGGATGAAGCGCGGCTTGCCGTCCGAGAAGCAGGTGCCCGCGACCGACCGCTCGCGCTTGTCGGTGACCACGGTCAGCTTGATGTAGGCGTCGAAGCTGCCCGATTTCTCCTGCGTGGTGGTCGAGATCTGGATGCCGCGCTCTTTCGCGACGACCGGCGCCGACACCAGGTTCACGTCGGGGTTCGTGGCCTTCATGATCCCCGCGATGGTGGCGCAGTTCAGCGCGGCAAGGTTCATCTCGCCCACGGCGCCGTCATAAAGGACGTTGATCGCCTTGATCGGCTCGTCGGTCATCTGGCCGACAAAGGCGCCGAGATGGCCGGCAAGCTTCACCCACGGACCCATGACCGCGGCCTCTTCGGCGGTGACCGAGGGCATGTTCAGCGCGTTCTGCACCGCGCCGGTCAGCAGGTAATCCGACATCTGCTCGGCGACCTGCAGGGCCACGTTCTCCTGCGCCTCGGTGGTCGAGGCGCCGAGGTGCGGGGTCACGACCACGTTCGGCAGGCCGAAGAGCGGGCTTTCCGTGGCCGGTTCCACCTCGAACACGTCGAAGGCGGCGCCCGCGACATGGCCCGATTTCAGCGCCTCGGCCAGAGCGGCCTCATCGACGAGACCGCCACGGGCGCAGTTGATGATCCGCACGCCCTTCTTCGTCTTGGCGATGTTCTCGGCCGAGAGGATGTTGCGCGTCTTGTCGGTCAGCGGCACATGCAGCGTGATGAAATCGGCCTTGGCGAGCAGTTCGTCCAGCTCGACCTTGATGACGCCGAGCTGCTTGGCGCGCTCTTCCGACAGGAAGGGATCGTAGGCCACGACCTTCATGTGCAGGCCCACGGCGCGGTTGCAGACGATGCCGCCGATGTTGCCCGCGCCGATCACGCCGAGGGTCTTGTTGAAGACCTCGACGCCCATGAAGCGCGACTTCTCCCACTTGCCGGCATGCGTCGAGACGTTGGCCTCGGGCAGCTGGCGCGCGACCGCGAACATCATGGCGATGGCGTGCTCGGCCGTGGTGATCGAGTTGCCGAAGGGCGTGTTCATCACGATCACACCCTTGCGCGAGGCGGCCGGGATGTCGACGTTGTCGACGCCGATGCCGGCGCGGCCGATCACCTTGAGATTGGTGGCGGCTTCCAGCAGCTTCTCGGTCACCTTGGTGGCCGAGCGGATCGCAAGGCCGTCATACTGGCCGATAATCTCGGCCAGCTTTTCCTTGTCCTTGCCGAGCTTCGGCATGTAGTCGACCTCGACGCCACGGTCGCGGAAGATCTGGACGGCGGTTTCGGAGAGTTCGTCGGAAACAAGAACGCGGGGGGCCATGTCGGGCATCCTGTGGATATGAGGGAGCATCGGCGGGGCAGGTCCCCGCCTCAGGTCATGTCTTGGAGCAGGTCGCTCAGGCGGCCTTGGCGAGCGCCGCGATCTCGGCCTCGAAAGCCCATTTGAGCCAGGGCATCAGCGCCGCAACGTCCGACGCCTCGACGGTCGAGCCGCACCAGATCCGAAGGCCGGCCGGCGCGTCGCGATAAGCGCCCACGTCCAGCGCAACGCCCTCCTTCTCGAGCCGCTTGGCCACCGCCTTGGCGAAGGCCGCGCCATCGGTGATGCGCGGATCGGTGAACTTCAGGCAGACCGAGGTGGTCGAGGCCGTCGCCGGATCGACCGCAAGGTTCGCGATCCAGTCGTTCGCCGCCACGAAATCGGCCACGACCTTCGAGTTCGCTTCCGCCCGCGCGACCAGCGCCTTGAGCCCGCCAATGGATTTCGCCCATTTCAGCGACACGAGGTAATCCTCGACCGCCAGCATCGACGGCGTGTTGATCGTCTCGCCCTCGAAGATGCCCTCGATCAGCTTGCCGCCCTTGGTCATGCGGAAGATCTTCGGCATCGGCCAGGCAGGGGTGTAGCTTTCCAGACGCTCGACCGCGCGGGGCGACAGGATCAGCATCCCGTGGCCACCCTCGCCGCCCAGCACCTTCTGCCAGGAGAAGGTCACGACATCGAGCTTGTCCCACGGCAGGTCCATCGCGAAGGCGGCCGAGGTCGCGTCGCAGATGGTCAGGCCGGCGCGGTCCGCCGGGATCGCGTCGCCGTTCGGCAGCCGCACGCCCGAGGTGGTGCCGTTCCAGGTGAAGACCACGTCCTTGTCAAAGTCGACCTGCGCAAAATCGACGATCTCGCCATAGGGCGCCTTGCGTACGGTCGCGTCGAGCTTCAGTTGCTTCACCGCATCGGTGACCCAGCCTTCGCCGAAGCTTTCCCAAGCCAGCATCTCGACGGGGCGGGCGCCCAGCAGCGACCACATCGCCATCTCGACCGCGCCGGTGTCGGAACCGGGGACGATGCCGATGCGGTATCCGGCGGGCACGCCGAGGATCTCGCGGGTAAGTTCGATCGCCTCTTTCAGCTTGGCCTTGCCGACGGCGGCGCGGTGCGAACGGCCAAGGGGCGCATCCGACAAAAGGTCCAGCGAATAGGCGGGGATCTTGGCGCAGGGGCCAGAGGAGAAGCGCGGATTGGCCGGCCGCGCGGCCGGGGTCTGCAGATCAGACATGGTACCCTTCCAGATAGATGCCTCTCGTTGGGGAGAGGTGTCCCGCCGCCGCCATTACGCCTCGTCGGGCTCTGGCGCAAGGAAAAGAATTGCCCTAGAGCGGCGTTCGACCTCGTGAAAGCGACCTTGGGAGAGTGCGATGTTCGTTGCCGTCCTCATGACCGATCCGGCCTCTCCGTGCCTCGAGCGCGCCACCGTCGAGTCGTTGCGCAACGCCTGGGGCGGAGGCGATGCGCGCTGGCTGCAACCCGGGGTAGCGGCGGAATTTCCCGTGTCTGCAATGCCTTCGAACCGCTGGCAGGTCTGGGAGGATCTGCAGGCGCTGAAGGTGGATCTGGCCGTGGTTCCGGCCGAGGGTCGGCGCAAGAAGCTGCTTCTGGCGGACATGGATTCGACCATGATCCGTCAGGAATGCATCGACGAGCTGGCCGACGAAGCGGGCGTTGGCGAATATGTCGCAGGCATCACCCAGCGCGCGATGAACGGCGAGCTGAACTTCGAAACCGCGCTGCGCGAACGGGTGAGGCTGCTGAAGGGCCTGCCGGCCTCGGTGATCGACCGTGTGCTCGAGACGCGGATCCAGTACATGCCCGGCGGCCGGGCGCTGGTACAGACGATGAAGGCCAACGGCGGGCGCGCGGCGCTTGTCTCGGGCGGCTTCACCGCCTTTACCGCAAAGGTCGCCGCGGGCCTCGGTTTCGACGAGCACCGGGCCAACATCCTCCATGTCGCGGATGGCGCGCTCACCGGCACGGTGGCTGAGCCGATCCTCGGGCGCGAGGCGAAGCTCGCGGCGCTCGAGGAAATCACCGCCCGCATGGGGATCGGCGTCGAGGCGGCCATGGCGGTGGGCGACGGGGCGAACGATCTGGGCATGCTCAAGCGGGCGGGCGCGGGCGTGGCGCTGCACGCGAAGCCCGTGGTGGCGGCCGAGTGCGACATCCGCATCAACCACGGCGACCTGACCGCGCTGCTCTTCGTGCAGGGCTACGCCGAGGACGAGTTCCGCACCTGACCCGCGCGGGCCTGCCCGCCCCGCGCCCGGCAGGCCGGGGCTAGCCCCCCCACTCCACCGACTGCATCTCGCGCAGGCGGCTTGCCGTGCGCTCGAACTCGAACACGCCTTCGCCTTCGATATAGAGACGCTCGGGCTCATCCGCGGCGGAGGCGATCAGGCGCACCCGCGCCTCGTAGAGCGCGTCGATCAGGGTTACGAACCGCTTGGCCTCGTTGTAGTTTTCCGCGGACAGCCGCGGAATGTCCTCGAGGATCAGCACCCGGCACGCCTCGGCGATCGCGAGGAAGTCGGCCGGCCCCAGCGGGCGGGCGCAGAGGTCCCAGAAGGTCGCCCGCCCCACGCCATTCGCGAAGCACGGAATCTCGACCGTCCGGCCATTGACCGGAAGCCGCAGCGGATGTCCGCGGTCGCCGCCCGTGAGATCGGTCCAGATGCGGGAGATCTCGCCCTGCGCCCGGCTGGCGGGATGGAAGAAGACCTGCGCCCCCTGCAGCCGGTGCTGGCGGTAGTCCGTCGGGCTTTCCAGCTCGACCACCTTCATCCGCTCGCGCAGGAGGTCGATGAAGGGCAGGAAGACCTGCCGGTTGAGACCGTTCTCGTAAAGATCCTCGGGCGGCCGGTTGGAGGTGGTCACGATCACCACGCCCTGATCGAACAGCTTCTGGAACAGCCGCCCGACGATCATCGCATCGGTGATGTCGGTGATCTGCATCTCGTCGAAGGCCAGAAGCCGGACCTCGCCGGCCACCCGGTCGGCCACCGGCTGCAGCGCGTCCTCGACCCCCTTCTTGCGGGCCTCGTGCATGCCCTGCTGCACCTCCTGCATGAAGGCGTGGAAATGCACGCGGCGCTTCGCCGGGATGTCCACGGCGTCGGCGAAGAGGTCCATCAGCATCGACTTGCCCCGCCCGACCCCGCCCCAGAGATAGAGCCCCTTCGGCAGCTCTTCCTTGGCGGCGAAGAGGCCGAAGAGGCCCCGCTTGCGCTCGGGATGAGCCTCGATCCACTGCCGGATGCGCTCGAGATCCGGCAGGACGGCGTGCTGGGCGGGATCGGCCCGCAGATCCTCGGCATCGACGCGGGCTTCATAGATTTCGGTCAGAGTCTGGCGCATGGCCTTACTTAGAACGTCGCCGCCGCGCGGAAAAGGTGGCGGCGCGGGAAAAGGCGCCCGCCCCGTCGGATCAGCCCCGCCGCCGCCTGCGCCGGATCGGCCTCAGGTGTCCAGATTCTCGACGTTCAGCGCGTTCTGCTGGATGAACTCGCGCCGCGGCTCGACCACGTCGCCCATGAGCTTGGTGAAGATGTCGTCGGCCTCGGCCAGATCCTCGACCTTGACCTGCAGGAGCGTCCGCGCCTCGGGATCGAGAGTGGTTTCCCAGAGCTGCTCCGGGTTCATCTCGCCCAGGCCCTTGTAACGCTGGAGCGACAGGCCCTTCTCGCCCTCGGCCAGCACCGCCTTCAGAAGCGCGATCGGCCCGTGGATCGGCTGCTCGCGGTCCTTGCGCACGAGCCGGGCCCCCGGTGCATAGACGTCGCGCGTCTGGCCCGAGACCTGCGACAGGCGCCGCGCCTCACCCGACCGAAGCACGGCCCCGTCAAGCGTCCGAAGCTCTTCCACCCCGCGCAGCACGCGCGAGAGACGGATGCCGTGATCCTGCGTGATCCGGCCCTTCCAGCCGCGCTCGTACTCCGCGGCGGTCAGATCCAGCCGCTCGGCCACACGGTCGGCCACGAGTTGCAGGTCGTCGTCGGCCCGGCCCGGATCGAACGCGCCGGAAAGCGCCGCCTGTTCCAGGATGTTGCGCGGGTAATGCGTCGGGAACCCCTCGAGCACGCGGCGGAACTGGCGCGCGCCTTCGATCACGCGGAGCAGGTCCTGCCCGGCGATCTCCTCGCCGGTGGTCAGCCGCAGGATGGCCCCCTCGATCCCCTGCTGGATCAGGTAATCGTCGAGCGCCGCCTGATCCTTGAGATAGACCTCCGACTTGCCCCGCGCGACCTTGTAGAGCGGCGGCTGCGCGATGTAGAGGAAGCCCCCCTCGATGATCGCGGGCATCTGCCGGAAGAAGAAGGTCAGCAGCAGCGTGCGGATATGGGCGCCGTCCACGTCCGCGTCGGTCATGATGATGATCTTGTGGTAGCGCAGCTTGCCGATGTCGAACTCGTCGCGCCCGATGCCCGCGCCGAGCGCCGTGATCAGCGTCCCCACGGTTTCCGAGGACAGCATCCGGTCGAAACGCGCCCGCTCCACGTTCAGGATCTTGCCCCGCAGCGGCAGCACCGCCTGGTTCTTCCGCGCGCGGCCCTGCTTGGCCGAGCCACCGGCCGAGTCCCCCTCGACGATGAACAGCTCGGACAGGGCCGGGTCCTTCTCCTGGCAGTCGGCCAGCTTGCCGGGCAGCGAGGCGACATCCATCGCCGTCTTGCGCCGCGTCATCTCGCGCGCCTTGCGCGCCGCCTCGCGCGCCAGCGCCGCCTCGACGATCTTGCCGACGATGCCCTTGGCGGCGGCCGGGTTCTCCTCGAACCACTCGGCCAGCTTCTCGTTCACCAGGTTCTCGACCGCGGGTCGCACCTCCGACGACACCAGCTTGTCCTTGGTCTGGCTGGAGAATTTCGGGTCCGGCACCTTGACGGACAGAACGCAGGTCAGCCCCTCGCGCGCGTCGTCGCCGGTGAAATCCACCTTCTCGCGCCGGGCGATCCCGCTGTCCTGCGCATATTTCGTGATGGTCCGCGTCAGCGCGCCCCGGAAGCCCGCAAGGTGGGTGCCGCCGTCGCGCTGCGGGATGTTGTTGGTGAAGGGCAGCACCGTCTCGTGGTAGCTGTCGTTCCACCACATCGCGATCTCGACCCCGATCCCGCCGCGCTCGCCCGTGATGAAGATCGGCTCGGGCATCACCGGGCTCTTCGAACGGTCGAGGTAGCGGACGAACTCGCGCACACCGCCCTCGTAGAACAATTCGCTGTGCAGCGGCTCGGCCGGGCGCTCATCCTCGAGCAGGATACGGACGCCGGAGTTGAGGAAGGCAAGCTCCCTCAGGCGGTTCTCGAGCGTCTTGAAGCTGTAGTCGAGGTTCGAGAAGGTGCCGTCGGGCCGGTTCGTCTTGGCCGAGGCGAGGAAGCGCACCTCGGTGCCCTTCTCGCCCGGCGCGTCGCGGACCACGCGCAGATGCTCGACCGTCTCGCCATTCTCGAAGCGGGCGTAATGCTCCTTGCCGTTGCGCCAGATGCGCAGTTCGAGCCAGTCGGACAGGGCGTTCACCACCGAGACGCCCACGCCATGCAGGCCGCCCGAGACCTTGTAACTGTTCTGGTCGAACTTGCCCCCGGCATGGAGCTGGGTCATGATGACCTCGGCCGCCGACACGCCCTCGGAGGCATGCATGTCCACCGGAATCCCGCGCCCGTTGTCGCGCACGGACACCGAACTGTCGGCGTGGATCTTCACCGTCACCGCGGTCGCATGGCCCGCCAGCGCCTCATCGATGCCGTTGTCCACCACCTCATAAACCATATGGTGGAGGCCCGAGCCATCGTCCGTGTCGCCGATATACATGCCGGGACGCTTGCGGACAGCCTCCAGCCCCTTGAGAACCTTGATCGAATCGGCGCCGTACTCTTCCGGCACGCGGGCAGCTTCGGCCATTCGGACAAACCCTTTGCTTTGCGCGCGAGTTATAGCGGTCCTGCCCGGGAATGTCACGCCCGGGGCCCAAGATTTAGCCCTGCACCGCCGTCAGGGCAGCGTAAGGCTGCCATCCTCGGCCAGCGGCCACAGGGGGTTCATCGCCACCTCCCAGACATGACCGTCAGGATCGGCCCAGTAGCCCGAGTAGCCACCCCAGAACACCTTTTCGGGCCGCTTGAGGGCGGTCGCGCCCGCGGCAAGCGCCGCTTCGAAGGCCGCATCCACCTCGGCTTCGGTCGCGTAGTTCTGCGCCAGCGTCACGGCCCCCGTGCCCAGATCGGCCCCCGGCCGCCCCTGATCGGCTGCCAGCGCGGCGCGGCCGAACAAAGCCAGGGCCGAGCCCTGCAACTGGAAGAAGGCCACGCCCTCCTGCGCCCGGTGCTGCTTCCAGCCCAGCCGCTCGTAAAAGGCGACCGAGGCCGCCAGATCGCCCACACCCAGCGTGATGAGCGTGACGCGCTGCGGTGTCATGGCGCAATCTCCCGTGTCTGCGAAAGCCCCTCAGCCTCCGTCACCTCGATCCTCTGCGCCCGCCCCCCGAGCGCGGTGAACAGCTCCGGCCCCGTGCCCGTCATGAAGGCCTGCGCCCCGAGCGCGCAGATCTCGTCGAACAGGGCCGCGCGCCGCCCCTCATCGAGATGGGCCGCCACCTCGTCGAGCAGCAGGATCGGCGCCGCCCCCAGATCCTCGGCCAGCGCACGCGCGTTGGCAAGGACCAGCGAGATGAGAAGCGCCTTCTGCTCACCCGTCGAACATTGCGCCGCCGGAACGCCCTTGGCCGCGTAGATTGCGGTCAGATCGGCGCGGTGCGGCCCCAGCAGCGTCCGCCCCGCCGCCATGTCGCGCCGCCGCCCCTCGGCCCAGGCCGCGGCCAGATCCTCGGGATCCTCCGACGCGACCGACAGCAGGGCCCGCGGAAAGGCCGTCTCGGCCGCCCCCTGCGCCGCGATCAACCGGGTCACCGCCTCCTCGCGATGCGCCCGGATCACCCCCGCGGCCTCAGCCATCCGCCCCTCGAGCGCCGCATGCCAATGGGCATCGGCCACCTGCTCCCTCAGAAGCCGGTTCCGCTCGCGCATCGCCTTCTCGTAATCGAGCACCGCCTCGGCATGGTCGGGCGCAAAACTCATCGCCACCCGGTCGAGAAACCGCCGCCGCCCCTCCGCCGCCTCGGTCCAGAGCCGATCCATGGCGGGCACCAGCCAGACGATGCGCAAGAGCCGCCCCAGCATCACCTGCGTCGCGGCCTTGCCGTCGATGCGCACCTGCCGCGCCCCGCCACCCTCGGCCCAGGTCTCGACCTCATGGTCGGAATGCAGCCCGCGCACCGCGGCCGTCACCTTCCATCCCAGCGCCTCGGGCCGCCGCGCGATCTCGTCCGCCGCCGCGCGCCGCAACCCCCGCCCGGGGGACAGCAGCGAGATCGCCTCAAGCACGTTCGTCTTGCCCGCGCCGTTTGCGCCCACGAAGGCCACCGGCCGCCCGTCAAACGCCATCCGCGCCGCGCGATGCGACCGGAAGTGCGACAGAGCGAGGGATGTGACGGCGAGCCCGCTCATCCCCTTTCCTTTCATTCTCGGAAAAATATCCCGGGGGTGCGGGGGCAGCGCCCCCGCCGCACCTCCGTCACACGCGCATCGGCATGACGACATAGACCGCAGACATGTCGTTGCCTTCCCGCATCAGCGTCGGATCGCCCGACGAGTTGAACAGGAACACGGCGTTCTCCCGGTCCACCTGGCTCGCGATCTCGAGCAGATACTTGGCGTTGAAGCCGATCTCGAGCCGCTCGTCGCCATAAGCCACGGCCAGTTCCTCCTCGGCCGCGCCCGAGTCGGGGGCATTGACCGACAGCACCAGCCGGTCCTCGTCCAGCGACAGCTTGACCGCGCGCGAGCGCTCGGACGAGACGGTGGCCACCCGGTCCACGGCCTTGGCGAATTCCTGGGCATCCACCTCGAGGCGCCGCGCATTGCCCGTCGGGATCACGCGCGAATAGTCGGGGAAGGTGCCGTCGATCACCTTCGAGGTCATGGTGATCTGCGGCGTGGCGAAGCGCACCTTGGTCTCCGACACGGAAACCTTGATCTGCGCCTCGTCGTCATCGAGCAGCTTGCGCAGTTCGTTCACCGTCTTGCGCGGCACGATCACCCCGGCCATGCCCCCGGCACCCTCGGGCAGCGGGGCGTCGATCCGCGCGAGGCGATGGCCGTCGGTCGCCACGCAGCGCAGCACCGGCCCCTCCTCGCCCGTCGCCACATGCATGAAGACGCCGTTGAGGTAATAGCGCGTCTCTTCGGTCGAGATGGCGAACTTCGCCTTGTCGAACAAGCGCCGCAGCACCGGGGCCGGCGCGGTGAAGTTCGAGCTGTATTCCGAGCTTGCCATCACCGGGAAATCCTCCCGCGGCAGCGTGGCAAGGCTGAAGACCGAGCGCCCCGCCGTCACCGTCAGCCGGCCCGAGGCCGCATCCTCGCTCAGGCCGACCAGCGCGCCATCCGGCAGCTTGCGGACGATCTCGTGCAGCATGACTGCCGAAACGGTCGTCGCGCCGGGCCGCTCCACCACGGCGGGCGTCCGGTCCACCACCTCGATGTCGAGATCGGTCGCGCGGAACGAGACGGTGTCGCCTTCGGCCTCGATCAGCACGTTGGCGAGGATCGGAATGGTGTTCCGCCGCTCGACGACCGACTGGGCCTGGCCCACGGCCTTTAGCAGAGCGCCGCGCTCGATGCTGATCTTCATTCCCTCACCCCTTCTTGACGCGGACGCCGAAACTGCCCGGTTTCGCACCGAACCTCAAGATTTTTCCCGACTATGGATGGTTCAAGGGGGGCGTCAAGCGCCCCCGTGGCCACAGATCAGGCCTGCAGCAGGCGGCGAAGAAGCTGCAGGTCGTCGGCCAGTTGCGAGTCGGTGGCCATCAGCTCCTCGATCTTGCGCACGCCATGCATGATCGTGGTGTGATCGCGTCCGCCAAAGCGTCGGCCGATCTCGGGCAGCGAGCGGGGCGTCAGGTGCTTGGCCAGATACATCGCCACCTGACGCGGGCGGGCGATGGTGCGCAGCCGCTTGGGGCCGATCATGTCGGAGAGGCGGATGTTGTAATGCTCGGCCACCTTGCGCTGGATCTCCTCGATCGTGACCTTGCGGTCGCTGGCGCGGAGGATGTCGGCCAGGCAGTCCTGCGCCAGATCCAGCGTGATCTCGCGCCCCACGAGGCTTGCGAAGGCGAAGAGGCGGGTGAGGGCGCCTTCCAGCACGCGGACGTTGGTCGTGATGCGGTGGGCGAGGAACTCGAGCACGCCGTCGGCGATGACGAGGCCGCGATACTGTTCGCGGTAGAAGTCGGCCTTCTGCTGGAGGATGCCGAGGCGCAGCTCGTAGTCGGTGGGATGCAGGTCCACCACGAGGCCGCATTGCAGACGGCTCTTGATCCGCTCCTCGAGGTCCTTGATCTCGCCCGGCGCACGGTCGGCCGAGATGACGATCTGCTTGTTCTGATCGACCAGGGCGTTGAAGGTGTGGAAGAATTCCTCCTGCGTCGAGTCCTTGCCGGCGATGAACTGGACATCATCGACCATCAGCACATCGACCGAGCGGAAGAGTTCCTTGAAGCCCAGGATCTCACGCTCGCGCAGCGCCTGGACGAAGCGGTACATGAATTGCTCGGCCGACAGATAAAGGACGCGCGCGCCGGGCTGGCGCTTCTGCAGCTCGTGCGCGATGGCGTGCATGAGGTGCGTCTTGCCCAGCCCCACGCCGCCATAGAGGAACAGCGGGTTGAAGGTGACGGGCCCCCCCTCGGCGACGCGGCGGGCGGCGGCATGGGCAAGCTCGTTCGGCTTGCCGACCACGAAACTGTCGAAGGTGAAGCGGGAATCCAGCGGGGCGCCGCGAAGATCCTCTTCGGCGGGTGCCGGGCGGGCCTTGGCGACGGGGGCCGCGGCCGTCCTGACCTCCTTCAGCGGCGGGCGCGGCGAGTTGGAGACGGCGAACTCCAGCCGCTCGACCGGCGAGCCGGCCTCGGTCAGGCGCAGGCGGATGTGATCCGCGAAATTGCGCTGCACCCAGTCGCCGAAGAAAAGCGTCGGAACTTCAAAGCGCGCCACGCCATCGTCGAGACCCATGAGCCGCAGAGGCTCGATCCAGGTCACGAAATTGTTCCGGCCCACTCGCTTGAGCAGCCCTTCGCGCACTTGAACCCAAGTCTCATTCGTCATTTCCTATGCCCGTTCGCCGTTCATCGCCTGCGGCCTCGCCCGCGCCGACGCGCGGGGAGATCCTTGTTGTCGTTCTGCGAAGCAACGCAAATGGGGCGCCGGAATACGGCGCGCATGAGACCACCCCATCACCCGCGCTGGCAGGCGATGAGGTCAATGGGACACCACGATGCAAGAGACGGGCATGCACCCGCTCTTCCGCAATCGCGGACCGTGCCTCATCGGCACAGAATATTTACCCAAAGATCGCGGAACATCATTCGTCTCGCCGCACGGGGCGGCAGTTGGCAGCAGACGCATGACAATCCGCGATCGGCCATGTCCCCCCAAGGACGTGTGAATCGCTGACATGACGCTAGCAAGCCGTGCCGAGCATCTGCAACCGAACTTCGCTGTTGACTAATCCTTTGTCGCAGCGAATCCCGAAGGCCGTCGCGAGGCGTGACATTCCCGCCAGACCGGCCCCTCGACGCGGGCCGGAAATGCAAAACGCGCCCCGGAGGGGCGCGTTTCAAGCCACTGCGATTGCAGCGAAATCAGGCCGCGGCGGGCACCGACAGCACCTTCACGCGATGCGCGAGGCGCGACATCTTGCGGGCCACCGTGTTCTTGTGGAGGACACCCTTGGTGACGCCCCGAGCCATCTCGGGCTGGGCGGTCTTGAGGGCAGCGGCGGCAGCCGCCGGATCACCCGAAGCGATCGCTTCCTCAACCTTGCGCAGGAAGGTGCGGATCCGCGACCGGCGGGCCTTGTTAACGGCGGCGCGGGCCTCGGCCTGGCGGGCACGCTTCTTGGACTGGGGCGAGTTGGCCATGTATCAGGACTTCCGTCTCTACGTTCGATCTCTCATTGAAGCCGCGTCTTTACGGGCGACTCGTTTCCAAGTCAACCCGTAGGCGTCGATTCCCGCCGCGGCCCGGCGAATTACTTGTCGCGGAACTGCGGCGTCCGCTTTTCCAGGAAGGCCGCCATGCCCTCCTTCTGGTCCTCGGTGGCGAACAGCGCGTGAAACAGCCGCCGCTCGAACAGCACGCCCTCGCGGAGCGTGGTCTCGTAGCTGCGGTTGACCGCCTCCTTCACCGCCATCGCCGTCAGAAGCGACTTGCCGGAGATCTTGGCCGCGGCCTTCATCACCTCTTCCATCAGGTTCTTGGCCGGCACGACCCGGCTGACCAGACCGCACCGCTCGGCCTCGGCCGCATCCATGAAGCGTCCGGTGAGATGCATGTCCATGGATTTGGACTTGCCCACGAACCGCGTGAGCCGCTGGGTTCCGCCGAGGCCGGCCACCACCCCGAGGTTGATCTCGGGCTGGCCGAACTTGGCCGTGTCGGCCGCGATGATGAAGTCGCACATCATGGCCAGCTCGCACCCGCCGCCGAGCGCATAGCCGGCCACCGCCGCGATGATCGGCTTGCGGACGCGCAGCATCGCCTCGGAATCCGAGGTGAAGAAGTCGCTGCCGAACACATCGACGAAGCTCTGCCCGGCCATCTCCTTGATGTCGGCGCCGGCGGCAAAGGCCTTGTCCGAGCCGGTGATCACGATGCAGCGCACCTTGTCGTTGCGGTCGGCCGCGCCCAGCGCCTCGGCCAGCTCGGACATCATCTTGCTGTTGAGCGCATTGAGCGCGTCCGGGCGGTTGAGCCGGATCAGCGCCACATAATCCTCGATCTCGACGATCAGGGTCTCGTAGGCCATTCGGGTTCCCTCGTCATGGCAATTCCGCGAAGGTCTAGCAGCCCGGTGGCAGGGATCAAGTCATCTCTGGCACTCGGGGCAGTGGAACGAGGATCGCCCCGACTGCACGATCCGCCCCACGAGGCCGCGGCACCCCGGCGTGACGCAGGGTTGACCCTCGCGCCCATAGACGCGGAACGTGTGCTGGAAATAGCCGAGTTCGCCATCCGCCTGACGGTAGTCGCGCAACGATGAGCCGCCCGCCTCGATCGCCTCGGACAGCACCTCGCGGATGATGGGAACGAGACCTTCGACCTCGGCGCGGCCGAGGCTGCCCGCCAGCCGGCCGGGCGCCAGACCTGCGCGGAACAGCACCTCGCAGACATAGATGTTGCCCAGACCGGCCACGATCCTCTGATCGAGAAGCGCGGCCTTGACCGGCGTCCGCCGCCCCGCCAGCCGGGCCGCGAGATAGGCGCTGTCAAAGGCGTTGCCGAGCGGCTCGGGCCCCAGCGAGGCCAGAAGGGGATGGATTTCGGCCGCCTCCGTCGGCACCAGATCCATGGCGCCGAACCGTCGTGCGTCGTTGAAGGTGACGCGCGCGCCCCCCTCCATCTCGAGCACGACATGATCGTGCCGCGCGGGGGCGGGATGGTCATGGAGGAAGTCGCCGACCCGCGCCCCCGACACGAGCATCCGCCCCGACATGCCGAGATGGATCAGGAGCGACTCGCCCCCCGACAGATCCGCAAGGATGTATTTCGACCGCCGGCGGAGGCGCAGGACCCTCTGGCCTTTCAGCCGCTCGGCCATGCGCGGAGGCAGCGGCCAGCGCAGATCCGGGCGGTTCACGCGCGCCTCGGCGATCAGCCGCCCGGTCATCGCGGGCTCGAGCCCCCGGCGCACGGTTTCGACCTCTGGAAGTTCGGGCATCGGCCACTCCGCGACAGATGGCAGCAAGGGGGTCCATTGCAGCCCCCGCGCCCGGCCCTATAAAGAGGGCGCAGCAGAGGACGGCAAGAGCCCATGAACGACGAAACTTCCAACACGACGCATTTCGGCTTCCGCACCGTGCCGGAAGGCGAGAAGGCCGGGATGGTTCATGGGGTCTTCACCCGCGTGGCCTCGAAATACGACATCATGAACGACCTGATGTCCGGCGGCATCCATCGGCTCTGGAAGGACGCCATGATGGACTGGCTCGCGCCGCGGCCGGGGCAGAAACTTCTCGATGTGGCGGGGGGCACGGGCGACATCTCGTTCCGCTTCCTCAAGCGGGCGCCGGGGGCCCATGCGACCGTCTGCGACATGACCGAGTCGATGCTGGTCGAGGGGCGCCAGCGCGCCGACGCCGCGCAGATGGCCGACCGGCTCGACTGGGTGGTGGGCGATGCGATGGCGCTGCCCTTCGCCTCGAACACCTTCGACGTCTATACGATCAGCTTCGGCATCCGCAACGTGACCCGCGTTCAGGACGCGCTGAACGAGGCCTTCCGCGTGCTGAAGCCCGGCGGGCGGCTCATGGTGCTGGAGTTCAGCCAGTTGCCCAACCCGGCGATGCAATGGGCCTACGACCGCTATTCCTTCAACGTGATCCCGGTCATGGGGCAGATCGTGGCCAACGACCGCGACAGCTATCAATATCTTGTGGAATCCATCCGCAAGTTCCCCGATCAGGAGACCTTCGCGGGGATGATCCGCAAGGCGGGCTTCGGGCTGGTGAAATACCGCAACCTCTCGATGGGCATCGCCGCGCTGCATTCCGGCTGGAAGATCTGACTTGAAGGGTCCCCACAACATCTGGCGGCTGGTTCGCACCGCCGCCACCATGGAGCGCACGGGCGCCATCGGCGCCATACTCGAGGCCATGGATGCTCCGGCGAACCTGAGGGTGGTGGCGCGCGTGCTCGGCTGGCCCTTCGCGTGGCTCGGCCTGCCCGGCGACCCGGCGCTGCCGCCGGCCACCCGCGCGCTGACGGCCCTCGGCCCGGCCTATATCAAGTTCGGCCAGATCCTCTCGACCCGCCCCGACGTGGTGGGCCCCGAGATGGCGCTGCAACTCCAGTATCTGCAGGACAAGCTGCCGCCCTTCCCGATCGATGTCGCCAAGGCGCTGATCGAGGAGGAGCTGCACGTTCCGGTGGATCGGGTCTTCTCGGAGTTCTCCGAACCCGTCGCGGCCGCCTCGATCGCGCAGGTGCACCGCGCCCGCCTGGCCGATACCGGGGTCGAGGTGGCGGTGAAAGTGCTGCGCCCCGGCATCGAGCGCGCCTTCCGCACCGACATCGACGCCTTCTACCTGGCCGCGCGGATCATCGAGATCCTCTCGCCCTCCTCGCGCCGTCTGCGCCCCACCGAAGTGATCCGCCACTTCGAGGGCGTGGTGAACGGCGAGCTGGACCTCCGCCTCGAATCGGCCTCCGCCGGGGAATTTGCCGCCAACACCGAGAAGGACGCCGGCTTCCAGGTGCCGAAGCCGGTCTGGAACCTGTCGGCCCGGCAGGTGATGACCATCGGCTGGGCCGAGGGCATCTCGCTGGCCGACAATGTGGCGCTCGACGCGGCCGGGCACGACCGAACGGCGCTCGGGACGCGGGTGCTCGCGCTCTTCCTCAGCCATGCGCTGCGCGACGGCTTCTTCCACGCCGACATGCACCAGGGCAACATGAAGGTCGCGGCCAATGGCGACATCATCGCCTATGACTTCGGGATCATGGGGCGGCTCGACGAATACACCCGCCGGGTCTATGCCGAGATCCTCTTCGGCTTCATCCAGCGCGACTATCGACGGGTGGCCGAGGTCCATTTCGAGGCGGGCTATGTCCCGGCCGACCGCGACATCGACGAGTTCGCCCGCGCGCTTCGTGCGGTGGGAGAGCCGATCTTCGGCATGGAGGCCTCGCGGATCTCGATGGGGCGGCTGCTCGCCTACCTGTTCGAGGTGACCGAACGTTTCGGCATGGAGACCAGGACCGAGCTTATCCTGCTTCAGCGGACGATGGTGGTGGTCGAAGGCGTGGCGCGCTCGCTCGACCCGCACATCAACATCTGGCAAGTCGCCCGCCCCATTGTCGAGGATTACATCCGCGACAATGTCGGTCCCCGTGCGGTGGCGCGTGATCTGGTGCGAACGGCCCGGATTCTCGGCCGGTTCGGCCCCCGCCTGCCGCGCCTCGTCGAGGCCCAGCTGATCCGGCAGAGCCATCCCGAGATCGAAGAGCCCCCGCGGCGCGAGACCCATCCGCTCGTCTGGATGCTGGCCGGGGCCGGGCTGACCGCAGCCGGGGTCTGGATTGGCAGCCTGCTATGAGCCCGAAGCGTCACGCAGCGCGGTGACGGAGGAAGCCGGAACCTCGATCCCCCCACGGAGGACCAGCGTCGTGCCGTCGCTGCCACTGCGGGCCTCGACGATGCCGGCATAGACCTTGGCCGGCGCGGTGGCGAGCAGTTTGTCCTTCAGGTAGCTCTCCAGCGAAAAGCTGTAGGCGCCATCGGGCAGCGGCTCGCCCGCCGCATCCGTGCCAGCCCATTCGAGCTGCCCCGCGCCGGCCGCAACCGTCTCTTGCGAAACGATCTTTCCATCCGCGCTCCGCACGATGAGCTTCATGCTGTCGGCCCCGGCCGCAGGCTCCGGCGCAATCGTGACGGGCGCGCCATCGAACCACGCCGCCGCCTCGACCCTTGCCTCACGGCCGATCCAGCCCGCAAGCTCCGACAGCCCCATGGCGCCGAAGGATCCGCTCATGCCCGTGAGGATCTGGTTCGTGCGCACCTGTTGCTCGACCCCCGAGAAGGTGGCCAGCTGCATGGCGAAATCATCCGACTCCATCGGATTCAGCGGGTCCTGATTCCGCAGCTGCGTCGTGAGCATCCGCAGGAACGTCTCGTAGTCCGAAGTTGTGGAACTGCCGCTCGCCGAGGCGGGACCGGCCGTCGAGGAGGTGGCGCTGCTGACTTCCATGGAAACTCCTAAATGCGCAGGTCGAGGCCGGATCTCGGCTGGGGTGTTGCGGTGACCGCGGGTTGCACTTCGGCGACTTCGCCGCTCACGCCGGCCGGCTGACGGGACGGAGGCCGTCCCTCGCGGCCGCCGAAACTGAGCGATGCGCCAGAGAATCCGGCCTGCCTGAACTCGGCGCCCAGCAGGTCGGCGTGGCGGCGCATCATGTCGAGCGTGTCGGCCCGATCCGCCTGCACGAGAACCCGAAGGTGATCGCCGTCCTGCGCCATCGTCATCCTGATTTGCCCGATGTCGTCAGGCTGCAGCACGACCTCGACGGCATCCTCTCCGGCCGGGGCAGCGGACACACCGGCCACGGGCACATAAGGCGGAGGCGCATGGCCGGCAAGGCGCGCGGGCTCGGCGGCGGGCCGGGGCTCGGCTCCAGCGGGAGATGCCACCTGTGCAGGTCCGGGCAGCCGCTCCGCTTCGGGCATGACGTCGGGGCGGGCCGCCGCATCTGCGCCAATTGCAGCCGGAGTCGCGCCCGCAGGGTCTGGGGACACAGGCAGCCGCTCGGTCAAAGGTTCCTGTCCAGGATCGAGGTGCAGATCCCTACGCTTGCCCGATATGTCCTTTTCCGGCCATACGCTTGGCATCATTGCCGCTTCTCGCTGGCCCGGATTCCCATGGTGTTCGACGGAAACGGCCACCGCAGGGGGAGACGCCCCCGTGTCGGAGGCTGAGGCACGCACGGCATGGACCTCCACCCGAGTATCTGGCGGCAGAGCCCACTGACGCCGGTCATCAGCGGCCGCCGTCCATTGAAGCCCGACCCCTTTCGGCGCCATCACAGGCAGGGCCTCAGTCGCCGCAGCGGTCGAGCCCTGAGCCTGGCGTTCCGCCATGTCGTCCGAACGCCGCTCCAGCTTCCCGGCAGCATCATGTGCAGCTGGCCTCGGCTCGACCCTTGCCTGTTCTTCTGAAGCCGCGTCGAGTGCTGCCGGTTGGCCTGTCTCAGGCCCGGACTTCTGCGCCTCCACCCGCATGTCACGCTCCCTCGACCGCCGCTCCCCTTCCGCTTGGACGAGCGCCGGGGCGTCACCGGGATCTGCGGAGGCCGCGCTGCCGAATGGCGCGAGCGGCGAAGGCTCACCCCCTGCCGTTCGGGCCTCAATGCAACTGGCGGCACCTGCAAGCGTCGCCGCCGCTGGCATGGAGTGCGGCTGAGGCAGAGCATGGGCCAGGTCACGTTCAGCCGAATCTGCGAAATGTTGTTCGGGGGAAAATACGCGTGCGTCTACGCCAATGGACTCTCGTTGGATGATCAAGTCGGCCGGAGCAATCCGCCGTTCAGTTCCCTCGACAGGCGTGACCAGACGCGCGCGCGCTGAAGATGGCCCGCCTGCCGAGACAGAAGGAGATCGGCTCCCCGACGCCTCTGGAGCAAAAACAACCAGATCGGGCCAAGCACGGACGCCACCCGTAAGGCCTTCAATTGGGCCGTCGGCCCGCGGCAGCGTTTCCACCGGCCCGTCGGCATTAGCTCTGCCCAGCTCATGCGGGGCGTTCCGGCCATCCTGAGGAAGCCGCGTCTCAAGTTCCCGTTCGGCAAGAGGATTCGTGCGCACCAAGCCCTCTGGTGCAGAAGCAAGGGCAGCAGACCCATCCCAAAAATCAACCGCGTCGTCTTCGCATGAGCCGTCAGCATGATGCATCTGTGCACCACCACCCCTGTTGATGCGTTCAGGCTCATGGGAGGCGCTGAGATTGTCCGCAGGAAGCGCCGTCGCTTCCTTCCCGACGAGAGAGTCCGTGCGCACCGACCGGTCTGGAGCGGACACAGGCGCCTCAGGCCAAGGATGAAGAACGCCCATTCGGCCTTGGGAGGGGTGGGCACTCCATAACGGTTCTTCGCGCCCTTCGGCATCAGGCTTGCCCAGCTCGTGCAGGGTGTGCGAGGCGTGCCTAGGTGGCCGCGTCTCAAGATCCCTTCCCACGTGGGAGCTGGCGCGCATCCGCCGTTCTGGCGCAACTTCCAAGATGGAGGGCCAAGTGCGGATCTCATCCGCGTCTCCTTCGGAAGGGTCGGAAGTGTGGCGCATAGGTGCACCCCCACCTCCGTTGGTCCGTTCAAGTTCATAGAAGACGTTGAGGTTCCTGAGAGGAAGCCCCGTCTCTTGCTCCTCTGAGACAGGGTTGGGACTTACTAACCGTTCTGGTGCGGAAGCAATGAGATCAGGCCAAGGGTGCATTTCATCCACTTGATCATGGCAAGGCTCATCGGCAATCAACAGCGATTCTCCTCGCCCATCTGCATCCGCCCTGCCCAGCTCATACAGGGCGTTCGAGCCATCGTGAGGAGACCGCGGCTCTGGGTCGCCATCGGAAGGCATGGCTGTGGCCCTCCCCATTGCGAGAGCATGGCGCGCAGGTTCATGAGCACTCGCCGGCTGCGGCGAGAGGCCGGGGAGGACGTCAGGATACTCATGCAGATCTGACAGCCGAGGTGCCCCTTCCCCAACGGGGTCAGAGCCTGCGGCCGACGAGCCAGCGCCTTGTGGGAGGACATCCTTGATCCCACCTTCCTGCGGCGCAGCCCGAGTCGCACTCGGGACACGATCCTGCCCAAGCTCAGCGCCCTCGCATGAGGCTTCGGGCTCCGCCGCAGAGATCGACGTGTCGGATGGAGCCGGGGCCAGGACCATGGGTGGCAGAAGTCCCTCCGGGCACGGTTCACCCGCGCCCCCGACACCCCGAGCCGAAGTTTCGTGAGGCCCTGCTCGCGTCCGCGGTGCATCGGAACGAGCCGGCAAACGGGCCGACGCGCCGCCGATTGCTCCGGCATCAGCCCCGCCTTCCGACAAGGGAACGTTCCCCCTGACCGCGTCAACCGGATCTACAGGCAGCGCAAGCGCCACCCCGTCAGGGACGAGGCCATGACATGGCCCCCCCACAAGGGCCGCGAACGCATCGCCCCTTTCCCGACTCCCTGCCACCTTGGGCAGGGTTTCGGGACCGTGAACCACCTGCGGGAATGAACCGATTTCCACTGTCCGGACCTTCTGTCGCCTGATTCCCGTTTTTGCAGGAAGGAATTACCGAACATTTACTCCTCGCGGGCAGGATCCGATAAATGAGGAACGAAAGGAGCATATGCATGTCGATCGCGATTCCGGCCGGTATCGGGGAGGCGCCGCATCCGCGGCAGATCCTTCGCCAGAAGGCGGAGGAACTGGAATCCGCATTCCTGTCAGAGATGCTCGGGCACACCGGGCTCGGCGCCCTGTCCGCCTCCTTCGGAGGGGGGTGCGGCGAAGAGCAGTTCGGCTCCTTTCTGCGCAGAGAGCAGGCTACGGAAATGGTGCGCGCCGGCGGGATCGGGCTGGCGGAGCATTTCTACCGTTCGCTGACCAGAGGGATGGACGATGCGCTCTGATTCGACCCCGCTTCTGCTGGAGCACTTGCTGGAGGACATGCGCCAGAAGGTGATGGCAGGAGATCTCGCCGGACTTGCCGATCTTGAAAGCGGGCTGGCCGACGCGATGGAACGCCAGCCGCCCGCAACCGCCGAAGAGGCGCACCGGGTGCGGGCGCTGGCATCACGAAACCTCGGCTGCCTCGAGGCCGCTTCGCGCGGCGTGCGCGCGGCGCGCCGCCGACTCGCGGAGATCCGTCAGGCGGCATCGGGCGTCGTCGTGGTTTATGACGATCAGGGGCGGCGCGCCGAAAGACCGCCCGAGCCGCCGCCACGCCAGCGGCTCTGACCTGTCCCCCTAGCGACCCAGACAGGCCGCGAGGCGCCGGAAGCTCGTCTCGATGCCGTCCGGCGCATCCTCGGCCAGAAAGCCATCCAGCGCAGGCCAGACCCGGATGGCCGCATCCACCTGAGGATCCGATCCCTTCGCGTAGAGACCGGCCTGAATCATCATCTCCGCCCGATCCCAGGCGCCGAGCAGGCGCCTCGCCTCGGCGATGAGGTCGTTTTCCGGCTCCGACGCGGCATCGGGCAGGCTGCGCGACACGGAGCGCAGCAGGTCGATCGCCGGGAACCGGCCACGCTCGGCGATCCGGCGATCCATCACCACATGGCCATCGAGCACCCCGCGAAGGATGTCCGCCACCGGCTCTTCCATGTCCGAGCCCGCCACCAGCACCGAGAACACCGCGGTGATATCGCCCGTCCCCTCGGCCCCCGGCCCCGCCCTCTCGGCAAGGGACATGATGGTGTGGGCCGTCGAGGGCGGAAAGCCCCGCATGCTCGCCTCTTCGCCTCCCGCGAGCGCAACCTCGCGATGCGCTTCGGCGAAACGGGTGATCGAATCGGCCAGCAATAGAACATGCAGCCCCTGATCGCGGAAATGCTCGGCCACCGCCATCGCGGCCCAGCCGCACCGTCGGCGCATGAGTGGCGACTGGTCCGAGGTGGCCGTGACGACCACCGAGCGCGCCATCCCCCTTGCTCCCAGCACCCGCTCGGTGAAGTCGCGCAGTTCGCGGCCACGCTCGCCGATCAGTCCGATGACCACCACATCCGCCCCGACGCCCCGCGCGAACTTTGCCAGAAGCGAGGATTTTCCGACGCCCGAACCGGCAAAGAGGCCAATCCGCTGGCCCTGCACGAGCGGCAGCATCGTGTCGAAGACCGCAACCCCGGTGGGCAACCGCGGCCCGAGGCTCCGGCGGCGGGCCGCCGGAGGCGCCGGCGCGCGCAAGGGCCGCGCGATCGGCCCCCGGAACAGAGGCCGCCCATCGAGCGGCCGGCCCAGCGGGTCCACGATCCGTCCGATCCAGCTGTCGTCGGGCGCGATCTCGGCCGAGCCCACCAGCTCGACCTGATCGCCGATGCTCAGACCCTCGATCGCCGCGTCCGGCAGAATCGTCACCTCTTGCTGTGAGAGGCGCAGCACCTCTCCCCCGATCTCCCCGTTTGTCCCGTGGACGATCACCCGGTCGCCCAGGCCTGCGCTGCTGGTCAGACCGGTGGCCGAGATCGTCCCGCGCGCGATCCCGGTCACGCGCCCGTAGCGGCGGCTGATGGGGACCGCCCGTATTTCCGAGATGAGTCCTTCGAATTCGCCAGACATCCGATCCCTCTTTGTTCGCGCCTTACCCTTTCTAAAGGAATCGACCTTAAGCCTTGATGAAACCAGTCGAGGGAGAAGCCCTGATGTTCGAAAAGCTCGAACTCGTCAGAATGGCGCAGGCCATGGCCAGACACGCCGGCGCACGGACGGATGTGATCGCCCGAAATGTCGCCAACTCGGATACGCCCGGATACCGCGCCCGCGATCTCCCGGATTTCGAGAGCTACGCCGATGGCAGGACGGGGCTGCGAAACACGCGGGTCGGCCATCTGCGATCGGCAGCGGCGGTCGCGGCAGAGCCCGTGCCGGTCGAGATGAAGGGCACCGCCGCGCCCAACGGAAACTCGGTGTCGCTCGAGGAAGAGATGGTCAAGGCCGTGTCGGCCCGGCAGCAGCACGAGATGGCGCTCTCGATCTACCAGAGCAGCTCGCGCCTGATCCGCACCAGCCTCGGTCGGAGTTCCTGAGCATGAGCGATCTCAGCCAGTCGCTCTCGCTTTCGGCCTCGGGCATGCGGTCACAGGCCCTGCGCCTGCGCCACGTGTCCGAGAACATCGCGAACGTCGATACGCCCGGATTTCACCGCAAGACCGTCAGCTTCCAGTCCGAGCCGGACAGCGGTCTCGTGTCTACCGGCCCGGTCCGCCTGGACCAGAGCGGTCTGCAGAAGATGTACGATCCCGGCCATCCGATGGCCGATGACACCGGATATTACGACGGGTCCAACGTCGATCTGGTGGTGGAAATCGCTGACGCGCGCGAAGCGCAGCGCAGCTACGAGGCGAATCTTCGGATGTTCGATCAGGCGCGGCAGATGACGCAGAGCCTGTTCGACCTCCTGCGTCGATAGAAAGGACTCCAGAATGGACATCAGCACCTCGGTCGCGGCACAGACCTACACAAGGGCCAGACTCGCGACGGCGCCGGAGGCGCCCTCGATCGGCGTGGCGGCGGCGCTCAACCGTGCCGCAGAAAGTTTTACCGAGACCCTCGCCCACGGCGAGGAGACGGCGCGGGCGGCCATGACCGGAAAGGCCGATCCCCATGCCCTGGTCGAAGCACTGGCGGCCTCGCAGACGGCGGTCGAAACGGCCGTCACCCTGCGGGACAAGGTGGTCGAAGCCTATCAGGAAATCCTGAGGATGCCGGTCTGATGTCCGAGGCCGGGCTTTACGACGCGCTCCGTCAGGGCCTCTGGGTCGCGGTGCTCATCTCGGCGCCGCTGCTCACCGTGGCGCTCGTCGTCGGCGTCGCGATCGGCATCCTGCAGGCCCTGACCTCCGTGCAGGAAATGACGCTGACTTTCGTGCCCAAGGTGGGCGCCATGCTCCTCGTCTTCTGGGTCTCGATGAGCTTCATGACCACGACCCTCGTCGCCTTCTTCATCGAGGGGATCATTCCGCGGATCGAGGGAGGCTGACATGGACGCTGCCGGCTACACCACCCTCACGCGCCAGTCCGGCCTCATGCGCGAGATGCAGAGCATTGCCAACAACATCGCCAACCTCTCCACCACAGGGTTCCGGCGCGAGGGCGTGATCTTCACCGAACATGTGAAACGGCTTGAAGGCGAAGCCTCCCTCTCGATGGCCAGTGCCAGCGCGCGGCAGGTCGATCTTGCCCAGGGCGGTCTCACCCATACGGGCGCCACCTTCGATTTCGCCATCATGGGAGACGGGTTCTTCCTGATCGAGACACCGCAGGGCGAGCAACTCACCCGTGCCGGAAGCTTCACGCCCGACGCGGAGGGCGAACTGGTGGACAGCGACGGCAACCGGTTGCTCGATGAGGGCGGCGCGCCGATCTTCATCCCGCCCGATGCCCGGGACGTGGTTCTTGCCAGCGATGGCACGCTCTCGTCCGGGGGACAGCCGATCGGCCGGATCGGGCTCTGGCAACCGACCGAGCCTCTCGACCTTCGACACGAAGGCGGCACGCGCTTCTCGGCCAAAGCGGGGGTAGAGCCCGCGCCCGGCGCTTCGCTCATCCAGGGCTCGCTCGAGGAGTCGAACGTCAACCCGATCTCTGAAATCTCGCGGATGATCGAGGTGCAGCGCGCCTACGAACTGGGCCAGGGCTTCCTCGACCGCGAGGACGACCGGATCCGCAACACCGTCAGAATCCTCGGAGACAGCCGATGAAGGCGCTTCAGATCGCAGCCACCGGGATGAGCGCGCAGCAGACGCGCGTCGATGTCATCTCGAACAACCTCGCGAACATGTCCACGACCGGCTACAATTCTCGCCGCGCGGACTTTGCCGACCTCCATTACCAGCAGATGGTCCGCCCCGGCACCGTCAGCGCCGAGGACGGGCGGATGCTTCCCACCGGCGTGCAACTCGGGATGGGCGTGCGCCCGTCGGCCGTGTCCGTCGTGCTTTCGCAGGGCGCCCTCGCCCAGACTCGCGGCGACCTCGATCTGGCGATCGACGGGCGCGGCTACATCGAGGTCACGCTCCCCTCCGGCCAGTCCGCCTATACGCGCGACGGGGCTCTCAAGCGCAGCGGAGAGGGGCTTGTCGTGACCTCCGACGGCCATGAGGTCGCCCCCGGCATCACCATCCCCGAGGATGCCGCGAGCGTTGCGATCAACGGCTCTGGAGAGGTGTGGGCTTATTTCAGCGGTCAGGTCCAGCCTCAGCTGATGGGGCAGATCACGCTCAGCGGTTTTGCCAACGAGAAGGGTCTGGAGGCCATCGGCTCCAACCTCTTCGTGGAAACGGCCGCCTCCGGCGCCCCGATCGCCGGAACACCCGGAGAGGACGGCTTCGGCACGCTGCGGCAAGGTTATCTCGAGGAAAGCTCGGTGGATTCCGTGCAGGAGATCACCGAACTCATCAAGGCGCAGCGCGGGTACGAGCTGAATGCCAAGGTCATCACGGCAGCCGACCAGATGCTCGCGGCAACGGCGCAGGTGAAGTGATGCGCTGGGTCCTGCTGCTCCTTTGTCTCGCCTCACCCGCGCCGGCCGACACGGTTGTGGCCACCCGCACCATCCGCGCACTGGAAGTGCTGGCACCCGGGGATCTCGCTCTCAGACCCGAGACCCTGCCCGGCGCGCTTTCGGAACTTGCACAGGCCATCGGCCTCGAGGCGCGGGTCACACTCTACGCAGGCCGCCCGGTCGGGATCGGCGACGTTGGCCCGCCCGGGATCGTCCACCGCAACCAGATCGTGCCATTGACCTACAGCCTCGGATCACTCGAGATCCGCGCCGAAGGACGGGCCCTCGCCCGCGGCGGCGTGGGCGACGTGATCCGGGTCATGAACCTTTCCTCCCGCTCCACCGTGTCCGGCCGCATTGCCGATGATGGCTCGGTGCATGTCGGCCCCGGCTCCTGAAGGGACAATCATGCGACACCTGCTCCTGCTGCTCCTCGCCCTCCCCTCCTGCGGACGGCTTGCCGAAGTGGGCAAGGCGCCCTCCTTCAGCCCGGCGGACGAAACGTTCCAGTATCACGCGATGTATGCCCTGCCGATCCCGGAGAACCTCGGGAATCCGGGGCCTACGGCGGGTTCGTCGCTCTGGGCGGGGGACCGCGCCTCGCTGCTCGGAGACCGCAGGGCCAGTCGCCGCGGAGACATCCTGACCGTTGCCATCGAGATCGACGACCGGGCCGAGATCTCGAACTCCACCGGCCGCAGCCGCTCGGGAGGCGAGAGCCTGGGGCTGCCGTCCTTCTTCGGCATCCCCCAGCGGATCGACCGACATCTCCCCGACGGGGCGTCGATGGAGGATGCGGTCTCGACGAGTTCCTCCTCCAGCTACTCGGGCGACGGCTCGGTGCGCCGGAAGGAGAAGCTGACATTGCGGGTTGCGGCAACCGTGGTCGAAGAACTGCCGAACGGCGTGCTCCGCATTCAGGGCCAGCAGGAGGTGCGCGTGAACTACGAGCTGCGCGAGCTGATCGTCACGGGCTATGTCCGGCCCGGCGATATCTCGCGCCAGAACGAGATCACCTACGACAAGATCGCCGAAGCCCGCATATCCTACGGCGGGCGCGGGCAGATCACCGATGTCCAGCAACCGCGATACGGCCAGCAGGTGGCCGACATCATTCTGCCGTTCTGACATGCTGCGTCTTGTCCTGCCCCTTCTTCTGGCGGTCCTGGGGCTCGCTGCCGGCATCGGCGGCGGCATCCTGCTCCGGCCCGATGCCTCACCATCCCCGTCCGAAGACGCCGAGGTGGTCCATTCGGAAAAGGATGACGCCCGGCCGGTCGCACCCCGTTCCGTCGATCCCGCCGAACAGCCGGAATACGTCAAGCTGAACAACCAGTTCATCGTCCCTATTGTGGAGAAGGATCGCGTGGCCTCAATGGTGATCCTGTCGCTCAGCCTCGAGGTTCCGCAAGGGATCGGCCAGGAAGTTTATGCAGTCGAGCCAAAGCTGCGCGACGGCATGTTGGGTGTTCTGTTCAACCACGCGAACACGGGCGGGTTTCGGGGCTCGTTCACCGAAGCTGCAAGGCTCGTATCCCTGCGACGCGCTCTGCTGGAAGTGGCGGTTTCCGTGGTGGGTTCGAAGGTCACGAACGTGCTCATCACGGACATCATGCGTCAGGATGGCTGAGATGCTCCAATTCCTGGATGTATCGACCCAGCGGAATCTGCACAGGTTAAGCCGCTAAGGCGAATGCCTCGGC